>NZ_DAMDAK010000012.1:35648-38070 GCF_032094055.1 Carnobacterium sp.
GTATCCTCAAAAGAGTTTAGCGGATAATGTCCGCTAAGCAAAAGAGTAGGGAAGACTGTAACAAGCATCGTTATGTAATGAACACTAATTTGTTTGAAGAAACTCCACTGCCTGATTTCGTATATTACACTCGCTACACATAAAAAGAAAATAATGAGCCAGTTAAATAAGAAAGTGTTTGCTTCAAACGTTGAGCCTTGAGAGTTTTTCCACAAAGATAAGATGAACATGAAGACAAAAGAAAGTACTCCTCTTCTTAATCCTTTTAAAAATAACTTCATACAATTCTCCTTTCGTATTTTTACTATTTGTAAGGTTTCTATATTAATAGTATAATGCATATCTAATTAAAATAACATTTATTTTTAATTTTCAGGAGCTTACTAATAAAATTAACTAAAAGAACGTGGAACACGTTAGTTGGATTTTATTACAATTGAGGAGTTGATTGTTGCATGATAATAGTAAAAGAATTCAAAAAAAATAATCATATCTTTAGTTATTTTGAGAAAAATAATGATTCTAAAAAGAACATAATATTTTTACATGGTTTAAATAATAATAAACATTTTTATTATAACTTGATTGATTCTATAGATGACTATAATTGCTATGCATTGGATTATAGAGCTCATGGAAAATCAACTTCTGATGGAGCATATACTTTAGATAGTTTTTCTGATGATATTTTATCCTTTATAAACTATTTGAATGTTGAAGATAATTACTACATCGTTGCCAGTTCTTTATCTTGTTGGCTAGTATCAAATTTAGAAGGAAAGATTAACCCGAAAGGTGTTATTTTTTTGGATGGAGGCTATTATTCACCAAAGGATATTTCGGATAATGCTACTGTTGCAATAAAATTTCCAGTATTTGGATCCTTAAAAGATTTAAATGAAGAGATAGTGAAAGAGGTTGAAAGTTTAAGAGAAGAAGACATTTTTTTAACTAATAAAGAATTGCAGCACGTATATAATGCACTCATGAGTACATATACAGTCTCTGATAATGAGAAACGTAGTTATTCGAATATCCTTCCGGAAAGCGCGTTTAATTCTCTGATTAACGATTTAAATACAAAAGAAATAGGAATACTGAAGAACGATAAATTAATTCTTTTATTATCCAATTCAAAAAATAATAACATAGAAGGAAATCATATATTACAAAAAGAGCTAGACTTAAATTCTCATTTGTTTTATAAAATTGAAACTATACACCATAGTGATCATTTGCTAATGTTAACTTCTGTTAATGAAATAAAAGAAACTATACAAAGATATTTTAATTAATAAAAAAAGAATATGTTTGAACAGTATAGTTCATAGCAGAATGAAGAAGCGCTGGTATGTATAAGGATGCATATTGATTTAACTATTTCTTTTTCACAAAAGTAAGGGTACTTTTTATCCCATTAAATGGAGGACTCAAAAATGTCTATAAAGACTGCGACTCAAACCATATTAAATTTTATTGCGCTTGATATAGTTTTTAATCCCGTTGTGAATCTTATCATTCCGGTTAGCGGTTTAGGAGTTTTCTTAAGTTTCTTATACTGGGGTATACTTTTGGTTTTCTCTTATCATTTGTCTATCTTCCTAAAAATATAAACTTTGTCGTATACACCCATAAGCTTATGAGTTAAGCAAGAAATAGTAAATAGGTTAAAAACTAATAACCTTATTTTCTTATTTCCAGATAATATAATGTTATGATTAAAGTAGCGTATCTTTAGAGATAAATGAGGAGTTAATTTAAATAACTACGTCTAAATTTTAAAAAATAAGTATTCAAGTCCGAACTGGTTAAGCTTTAAGCCGTAGAGTAGCAGTCTTGAATAGTGTTGATATGGAAGTGATAATGTTCCCATATTAACCTTTTTTAAAAAAATTATTGCGGAGAATGACCTGCTGTCAGGTCAACATAAGTAAAGTTTAATAATGATTCTTTAGCAACAATTATGAGGTAGATAAACTTTTAATAAGTATAGGAGTGAGAAGATGATTGAATTAGCGATGTGGCTGTTGATGGTAGGAGTAGTGTTGCTTTTGATGTCAAAAATCAGTCAATTAAAAGAGGATGTGGCTCGTATGAACACCACATTAAATGCTATTGCTAAACAAGTTGATGTGCCTGATCCGATAAATGATGAACTAAAAAATAGCATTTTAGAACTCATTTCAGAAGGGGAAAAAGTTAAAGCAATTAAAGAATATCGAACTGCTACTGGAGCAGGACTAGTTGAGGCTAAACAATATATTGATTTTTTAAGTGAATAAAAAAGAAACTTAATTTAAATAGATTTTTAACGTACTAATTATTTGATTTTATGTAGCTAAATCTTCAATTTTCATAAGTTGGTTTAGTTTACCTCGGTAAAAGTAAGCGTTATCCTTAAAGTAACTTAAAAGGAGGTCTT
>NZ_DAMDAK010000012.1:38080-40259 GCF_032094055.1 Carnobacterium sp.
AAAGCTCTCGTTTTCTAGCAATTGGGGTTTGTGCAGCAGTACTAGTAGGGTGCTCCACAAATGAAGAGCATACAGCGGATACATCTGTTACTGAATCAAAAGACATGCAAAGCATAGATACGACGACCAGCAGTGAAAGTAGTTCAGTTACTTCTGAAGCTATCAATAGCTCTGATAGCAAATTAAGCGACTCTCAAAATAGTACTGTTTCTGAAAGCGAAGTTACTAATGATTCAGCAGAACAAGAAGAAAGTAATGAACTGACTACAGAGGAAGCATCTAAAAAAGTGCTTGATTATTTAAAAGAACAAAAAGGGTATGAACTGGAAGGAATCAGCGTTCGTGTTGAAGAAGAGAAAGAAGAAGGGAAATATACCGTCCAAGCATTTAGCCTATCGGCTCCCGGAGACAATGGCGAACAAGCTACGGCTACTATTGGTTGGTATTTAGTCGATAAAGTTACTGGTGAAGTAGAGGAAGAATCAATCTAATTCTGAACAATAGAATATTAAAATCAAGACGCTTAATCAGCAAGAATAAAAATAAACATGGTTACAATAAATACAAATGATAACGTAAACCAAAAAGTGTTTTTTGTATAAGCTCTTTCATACTTTATTTTTTCTATGATAGCGATCAAATTTAAACAAAAGACGATACCCCAAATTGGGATAGTGAGAATTCCTATAGAGACAAAAAACGAAAAAAACATACGAACTACCTCCTGACAGATGGTTCGATTGTAACATAAATTTATTTTTGTGTAAGAAAACAATTAGCTCTATTATATAGAGACAAAAAGGGAGGAACTAACTATGAAATTTGAACCAACTGAAGGGTTAACTGAACAATATAATGAACAGCTTTTCTCAATTGACAAAAAAATTTGCGAGTTATTAAATCAACGTAAAGAAATTTCAAAAAGAAATTCAATTTTGCCATCTGATAAGATAATTTCTAGATTAGCAGATGAATACGGTTTTCAAGAAGAATATTTACAGGTACTTTTTGCAACAATGGAAATAGAGAATAAGTTTGAACCAACTGTTGTGCCTGTTGAATTTAGAAAATATTTACCTATACTTAAATCTGTTGAACATGCAGGAATGATGTATACAGTGTCTTTTATTCGGCAATATGCTAATGCTAGTATGGTGTATTTGTATTTAGATTGGGATGAACCGAATAAAGATACTTTTGATAATAGCCGTAGCCCTGATTTTTTTGACTTATCTATTAATGATACATACGTTTGCCATTCAGATGGAGGCGGTGGGATACCTGGGCATATGAGTTATAGTTACGTCGTTTCACCTGCTTTGCCGGATGATATTACGGGAATTGAATTGCTCTTCAAAGAGACTGGAGGATCCTTTACAGAGAGTCCAACAGTAAATGGTTTTGAATTTTCAATTGAATTAGGATGAAAAAACAACCCGTCACTCTATACAGAATGACGGGTTGTTTATGAGATTTAAAGGTCGTTTAAATAATCTAAAGCATAATTGACATGTAATTCAGTAGCAATAGCCAAGCCGCGCTCATCGATATCAAAGTTCTCATGATGATGGCCGTACCACGTATCTGGATCCTCAGGATTTTTCGTACCGACACGTGCATAAACTCCTTCAGCAACGGCTAAAAAGTCAGCAAAGTCATCTGCTCCTAAGCTTTTTTCGTTGTCTCTGATGACATTTTCTTCGCCGACCATTTCAGCACCAAGGCGAGCGGCACGATTTGTGGCAGTGGGATGATTGATCAGCGGAGCAGCCGCATCATAATTTTTAAATTCAATCGTTGTGCGATGCGCTTTTGCCACGTCACGTGCAATACGTTCAACAGCTTCTAATACAAATTGGCGTGTTTCATGGCTAAATGTCCGAACCGTACCTTCCAGTGTGGCTTCATTTGCAATGATATTGTAGCGTGTTCCAGCTTTTAAAACGCCGACAGCTACCACGACATTATCCAATGGACTGACTTCACGCCCGACAATACTTTGCAATTCAACGGTAATCGCTGCAGCCGTTAATAAAGCATCACGTCCTAAATCTGGCCGTGCAGCATGTCCGCTTTCACCATGGACGGTGATTGAAAAGATATCACAAGAAGCATTGGTTCGACCGGCTGTAGCTACGATTTTGCCGGTTTCGACGGATGAATCCAAATGAAGACCAAA
>NZ_DAMDAK010000013.1:0-4028 GCF_032094055.1 Carnobacterium sp.
AGTTACAATACCGGTGCTGGCCGTATTGACCGTGTAAAGCAAGCACTTAAAATAGGAAGTATTATTGGATTTTTGATCACCACTACTGGTTTTTTGATCATTCAATTTTTCCCAGAATTTGTAATCACTTTGTTTAACCAAGAAACTGCCGTTGTTGCTTTAGGCATCAAAGCGATCCGTATTTGGACACTTGGTTTCCCGCTTGTCGGTTTGCAAATCGTTTGGTCCAACTACTTTCAAGCTGTCGGAGAAGTCCGGCTGGCTAGTTTCTTGAACTTAGCCCGGCAATTGATTTTCTTAGTTCCATTAGTCTTGATTCTTTCTTCTATTTTTGGCCTTTACGGGATTTATGCTGCCGTACCGCTGGCAGATGTGTTAGCCTTTTCGGTTACCTTTTTCTTTATTCAAAAGAAATTACCCAGATCAAAAAAAGAATTACTTTGAGTTTTCACCTTGCGCTCAGTGAGATTTCATTGAAAGTTTTATGATTGTGTACTATTATGGAGACGCTAAGCGAAAGTGATTCGCTTCAAAAATTGAAATGATGGTGAGGGAAAAATATGTATAAATTGATTGCCCTTGATGTCAACGGGACATTGTTGACAGATCGCAAAGAACTGACAGAAGAAGTAATAGAAGCTGTCAGAAAAGCAAAAAAACGAGGTTCAAAAATTGTACTGTGTACGGAACGTTCTTATGATGGTATTGTAAAAGTGGTACATGATTTAGGTAATCAATATGTAGATTACGCTATTTGTTTTAACGGCGCTTTGGTCAAGGATGCTAAAATGCATACGACGTTATCGCGAGTGAATTTGACAAAAGACGATTTGGTTTATTTATACCAAACAAGTGAACGCATCGGCTGCTCGGTTCATTTTGATGATGAGCATTCTATTTATACCCCTAATCAACACATTGGCAAATATACTGTACAAGAAGCTTACTATAACAATGCGCCTTTGTATTACCGCAATGCTTATGATTTGCCGGAACATTTTATTCCTTCGAAAGCTATCTTCAGTGAAGAAAAAAACAAGTTAGACAGCAGTATAAAAAAATTGCCAAAAGACTTTTTCTCGAAATTCCATGCCATTAAAAGCGGCCCTAATTTCTTTGAAATTTTAAACAGTACTGCCAGCAAAGGCAATGCGTTGAAAGCATTGTGTGAACGTTTAGGAGTTGATCCGATGGATGTTTTAGCTATCGGAGATCATGAAAATGATTTATCTATGTTGGCTTTTGCTGGAAAAAGCGTAGCTATGGAAAATGCTGATCGCGCTGTTTTGCATATTGCAGATGACGTAACAGCTTCAAACAATCAAAACGGTGTAGCTGCCGCTATCAACAAATACGTATTAGAACAAGATGAATAAAAAAAGTAGTGTGATTTCCTTAATGGAATCACACTACTTTTTTATGCTTTTCTTTCACAGAATCAGCTTCCGTGACATTTTTTATATTTTTTCCCGCTACCGCATGGACAAGGTTCATTACGTCCAACTTTTTTTACCGTTATCGGCTGTTGTTTTTTTACTTTTGTCTCTTCTTGAAACTCGTTCAACTCAACAAACTTCCAGCCTCTAAAGCTCCATTTTCTCGTTTGCTCCGCCAACTCTTTGAACAATTGAACAAAAGTCAGCACATCTTCTTCTACAGCAAACTCAAGACCCGCCGCTGCTACTTTTGGGTACAGCTTATCTGCTTTTAAGCCAACAATGGCTGCCTTCGAAATTTCGTACATGATTTTTCCTTCAGTAAGCAGATCATAATTTTTTGCATGAATATACTGTTGAATATTTAGGTAATTAGGTGAATCTATAGCAATAATATGATCGGCATAGACCGCTAACTCATCAGCTGACGGCATATAATAAGGAACTTGTCGCGAAGCTAAATTTTCATAAAACAGCTTCGCTTCTTTTTCATCTACAAAAGAACTGTCGATGATCAATGGACTATTAAAATAAAAAGCTGTTTGCTGCTGTGCTACTTTTTTAAGCCACTCCTCAGCTGCTGCTACCGTTACTGCTTCTTTTTGGTGGAAATTCCAGACAGTTACCAACTGAGCTAAATCATATACTCCATATAAATGCAACAAGGCTATTATGTAAGAACAGAAGAGCTGATTTTTTCTTTGTTCTTCTATAAAAGGCTGGTTGTTTTTTAGTTCAATGAACGTCTTACTCAGTTCATTCGGTACAATTGGTGCTGCATTCTTTTGCTTATTTTTGTCCAGATAGAGGTAACCGTAAGCCATTAAACGATCTAATTCTTCCCCACTATTTCTTGCTGCTTCAAATGAAATCGTCTCATTTTGTTCTATCAGATTCTCTAACAGCTGGATCCAGGTTTGATTAGCATACGATAAATAACGAGTAAAGCTGGTCGGCATTTGTTCTGCCAACTCTGCTGCAATCTTCGCTTTTGTCTGGCTTTTTTTAACTGACAGGTTATTTTTCGCTGCAATTTCCAGCATCGTATCTTTTTTAACGGTTTGCAGTAATTCTACTAAATCCGTACGAGTTGCTAAAGGTGTTTGTAAAGCTGTTTCATTCATTTTAGTTCTCCTTATTCTAATTATCTTATTAAATTGGTGGTGATCTACTTGCAGTTGCCTAAACGAGTTTAGCGGCTTCGCTCATGGTGACGGGTTGAGAAGCGTGTTGGTTCCAAGCCGCTATCAGGTGGGATAATTCACAACGACCATATATGGTTTCAACCGCGGTTTTTGTCGTTAGAAACCAATTGTCTGCATCCTTTTTAGCCCCATTTGTAAGCAGTTGTTCCGTCAGCTCTTTGGGCACAATCGGTATGATTTGCTGGTTTTCTTTAAATAAATAGACATACCCCATTGCTACTAATACTGTTTGGGCTGTTTGTTGCGATTCCGTCAGTTCTTCTGGAAAATTACCTGAGGCATAAGTTGTTAAAACGTTCCGTTCCGTTTCCGTTAACTGGTCAACGGTTGTTTTAAAATTGTGTCTTAGTTGTTCAGCTAGTGCTGCTGCGATTTGTATGACTTTTTCTAACTGGCATAAGCTGATTTTCAGCAAGCGCCAGCAGATTTTCTTTTTTGTATGCGGTCAAACAATCCATTAATTGTTCTTTAGGTGTTCCTTTAATCAAATAGTTTTCTACTGTTGAGAACAAACTTCTTCCCCCTACTTTTCAATTCTGTTTCTTGCTTACTCTATCATACCGTATTTCTTGTTTTCAGTAAAATAAGCCAAGAAAGCAATGAATCCATTGCTTCTTTGGCTTATCTTTCGGCTGGTATGTTTATTATTGGTAAATCATTTCTGATGCATCATAATAGAGCAGTTCCCATAAGTGACCATCTAAATCAGTGAAACGACGGTAATAAATGTACTTTTCTGTGTTCTCTACTTTTTGTTCGGTTGCGCCGAGTGCAAGGGCCTTTTCCAGAAATTCAATAATTAAGTTCTTTTTTGCTGCTACTAACGTGACCATTACTTCTGTTTCGGTGGCTGCATCAGGCACTTCTTTGCCTGTATAACTTTTGAAATAGTCTTTAAGGATCAATGTCACAAAGACACCTTCTTTGAGAATGAGACAACTGGCATTTTCATCTGTATAACCCAATCGCGAGAAAAAATCAACGCTTTTAGTCAAATCCTCTACCGGCAAGTTAATAAAAATACTTTTTACTTGCGGAGCCATCCTTATTCACCTCTTTTAATTTAATATGGTCTGGATTCGTACACTAACTGCCTTACTTCCATATCTGACAATTGATGAAATTCTTCATAATAAGCTCCTACAGCGCCTAAATAGAAATCAGGTATTTTAAGAGCTACGATTTCATCAACTTTTGTTTGCAATTGTAATACCATTTCTTTTGGAATAACGGGTATAGCCAATATCAGTTTTTTAGGTTGGTGTCTTTGGATTTCAGCAATAGCCGCCATAATCGTATAGCCGGTTGCAATACCATCATCTACTAAAATAACAGTTTTTCCTTTGACAGATTGGCGGGCATGGTTTTCGAAATACATTTCTTGCCG
>NZ_DAMDAK010000013.1:4038-7808 GCF_032094055.1 Carnobacterium sp.
CAATTTCTTTGCGTCCTCGGGCAACTTCTTTTGTAAGCCATTCTTCACTTAACACATTCGTTTCATGCAAATTTAAAAAGGGTTCAGCATTTTCGGCGATCGCTCCAATCGCATATTCTGGGTTATCAGGTGCTCCAATTTTCCAAGTAATGACCATATCTAACGGAACGTGCAAAGCTTTGACAATTTCAGCTCCTACAGGCACCCCTCCTCTTGGTAAAGCAATGACAACAACATCTTCATTGGGTTCAAAGGTCAATTCTTTAGCTAATAACATCCCTGCTTCTGTCCGATCATAAAACTTCATTTCCGACATCCCTTCTTTCCTAAACGCATTTGTGAAACCGCATTCGCCTTCATTACCTTAAGTATACCGTTTTTCTTCAAATGAGCAAAAAATTACAACTTTCTTTCATTATTGTCTTCATTTTATTGAACAGTTTCTCAATGAAACACATACTAGCACCCATTACAATGTACTCGTTCATGTTAAGCAAAAAAGAACCCTATTTGCATAGGATTCACGACATATGATTCTATCTAATTTCATGTATACTTTATCAAATAGATAGTTTGACATTGTTCTACTTCTTTTTATTGTTTTCATAGAAGTGAATATAATAAAAAGCAACACCCATAAATAAAGAAATAAGAAAAAAAACAAGATATATCCATTTATTTGGTTATAATATAGATTAGTTAATACAATAATAAAGATAAAAAACGAAGCTATAAAAAATAAAGTTCCTGAAATTAGATACATAATCAGTCTCCTTTTAACATTATTATAGTTTTTTAACCGTCTATTGCATAGCGTTTAAACGATAATTAAAATAATGATAAAAGAATCTTAAGCTAATAAATTTTCAACATACACGAGTCTAATCTATTTCATATACTACAAGCAATAAAAACTTAATTAAAATATATTTTTTGTACTGTTATTCAGATATCTAAGTATAGCCACAATAGGAGGATGAAAGTTATAAAAATATTCGGGAAAAAATACCAGAAAAATACTGTGCTCTATTTTATTTCTTTTTTATGTAGTATCATCATTATTTTTTTGAATATTTTATATGCTATTTTATATAAAGCCAGCATTTTTAATTTAAATATGCTTACAGGTGTTCTATTATTTATCTCTTCATGGTGCTATTTATTCCTGAAGAAGTGACGACAAAAAAACTATAAGAATAATATAGAGGAGACTTAGATTTTTAAAAATATGACTATGAATTATTTCAAAACTAGCAAAAAAATCAACCCCCTGATTTCCTGTTCTAATTGGATATTAAGAAATATGACCAATAACTAATTTATTCCCTCAGCATGAACGAAGTGAACTCTTAATTTTCGCTAAAAAATTTTACATCAACAGCAAAATAAATAATAGACTAAGTGACATTTAAATTTGAAAAGGGGTTTTATTTTGATAGTCTACATAGCTTACATTCTTATTGCGATAATGATTTTTATGGATTTTTTTAGTATTGTCAGTGTTTTGTTAGGGAAGTATACTTCTGTTTTTGTACGCTATTTCACTGTAGCTTCTGTTGTCCCAAATCAACTCGAAAATTTATCTGAAAATAAAAAGAAAGAAAAAAAGTTCAAATCTTTAGTAATTTTAAGCGAAATTGCACACATATTAATTACTTTATTGTTGCTTGTCGGCTCTTTATCAAATGATATTCCCGGAATATTATGGATTTGTCTTTTTTCTTATTACGCTAGCTCCCTGTTTTTTCGTTACCGTACACGTAAATTATTGGAAAGTAACTCTTAATAAAGAGCGATGGATAAACCAAGCTTTAAGGCAGCTTATATGTATTTTTACATGTCATCAAAAGGACTACACACGCTAATGTTATTCTTTTAAGGTTTATTCCAGATATAGCTTTACTGCTGATGATTTTGACTTTGAACTACCAACAAGTGAATAATGAAGCGGAATTTGATGTGAGAGTAAATTACTCTCACTCCTTTTTTGTCTTATTTTTAAAAATATTTTTTGAGCTTGCGGAGCAAGGTTTCATTACTAGTACTTTAGGTTTTGAATTTATGAAATACCTTTTAAGTACCATATCGTGATTAAATTTTTATCGATACGGTAGGTAAACCTCTTTTAAGTACTATATCGAGGTTAAAGTTTTATCGATACGTTAGGTAAACCTCTTTTAAATACTGTATCGTGGTTAAATTTTTATTGATACGGTACATAAACCCAAATAAGGCTACCTATTAAATCACTTTAAGTGACTTAACTTGTAGAAATTCCTATCGTTAAGTCACGCAAATTCATTTTACGTGCCTTAACTAGTTAAAACCTAGGTAGTTAAGTCAGGCAAACTCTCAAATAGCCAAACTCTCAAATGTTTTTAACTTCGGCTTGATTAGACGGGTTTCACTTTGACATAATAATCGTTTTATTTGCTTATCTTTTTTATTTTCCTTATGATAATAGCAGTACAAACGCAATTAGAGTGACTAAAACCAGATATTTTTTTACTATCTGGTTACTTAAAAAGGAGAGCGAAAAGCATGTTTGAATCATCAGAAATTACCATTGTGTCTGCTGCAAATGAAGACTTTGTTCCTCATTTAGCCACTTTATTTTTATCTTTATTACAAACAAAAAAAGAAGAAACGATTATTAGTTTTTATGTTATTGATGATCATATTTCTTTACCTACTAAAGAAAAGTTGAACCGGATGGTAAATGAATACAACGCCTCCATCAGTTATTTACAAATTGATACAGTAGAATTTGAAGATATGGTCGAAAGCGATCGAATTCCGACAACTGCTTACTTCCGGATCGCCATTCCCAATTTTTTGAAAAGTACAGATGTGAAACGGGCGATTTATTTAGATTGTGATATGTTGGCATTAGAAGATATCGAAGACATTTGGACAATCGATTTAGGCGATAAACTGTTAGCGGCAGTAGAAGACGCTGGTTTCCATCAACGACTAGATGCGATGGAAATTGATGCAGAATCCAATACGTATTTCAACTCCGGTATGATGGTGATCGATGTAGAAAAATGGCGGGCAGAAAAAATCTCTGAGCAAGTCTTTAAATTCGCTTTAAATAACCAAGATGAATTGAGATTCCATGACCAAGATGCTTTAAACGCTATTTTACATGATCGTTGGCTAGTGTTGCATCCGAAATGGAATGCACAAGCGTATATTTTATTAAATGAAAAAGAACACCCAACCAAAATTGGAGAAATTGAATACGCTGAAGCTCGTAAAGAACCTGCTTTGGTACATTTCAGTGGCCATATTAAACCGTGGCATAAAGAATCTGACCACCCTTACCGTGATGCTTACTTGGCTATCCGTGAACAAACTCCTTTCCCAATCGAAGGAGAACTCGAATCAGGTGAAAAATAAGTTGAACGAAAAACAGTTTAGAAAGCAGCAATGTGCTGTTCTCTAAACTGTTTTTTTTACTCAGATTCTTTGAATGTCGTGTATTTCTATTTCATAGTTTTCTTCAATGTCGTTTAAGACTTGATCAAACACCTTTTGACAAAAAACGCGGTCATTGCCTACGATACCAATACCGATCATTCCTTGGTTCAACGTATCTTGTTCACCTACTTCAGCAATGCTGATATTGTATTTGTTGTGCATCCGTTTAAGAATGCTTTTCACTACACTTCGCTTATCCTTTAAAGAATAAGAATCAAAGATAATAAAGGTCAGTTGATAACCTGCTATTACCATTTTTTCCGCCTCGCTTTCTATGAAAGTTAAAC
>NZ_DAMDAK010000013.1:7818-13325 GCF_032094055.1 Carnobacterium sp.
GCTTCATTATTATCAGTATACTTCTTTTTTCTTCAACCCTAAATTTAGATACCACCATCTAGTTTCATGCGGTACATTTTTATTGAAAAAAATGACTTATTAAGATTGTTTTTTGTTAAATTTCATGTTATTCTTAAAAAAATACAAGGAAGTTATCTATTTAAATTCTAAATAGATAGTTTATTTTAAAAAAACTCGATTGAACTTGAACCGTAATGGGCAGTGGAATTAGAGTTTGACACCGATCTGCATTTGAACAACACTAAAACGTCTGAACACGTCTTAATGTCTCCCTTCAAATAGTCGACGCCAAACCCCTATTCACTGTCCTTTTTTATTTTTAAAATGTTTGCTCACTTGTTTTAAATAAAAGGAGATGAAATATGAAATTTTACAAACCTACAACAGTACAAACTACCGGACCTGAGCCCAATGAACTGATGACAGAACGAGTCAAATACAGTGTCTTTCTAGCTTTTGGTACATTTTTATTTCTATTGGCGTTCGCTTTCAACAGCTCCAAAGAATTATGGGAAGGAAGCCTGATCATTCTGGTTCCGCACTTTTAAACGCGTCATTGATGACTTTCAAAACATTGGCTTTGATTCGTCTTAGCCGTGTAAAAATTAATGGCCCTTTAATTGCGGCGATCTTTACAGTTGCTGGTTTTTCATTATTCGGTAAGAACCTTTATAATTCACTGCCGATCATTTTAGGAGTATATGGTTATGCTAAAATCGTCCGTGTTCCTTTTTCAAACTATTTGTTGCCGGCTCTCTTTGGAACAGCTTTAGGTCCCGTTGTCAGTGAGATCACTTTTAATCTTGATTTGCCATTAACTTTAGGGATTATTTTAGGAATCCTAGCAGGCTTTTTGATTGGGTTCCTACTGCCTCCTTTAGCCAAACACTTTGCTCATTTTCACCAAGGTTTCAGCCTTTACAATATCGGTTTCACAGCTGGAATCATCGGAACTTTTTTCATTTCGATGCTGCGCAGTTTTGGCATTAAAATCAATACCGTTGAAATTGTCTCCAGCGGTCATAATCAAGTATTTGCTGTTATTTTATATGGGTTGTTTCTAGTCTTGTTTCTGATTGGACTCATTTACAATCAATGGAATTTAGTGGATTACCGTCGCTTACTGCAGCAATCCGGGCGCTCGATGCCAGATTTTTCAGCTTCGTTTCCATTTGGCCTGATTTTGATCAATATGGCTTTGTTAGGAACTTTGTCTACTTCTTACGTTTTATTAGTCGGCGGAGAATTAAACGGACCGATTATTGGCGGGATCTTTACCATTGTCGGCTTTGGTGCTGCAGGTAAACACCTTAAAAATGTTGCACCTATTTTTCTGGGTGTCTTTGTTGTTGGTCTTTTCAATGCTTCTGAAATCAATTCGACTTCAGCTCTTCTAGCCGCTTTATTCGGTACAACTTTGGCACCGATTAGTGGCTACTATGGACCGCTGGCCGGAGTTATCGCCGGTGCTTTCCATATGGCACTGGTTTTAAACATCAGCTACTTGCACGCAGGTATGAATCTATACAATAATGGCTTTTCTGGCGGATTTATCGCTGCTCTATTGGCTCCTATTTTCGATTTATTTGCCACTATTCGCAAAGACCGAAAAATGCCGCCTTTGAAAGAGCCGCCTGCTGATACGACAAAAAAAGTTTTACCACCCGAAATAGATATTTCACTTGATTAATGAATAGACCAACTAAGTTATTTTGCTTAGCTGGTCTATTTTATTTGCCTATAGAAGCTATTCCCCATGCTCAACGATCTCGATTCCTGCTGATAAACTGGTATCTGTATACGTTCGTTTTTCTTCTTTCACATCCAGTTGAATGCGGAGCTTACCCGATAGTCCTTCTTTGATTGTTTTGTGCATCCCTTTAGCTGTCGGCGCCTTTAACTCACCTTGCTGTACAATCGAAGCTTCCAATATCAAACGTGCTTCTTTACTTTCTAGTTTTACCTTGACCGTATTTGCATCGATTTTTTCGAGATTGCATGTGTCCCTCTGGTATGTAGCAAAGCGGTATTCTTTGCCATCAGTCACTAAATTGCAAATAAAGCCTTCAAATGATGAACCGAGAAAAGGAATATGTGCTTCTGAAAAAAATACGCTTGTACTTTGGTTTTGAAAATGATTGGATTGAATCCAGACATATTCTCTCGGAAAGGCACTGCCCCAATCTTTCTCGATATAGCCTTTACCGCCTGTTAGGTTGGTTTGCTGGTCATTGATCACTAAAGAGCCTGTCACATCATGATTCATACTAATCACACCATGCGAACATTCCATTTTTGGCAAATAGGCAAAAGCTCCCATGATGTTGGGGCTGAAAATGGATTTTTCAATTGGATATAAGGGGCCAAAATCTAAGGAGCCTTCTATTTCGATTTGTTCATCTTTCAACTGAACCGCTACTCCTGATTCAGTAAAGACGTTGGGACCTATCTTGACTTGAAAAGGTTGATCCTGATAAGTAAAGGCTTCTATTGGGTAATTCACATAGCCGGTTTTCGTCACTTTTTGCTGATTCTCATCCAGCAGTACCACAATGTATTGGACAAAACTATGCGATTCAGCTTTATTCAAACTAATGCCAGGAATCAAACTAACAATTTGCCGTTCATCTGCCGAAACTTGCTTGAAATACCAGCCTTCAAAATACGGTTTCTTGTTCAAATTGCCTTGAAACAAAATCGGATTCGTTATTTTATCAAACATAAAAGACCCGCCTTCTACTCGAATTTTAGTCTATTGATTAGGGCATACGCTTTCCACTACTCTTAGTGTACTCTACAGACTTCTTTTCAAACAAGTTTTAATGCTTATGTATCATGAATTGGGATAGCATGGGTATTTGTGTTGGGGTTAAACTAGTCAACTCAATCTTCTTTTTGTAAATAAATTGTCGTTTCTTTTTTAACTATTCCGATCAGACCTTTTCGGTTATCACCGAAAAGCACCTTATTTTAAAAACTCTCTCTGTAGTTGATTGATCGTGACTTAAAGACAAGTAATCTCGATCATTAGGGCATGCAAAAGGGATTATCGTGACTGAAGAACAAAGTGTTTCATTCGTTAGGGCACGTAAAGAAGTTTATCGTGACTTAAGTCTGCTACTGCATTCTTATTAGAGCACGCAACAGGTTAAATTTGCTATTATTACATATCGGTATCACCTACTAGTTTTCACACGCCAAAAGCCGCACAGGTTAAATAGCTGCACGGCTTTTGATTTCGTTTCAATTCAGGGTGTTCTTGGTTTTAGCACCTTATTTTGGAATCGTGAGCACTTGCCCAACTTTAATGAGATAAGCTGCATTCAATTTATTAGCAGAGGCTATTTTTTGAACGGTCGTGCCATACTTCTTGGCAATGCTGTACACGGTATCTCCGGCTTTAACGGTATACTTCACTGTCGTGGGCTGCGTAGGAGCAGCAGACGTTTTGCCAGGTATTTTTATGACTTGACCTATTTTTATCACATTAGCATTAGCCAATTTATTGGTTGTGACGATATCTTGCACGGTTACTCCATACTTTTTAGCAATGCTATAAAGAGTGTCGCCTTTCTTAATCGTATACGTTAGGGCACCGGGTGTAGATTTTGGAGTTGCAGGTGTAGTTGTTGCAGCAGGAATCTTGATGATTTGTCCGATTTTCAAAAGATTTGGATTAGTTAAATGATTGAGAGTCACAAGTTGTTGGGTCGTTACCTTGTGTGCTTTAGCAATTTGAGTTAACGTATCACCGGCTTTAACGGTATAGTTGGTAGTCGGAATCGTAATCAATTGGCCTACGCGAATCAAATTGGCGTTCGATAATTTGTTGGTCGTTATCAGTTGTTGAACGCTTACGCCATACAAAGCTGCAATTTTAGTTAAGGTATCACCGGTCTTGACAACATACTGGCCGCTGCTAGCTGTTGAAAGCAGTTGACTGATCGTAACGAACGTATATCCTTTAGCTTTCAACTGGGTGATCATATTTTGCAGAGCACCAGGAGTTCCAGTTGCCCCTTCTCCGGCATGCATTAAAACAATCATTCCAGGAGTTGCGTTGTTTATGACTTTGCTGGTAATTTGGCTAGAAGAAATTCCTTTCCAATCTACCGTATCGATCGTCCAACCGATCGTTTTAGTATAGCCTTGGTTTCCTACAGCTTGTAAAGTCGCATTATTGACTGAGCCGAATGGAGCACGAAAGTAAGGTTTAGTAGATTTGCCAGCAGCTTTTTTAACAGCCGCTTCTGTTTTATCCAATTCTGTTTTGATTTGAGCAGCAGACAATTTGGAAAAATCAGGATGAGAATAAGAATGGTTGCCTATTTCATGGCCTTGAGCCACAATATCTTTAATTTTCTGTGGATGGTTTTCAGCTGCTTTACCGGTAATGAAGAATGTAGCTTTAATCTTATTGGTCGTTAAAATTTGAAGAATCTTAGCAACATTTTTGCCATCGGAACCATCATCAAATGTCAAAGCAACCATTTTAGTGCTGGTATTTCCTTTAGTAATATACTGAGAGCTGGCAGCTGAAACTGGTAAAGCAAGAGAAAATAGGAATAAAAAGAGCAATGAAAGCATGAGACTGATTTTAACTGATTTGCGTTGCATGATACTCACCCCTTTTCTTTTAAGTAAATGTTGGATGAGCTTGCTTTCTATGTAAGGTATTTTTGCCTCTTCTTTCACCTTTATTATACCATTTTACTCAGTGATTCTTTGTTTTAATATCTTTTTTTGAGCAGAAGTTTGTACCTAAATCAATAATGTAAAAATCGTCTTTATAGCTTATAGGACTTGAATTTCAGACAAGAATATACGCTCCTTTTTCATATTTAAAAAGAGGCTATGAGCCTCAACTCTAGAAATGTTAAAGACTTAAGGTCCCTAAAAAACATTTACCTACCTTATCTATAAAAATTTTAGGAACTTAAGGTCCTTAAGAGTCCTTTACCTACCTCATCCACAAAAATGCTAGAGACTTAAGGTCCTTAAAAAGGTTTGGAGCATTTTTATTTACTTTTTTCGCTTATTTAGATAGGAAAAGCTGCATAAATGATCAATAAATAAAAGTATTGTCTAAATGCTCATGAAAAAAGAATTCCCCTTTTTAGCTAAAGACTTATTTAATGACAGAATATCTTTTCTTCTTTATTATTAATCACTATACTAAACAAAAATTTCAAAAGGGAAGACAAAAATCTCCTTTTTTGGTACACTGTCCTTTACATTTTTATTTAGCCTAGCATTAGGTAAACTTTATTTTTAAGAGGTGAAAGAATGGAACAAACAGCATTGATCATTATTACAGTTATTCTTGGGCTGGGGATTTTATCGCAATGGATCGCCTGGCGGATTCAATGGCCATCCATTGTGATTATGGCTATTGCCGGGTTGCTTATCGGTCCCATCTTTGGTTTGATCAATCCAAAAGAAGCTTTAGGCGGATTATACAGTCCACTTATTTCTCTAGCAGTGGC
>NZ_DAMDAK010000013.1:13484-14134 GCF_032094055.1 Carnobacterium sp.
GTGGTAACTGGTCCAACTGTGATTATTCCACTTTTAAGGCAAGCAAAATTAAATTCACGTACCGCAGCCGTTCTGAAATGGGAAGGTATCATCGTCGACCCAGCAGGCCCATTATTGGCTTTGTTAGCTTATCAAGTGATAAAAGCCTTCACACATGAAACACTTCGTCTGAATTATATATGGAGCTTCTTTTTGGGCGCGGTAATTGCTGCTTTACTAGGGTATGGCATTGGTCTGACCATTAGTTTTATCGTAGACAGAGGAATGGTTCCTGAGTACTTAAAGTCTCCCATTATTCTCTCTTGTGTTTTAATCTGCTTTACAATTGGAGAAGTTGTCATGCATGAAACAGGAATGCTGGCAGTGACCGTTATGGGACTTACAGTAGGGCGAACCAAACAATACGTTTCTTCTATTAAAAGTATTGGACATTTTGTAGAAGAGATTTCGGTTCTTTTGACTTCTACTATTTTTATCTTACTCACGTCTTCCTTAACAAGAGAAACGATTGCTGATGTCTTCACTCTGCCGATTATCGGATTCGTCTTAGTCATGTTATTCCTTGTTCGTCCTTTATCCATTTGGCTTTCTACCATTGGTACAGAACTGAATAATGCAGAAAAATTGCTGATTGGCTGGATTGCACCAAG
>NZ_DAMDAK010000013.1:14144-16621 GCF_032094055.1 Carnobacterium sp.
TCTGGTTACTTTGCGTCCATCCTTTTAGAAGATGGTTATGCAGATGCCGGAATTCTGGTTGCTTTAACTTTTGCACTCGTGATCATTACCGTTTCTGCGCATGGCTTCACGATTGCTCCGCTCGCAAAAAAACTTGGCCTTGCAAGCACCGAGCCGCCAGGTATTCTTATTGCTGGAGCAAGCAGCTTTTCCATTGCATTGGCAGAAAAAATTCAACAACTGGGTGTTCCGGTTATCCTGATCGATACTTCAGGAGGGCGGTTGCGCTTAGCTGAAAAGAAAGGCCTAACAACTCACCGAGGAGAAATTCTTTCTGAACACACGCAATACGATACCGATTTGACTCAATATGAAACGATTTTGGTAATGACGGGAGATGAGGCTTATAATGCACTAGTTTGCCAATCTTATATACCTGAATTTGGTTTCCAAAATACCTTTACACTTCCTACAAGACCTAACAGCAAAGTAAATCATGAAGAATTGACAACGAATCTCAGTGCACAGACACTTTTTGAAAAAGAAGCTTTCTTTACCGAATTAAACCGAAAAATCAATACAGATTATTCTTTACGGGTCATTAATATTACGGAAAAGAATGAAATCGGAAAAAACCATTTACCAGATGACGCTACCCCGCTTTTCATAAAGAAAAAGAACGATCTGCTGACTTTTGTCACATTGAAGAAAGAGTTAACCTTAGATGAAGGAGACCAGCTGATTGTCTTAGCTAAAGACAGTGAAATCCTTGTCTAAACCTTAAAGTTATTCTTGTTCTACTTTATCTATTGTTCTATATGATGTCAGTGAGAATATCTCGCTGACATTTTTTATATAAACATACAAACACAGAAGCCATCAAACGTTCAGCAGAAGATTTCATAGCCTCATTCCCGAAGTAAGTGTTACAAAGAACCTTATTTATGGAGTAATGAGAAGGAAAGTACAATGAACAGCGTATTCAAAGAGTATTGAGTAGCAAATACATTTCTTCGCATGGTAAATATAAGTCACCTTTATGATGTAAATTCTTCCATATTGATCAAATGAGTACCAGAACATGGCCTTCTTTAACTAATAAACAGGTTTATTGATTAAAGGAGCAACAAAGTACAACCTTCTTTGACTAATAAATAGGTTTATTGATTAAACGAGCAATAAAACCCAGTCTTCTTTGACTAATAACTACCTCCACGACAGATATAAAATCAGGAAATGCGGGACAAGCCCGCCCTGAATCGAAAAAAATCCAGTATAATAGCTAATGGCTTGCAGCTTTAGCTGTTTCCAGATACGGTATGCGAAGCGCAACGTAGAATCCGAATAGTATAAAGCGAGCGTAATGAGTATTTAGACCTTGTATTGTTTTAAGATAGACTGAGCCTGTTAGACACCGAGGGCAGAAAAAGATTTATAAAACTCTACTCGATAAAAAAGATGTTTCCTGTTACAGAAACATCTTTTTTTTACTTGAGCAAACTTACTTTTAGAAGCTCTTATTTAATTTTATGGGGTTTTCAGATTTTAGGTCAATAACCATAGAAATAGTAATATGGCCTTAACTTTCTCTTTGTTTCTGATTTTATCCTCTTCGCTTGTAAACGTAGTTAAAATCAAGAAGGTTTAAACAGTTTTCAATTGTAGCAAAGCAACTGATTCCACGTGGTTCGTTTGCGGGAATAAGTCAACAGGTTGGATTTTTTCAACTGTGTAGCCGCCATCAGCAAGCAAAGCTAAGTCGCGTGCTAATGTTGCTGGATTGCAGCTGACGTAAATCATTTTAGTGGGTTTCATTTCAAGAACAGCATCGATAAATTGACCTTCCAATCCTTTACGAGGTGGGTCAACCACTAATACGTCGGCTTTACGGCCTTCTTTACTCCATTCCTCCATGACTTCTTCAGCTAATCCTGCTTCAAAGGTCACGTTTTCGATATGGTTTAAGGCAGCGTTAGCTTTTGCATTTTCAACGGCTGGTTCAACTGTTTCGATTCCGTAAACATGCTTCGCTTTATCTGCTAACGATAAAGTGATCGTTCCGATGCCGCTATACGCATCAATAACTGTTTCTTCACCCGTCAATTCAGCATAATCCAAGACAACAGAATACAATTTTTCCGTTTGGACTGGGTTCACTTGGTAGAAAGAACGATGAGAGATTTCATACGTTTTTCCAAGCAGCGTATCTTTATATTGATCTTCACCGTATAAAACTATGGCATCTTCGCCTAAAATGGTGTTGGTCCGAGTCGGGTTGATATTTTGAACGATGCTGACAACTTCCGGCAAAGCTTCAAGAATATCTGGAATGATTTTACTTGTCGGGAAAAGTTTTGCAGTTCGTGTGACAAGAATCACCATCATTTCACCAGTATAATAACCGCGACGGATAATGATATGGCGCAGATTTCCTGTATTGTCTTTTTCGTTATAAGGTTTGACGCTGTAAGTCCGCATAATGTCGCGCACTTTAATAA
>NZ_DAMDAK010000013.1:16631-26376 GCF_032094055.1 Carnobacterium sp.
TAGAAATTTTCCATTGGAATCAAATCATGGCTATTTCTGCGGAAAAATCCAGTTGTTAACTTCTCATTTACTTTACGAACAGGTACTTGAGCTTTATTGCGGTATCCCCAAGGTTCAGCCATACCGATCGTATCAAATATTTTAACGTCCGGCATTTTAGCGATCCGTTTCATCACATTTTTTACTTGTTGTTTTTTAAAAGTTAATTGAGCTGGATAATGCATATGTTGCAATGGTGCAATTCCGGCACGCGTAAAGTTTTCATCTTTCACTTCTACCCGGTTTTGACTAGAAGTCAATCGTTTCATAGACTTTGCATAACCAAAAGATTTGCCGGTCTTATGGATTTTAACTTCCATTTCCTCGCCAGGTAATGCATCTTCTATAAATAATGGGTAGCCGTCAATTTTAGCGACACCCATCCCTTCATGAGTGAGATCTTCGATTTTCACTGTGTGTTTTTCATTTTTTTGTACTGGTACTGTTTTATCTGCTTTCATTTAATAAAAAGCTCCCTTCGTTCATTAACGCGTATTTAGGTTGGTGGTGGTTGTTTTAAGTGAGTTGAGTTTCATTTGGCCAGCGTGATCATTTCAGATTTTCTTTATGTCTTTCATTCCGTTTGAACGGAGAGTGTTCCTGACTCGTCCGGTTTAATGGATTGACGGATAAACTAATCCTATCTCTCTCATGCCACTTATTTTAAGATACGGACACTTTCTATAAAGACTGGGAAGTGAATAGTGTATCCTAAAAAAGTTTGCTACTCTTTATTATTGCATAAAAGAGCAGCAAACTCAAAGTTTACTTATTATTTTTTGGTTCTTCTTTTGTTGCTTCATTCGGAGAAATCAAACCAGCTTGATTGGTAACTTCATTTGCAGAAATGGTTCCCTCTTTTTTTATTTCTTTGGTGGGAGAAACTATCCCATCTTCATTGATGTCTTCATTTGTCAGCCCTTCAACTTCTCTAATGAAAGCTTCTTCTACTTCTTCTGTGTAATCAATTGGATTCGTCACAGCTCCCATGATTTCGTCCACATTAGCAAACATTTCTATGTGCTGATGTAAATTAATAAAAGTCACTGGTGCATCACCGCCATATTCTCCATCCAAGTTGATCATCATTCGTGAGTCATTTGCTGGACGTGCATGGATTTTGCTGGTTTTGGCATAAAGGATATTAGGATGATCAATGTGTTTGCCGCCATTTAACAACAACGCAATCAAATGCAAGATTTCAATCTGATTCGCTGTTTTAACAACGATCATCGTGAATTTTCCATCATCTAATAAAGCATCAGGCGCCAACTGTTCAAAACCGCCGACTGAGTTTGTTACGGCTACAAAAAACATCGAAGCCGTTCCTTCATAAATACCCTCATCGTATTCAATGTGCATCGGAATCGGTTTAATACGCGGCAGCATTTCTGCTCCTTTGGCAAAATAAGCTAAATAACCAAAAACAGATTTCAAACTAGAAGGAACATCATAAGTCAATTCTGTTAACAGTCCGCCGCCGCCGATATTGATAAAATAGGTTTCCTTTTTATTCATAACGGCTTTCCCAATGTCCATCTTAATCGTCTGATTTTTTTGGATCATCTTAGCAGCCTCTAACAAATTGTTTCTTGGAATGTGCAAGGCACGAGCATAATCATTGGTCGTTCCAGCTGGAATAATGGCCATTTTAGGGCGTCGTTTTAGTCCCGCAATGCCGTTTACTACTTCGTTGATGGTTCCATCTCCACCAGCAGCGACAATTAAATCAAATCCTTCTTGTGCAACCCGCTTCGCTTCATTATACGCTGAATTAGCATCAGCAGTTGTCGCAAAAGCACTGGTTTCGTATCCGGCTTCTTCGTAAACTTGTAAAATATCGACTAAATTTCGTTTAATCAATTCACGACCCGAAGTTGGATTATAAATAATTCTGGCACGCATTAAAAACACTCCTTTACTATCGCTTGAAGAATTAGCGTTTAGCCAATTCTTCATTCAATAGTTTGTTTACAATCCCAGGGTTAGCTTGCCCTTTAGTCGCTTTCATGATTTGCCCTACTAAGAATCCGATTGCTCGGTCTTTTCCATTTTTAAAGTCTTCAATCGACTGAGGGTTTTTATCCAAAACTTCATTGACCATTGGAATCAGTTTTGCCGGGTCACTTAATTGGATCCAACCATTTTTTTCAACAACTGCTTGCGCGTCTCCGCCTTTACTGATTAGTTCTTGGAAGACTTTTTTCGCAATTTTTGAGCTGATCGTTCCATCCGCAATTAATTGGATCATACCAGTCAAGTTTTCTGGAGTTAACTGTGTATCATGCAATTCCATTTTTTCACTGTTCAAATAAGCTGAAACTTCTCCCATTAACCAGTTAGAAGCTTGTTTTGCATCTGCTCCATTGGCTAGCATGGCTTCGAAGAAATCAGACATTTCTTTTGTCGCTGTCATAACCATTGCATCATAATCCGATAATCCCAATTCTTCTACATAACGAGCACGACGTTCATGCGGCATTTCGGGGATAGTCGCTTTTACCCGCTCGATCCAGTCTTCGCTAATAGTCAAATTAGGCAGGTCTGGTTCTGGGAAGTAACGGTAATCATCTGATCCTTCTTTAACCCGCATTAAAATAGTTGCGCCGGTTGCTTCATCGTAACGACGTGTTTCTTGTTCAATAATCCCGCCCGAAAGCAAGACTTTTTCTTGACGCGCTTGTTCAAACATCAGTCCACGACGGACATAATTAAATGAATTCAAGTTTTTCAATTCAGCTTTCGTTCCAAAGGCTTCTTGTCCAATCGGGCGAAGCGAAATATTGGCATCGCATCGCATCGAACCTTCTTCCATTTTCACATCGCTGACTCCCGTGTATTGAACCACTTGTTTCAGTGCATCCAGGTAAGCATACGCTTCTTCAGGTGAACGCATATCTGCTTCTGAAACAATCTCGATCAATGGTGTTCCTTGTCGGTTTAAGTCGACATAAGAATAGCCGTCTGTTCCATGGTTGTTTTTCCCGGCATCTTCTTCTAAATGAACCCGTTCGATCCGGATGCGTTTCGTTTTGCCTTCGACTTCAATATCAATCCAGCCGTCATGTCCGATCGGCTTATCAAATTGAGAAATTTGGTAAGCTTTGGGATTGTCAGGATAAAAATAGTTTTTACGGTCAAATTTTGTATCGGTTGAAATTTCGCAATTTAGAGCCATAGCCGCTTTCATGGCAAATTCGACTGCTTGTTTATTGATGACTGGCAAAACGCCTGGGTATCCCCAGTCGATCACATTCGTATTGGTATTCGGTTCTGCACCAAAGTGAGCTGGAGCTGGTGAGAACATTTTTGATTCGGTTTTTAATTCTACATGGACTTCTAGTCCAATCACTGTTTCAAAATTCATTTTTATTCTCGCCTCCTACAGATTTGGTTTTTCTTTATGGAAATCGGTTGCTTGTTCAAAAGCATAAGCCGCTTGATAAATCGTCCGTTCATCAAAGTGGTTGGCAATCAATTGCAAGCCGACTGGCAAACCATTTGAGAAACCAGCAGGAATTGAGATTGCTGGAACACCAGCTAAGTTTACAGGAACAGTTAAAATGTCGCTTAAATACATGGCTACAGGGTCATGGACTTGTCCACCAATATCAAAAGCAGTTGTTGTCGTTGTTGGTCCCAAAATCAAATCATATTCTTCAAATACTTTTTCAAAGTCTTGCAGAATAAGCGTCCGTGCTTGGCCGGCTTTTTTAAAGTGAGCGTCATAAAAACCAGAACTTAATGAGAATGTTCCCAGCATAATACGGCGTTTCACTTCCATGCCGAATCCTTCCGAACGTGATTTCACATAAACTTCCTCTAGTGTTTTAGCTTCCGGTGAACGGTAACCATAACGGATTCCGTCAAACCGTTGCAAATTAGAAGAGGCTTCAGAAGACGCAATGATGTAGTAAGCCGGCACACCGTATTTTGAATGCGGTAAACTAACTTCTTCAACAATCGCTCCTAATTCTTTAAATGTCTCAATGGCTTTAAGAACCGCTTCTTTTACGCCAGCTTCTAAGCCTTCTTGTAAGTATTCTTTTGGTACGCCGATTTTCATTCCTTTTACGCCATCTTCAATACCCGCTGTAAAATCTGGCACAGGTTCTGGATAGCTCATCGAGTCTTTTTCATCGTGTCCGCTGATCGCATTCAATACCAATGCGTTGTCTTTAACAGAACGAGTCAAAGGTCCGATTTGATCTAAACTAGAAGCAAAGGCAATCAGTCCAAAGCGCGAAACGCGTCCATAAGTTGGTTTCATCCCAACAATTCCATTGAACGCTGCGGGTTGACGAATAGAGCCGCCTGTATCTGTTCCTAAGGTCATCGGTACTTGTCCGGCAGCCACTGCTGCTGCTGATCCGCCTGAAGAACCACCCGGAACTTTAGCGAGGTTCCAAGGATTACGAGTGACTTTGAAATGAGACCGTTCTGTACTTCCGCCCATGGCAAATTCATCCATGTTCAATTTACCAACTGAAATCATTCCTGAGTCTTTCACTTTTTCCATTACGGTTGCATCGTAAACGGGAAGAAAGTCTTCCAACATTTTGCTGGCTGCTGTAGTGATTGTTCCTTCTGTAACAATATTGTCTTTGATACCGATCGGCAGTCCAGATAACACATTATCAGGGTCAATACCGGCTGCATCCATTTGACGAGCTTTTTCTAATGCTTCATCGCGCGTTAATGTGATAAATGCGCCGACTTTATCTTCTGTCTCCGCAATACGTGCATAAACGGCTTCCATGATTGCTTCAGCAGTTGTTTCTTTATTCACTAGTAAATCATGTAATTCTTCTAATGTATGGTCTAATAAATTCATTTATGCGCCAGCCTCCCCGTTGTCTATCATTGCCGGAACTTGAATCAAGCCGTCTTTTTCCATTTTAACGTTTTTGAAGAGTTCTTTGCGGTCCATACCAGGAATGGCTTTATCTTCGCGCATCACGCTAGATATTTTCAGTCCATGAGTGGTTACCGGCACATCTTTCGTATCTAGTTCCTCTAATTGTTCAACCATTTTTATAATAGCGTCTAATTGTTTAGTAAAGCCAGTAATTTCTTCTTCTTGAAATTCTAACTTAGATAACAAAGCTACGTGTTTGATTTCTTCTTCGCTAATATTAGCCATATAGGTTTCACTCTCTTTCTGTCTATCATTCTTGTTTCAAGCTTCTTTTCCTATTCTACCATAAAGTCAGCTCCGCCTCTATATGAAACGGAAGACCTCCGATTATAAATAGAAAAAGGCTTAGCTGACTTTTGTAGGTATTATCTATCTGAGTTGGGCGAGAGCACTTCACGTCCTGTTAGTTGAGCTGCGCGCTCTAGCTCTTCGGAAAATAGATGGAATTGTCCTCAAGGCCTTTAGCCTTTTGCGGGAGTCCCCCTAATTTTCTGTCAGAACTGGCGAGAGCATTCCGCATCCTGTTTTAATCAAATACGTGGGTGTAGAAGGTGGTTTCGCTTGCTTTTCTTGCTAGGAACGATTCGGTTCCGTTAATCGATCCAATCGTGATTTCGATTGGGATATTAGGCGGCAAGAAAGTAGTCGCTTTATCCGCAACATGTTGAGTGAAGCTGATGATTTCACTTTCACCATAAAATTGGGTCACGATATTCACTTTCATTTTAATCAGCTGATCATCGGTATAGTAAGCTTCTGCCGTCACTCCGCTTAGATTAGGGAAGAAGTTCTCCACTTCTGCTTTAAAGTTCTCAAAGTTGGTCAATTCATTACTTGTTTCTTCTGCTACTGGAAAGATCACTTTTTTCTCTTTGATTGTATTCCAGTCGCCAACCTTGGTATTGCCCTTTTCGCTAATTGCTTCTGCAATAAAAGTCCCACCGGCTAAACTATCTTTAGCCGATTGTTCGAAAATCCCAACCGTAATGGGAACATCTCCCACTCCTTCAGTCTCTCTTAAATGCTGCACAATTTTATCTGCCATGGCTTTTCCTTGTTTCAGTAATTCCTCATGGCTGATTTTTGTTTCAAAGTCTGCACCAAATTCGACTTTTTGATAATAATCGATCGTGTTCATCGCTAAACCGATGCTAATACCGCCTAAATTAAAGTTATTATCTGTTTTCACCATATAATCCTGTTCTAAAACGGAATTCAAATAGTAAGGATTGCGTTCATCTGGTTCTTTTTTGCCATTATCTTCAGGATTTAAACCATCTGGGTTGTCTTTACTGACACGTTTCAACCAGTTATTAATTGTTTTAGAATCAATGTACTGTCCTTCTTGAAAATAATATTTATCAGTGGAGTAGTGTTTTTGGGATAGATTCATCAGCCCAACTTCAAAGGCTTTTAAGTTGAAATTTGAATTTAGCCCTAAAGTCACTCCTCTTGATTTACTTGTTAAATAACTGCCATCGGTTACCACTGCTTTATAATACTCATCAGATAGTTGGTGTGTAGTTGTATCTGCAGGAGTATCTGTTGTGCTTCCACCAGTAGGATCACTACAGGCACTCAGCAAAAAAATACCCGCTGCCATTAGTGCAATGATTTTTTTGTTCATGCTTCTTCTCCTTCTAACGCTGCTAATAATTGGTCTTCATTCCAAACGGTGATATCCAAATCTTGGGCTTTAATTAACTTACTGCCCGCTTCTTCACCAGCAACGACTAAATCTGTTTTTTTAGAAACACTGCCTGTGACTTTTCCGCCTAGGTTTTCAATACGTTCTTTTGCCTCTTCACGTGTAAACTGTGTCAACTTACCGGTCAACACGATCGTTTTAGTATTGAAATACGAATCAATGGAAGCCACTTCAGCTTTTTTAGGCCCTAAATACGTGAGATTAACTTGTCGATCGCGTAATTCATCCACTAGTTCAGCCACTTCAGGCAAAGCAAAATAAGTAACCACACTTTCAGCAATAATTTCTCCAATGCCTTCAATTGCTGTGATTTCTTCTTGTTGAGCCTGTTGTATTTTTTCGATGGTTTCAAATTGTTCTGCAATCAATCTTGCTGCTTTCGATCCGACATGTCGGATACCTAAACCAAAAATCAAGCGTTCCAAAGAGTTTCCTCGGCTGGCATCAATGGCGGCCAACAAATTATTCG
Organism: Carnobacterium sp.; assembly: GCF_032094055.1. Lineage (GTDB taxonomy): Bacteria > Bacillota > Bacilli > Lactobacillales > Carnobacteriaceae > Carnobacterium_A. Next base: position 23,766 of record NZ_DAMDAK010000013.1, read on the forward strand.
CAGACTTGTCTTTGATTTTATCTAATGTAATGAGTTGATCGTACGTTAGTTTATATAAATCAGCTACATCTTGTACTAAGTGTTTTTCGAATAATTGAATGATGACTTTAGGCCCCATACCATCAATATTCATGGCATTTCTTGAAGCAAAATGAGCCAGTCCTTCAGTAATTTGAGCTGGGCATTTCGGGTTGATGCACCGCAAGGCCACTTCTTCTTCTAAATGGACTAATTCGCTGTCACATACTGGACAATGGGTTGGAATGGTATAAGGCTGACTGTCAGCTGGTCTTTCTTCTAAGATAACTCGTGTCACTTCGGGAATAATATCGCCAGCTTTATGCACTACGACAGTATCGAGCAGTCGAATATCCCGTTCTTGAATGAGATCGACATTATGCAAACTGGCCCGCTGTACGGTTGTTCCAGCTAATTGGACAGGATCCATGATTGCTGTCGGAGTAACTACACCCGTTCTTCCAATGGTCCATTCGATATCACGTACAACAGTATGGCCTTCTTCTGCTGGAAACTTATAAGCAATGGCCCAGCGCGGCGCTTTTACCGTAAAACCGATATCTGCTTGTGTATCAAATTCATTGACTTTGATCACGATACCATCAATTTCATAAGGCAGCTGAGCTCTTTTGTCATGGAAAGCTTGGACGTAAGCCCACACTTCTTCAATCGTATCAAATACTTTACGTTCGTGGTTGGTCCGCAATCCTAATTCATCCAGTTGATTCAAAGCTGTTTCTTGACTATCTGCAGTCATTTCTCCAAAATCAGCTACAGTATATAAAAAAGTATTTAAATTTCGTTTGGCCGTTTCTTTGGCATCTAAATTCCGCAAACCACCGGCTGCGGCGTTTCTTGGATTAGCAAAAACAGCTTCACCATTTTCCTCACGTTCTTTGTTCAAGGCTAAAAAAGAAGCTTTCGGCATATAACATTCTCCACGGACTTCAATGTTATAAGGCTTTTTTAACCGCAAAGGGACCGATTTGACGGTACGAATATTTTGGGTGACATTTTCCCCAACTGTTCCGTCTCCACGTGTAGCTGCCAATACTAATTTGCCAGCTTCGTATTTCAGTGAAATAGCTAATCCGTCAATTTTTAATTCGCAAATGTAATGAATCTTTTTGTCAGTCAGTTTTCTGATTCGTTTATCGAATTCCAATAAATCTCCTTCATTGAAAGCATTGCCTAAACTCAGCATTGGGATTTCATGGATTACTTTTTCAAATCCAGGCAATATGGTTCCCCCGACTCGTTGTGTGGGAGAATCGTTCGAGACCAAAGCTGGGAATTCTTCTTCCCATTCGACTAATTCATGATAGAGCTTATCGTAGTCAGAATCGGAAATTGTGGGATTATCTTGAACATAATATTGGTAACTATAGGTGTCAAGTAGATCTCTTAATTCACTGACACGTATTTTAGCTTCTTCAAAAGTATGTTGACCCGTCATTTGAAAACCCCTTTCTTTTTTATTTTTTTAACTAACCTAATTTAATGTAGTCTCTTTCTTTTAATGCTGGCGAGAGCACTTTGCATCCTGTTTTTAGTTGAGCTGCGAATTCTAGCGGTTCGGAAAATAGATGAATTCCTTCGAGGGAAAAGCTCCCTTTGTGGCACTCCGCATCCTGTTTTTTGCATCCTATACTTTTTCAATTGGGGCGAATGCGGCTAGTAGTCGTTTGACGCCTTGTTCTTTGAAGGCTATGTCGAGTTGGAGGTTCGTTGCATCTCCGGTTACTCTGACAACTGTACCAAGTCCCCATTTTTTGTGCATGGCTTTATCGCCGACTGTCCACTCTAATTTATCTGCTCCGCTTTCAACTTTATTGCTAGCAGGTGCTTGATAAGGCGTGCTGACTGCTTTTTCTGTTTGTCTACTGCGGTAAGTATTGGTTGGAGTCGTTGAACGGCCAAAAGGCAGGTTGTTTCCAGTTTGTCCATTGCCCAATTCCATGATTTCTTCTGTAATTTCTCTAATAAAACGAGAAGCTTGATTGCTTTGGGTGCGTCCATATAAGACCCGTGAATAAGCATTGGTCACATACAACTTTTGCTCTGCACGAGTGATGCCAACATAGGCTAAACGACGCTCTTCTTCTAAATCGTCCTCTTCCATCATTGAACGGGATAAGGGGAAGATTCCTTCTTCTAAGCCGATTAAAAAGACCACTGGAAATTCTAATCCCTTAGCCGCGTGTAACGTCATTAACGTCACTTCACTTTGCGGTTCTTCTTCAATATTATCCAAATCAGAAATCAACGCCAAATCAGTCAAGAAGGTCAACAAGCTTTTATCATCACTGTTGTCTTTTTCAAATTGCTGCGTAACGGACAAGAACTCTTTGATATTTTCTACACGTGTTTCTGCTTCAAGGGTTCGCTCAGCTTCCAAGCTTTCCAAATATCCGCTGCGCTCTAACGTTTCTTCAACTAATTTTGTCACTGGTAAAAATTCTTGCATTTTTTGTAAATCACGCAGCATAAAAGCAAAAGCTTCCAGTTCTTTAGCTGCTTTACCAGTGATATTCGTGATGGATACGTTTAACGCGGTTTCTAATAAAGACCATTCATACTGGTTAGCAAACAC
>NZ_DAMDAK010000013.1:26386-40184 GCF_032094055.1 Carnobacterium sp.
TTGTTCCTGGTCCAATGCCGCGTTTAGGAGTGTTGACTACCCGTTCAAAGCTCATATTGTCTTCAGGATTGGCAATCAACCGCAAATAAGCTAATACATCGCGTATTTCTTTTCGGTCATAGAATTTATGTCCGCCGACCATTTTATAAGGAATATTTGATTTCAATAAGCTTTCTTCTATGACACGTGATTGAGCGTTGGTTCGATACAATACAGCAAAATCGCCATAATTGTAGTTATTTGTTTTCATTTCTTCTAACATTTTAGAAACGACATAACGGGATTCATCGCCTTCTGATTGACCACGGTAGTACGTTATTTTTTCGCCGTCATCATTGTCGGTCCATAATTTTTTGACTTTCCGTTTAGTGTTGTTGGCAATGACATCATTCGCAGCTTTTAAAATAAATTTTGTCGAACGATAATTTTGTTCTAGCATAACCACTTTGGCATCGGGATAATCATTTTCAAAATCTAAGATGTTATTCATATTGGCTCCACGCCAACCGTAAATACTTTGATCGGCATCTCCCACAACACACAAGTTTTTAAACCGTTTAGCCATCATATTGACCAATGTGTATTGGGCCGTATTGGTATCTTGGTACTCATCTACATGAATATAGTGGAATTTATTTTGATAATAATGCAAAGTTTCTTCACTTTCTTCAAATAACCGGATCGTCAGCATGATCAAATCATCAAAATCAACAGACTGATTGCGGCGTAATTCACGTTGGTAATCGTCGTAACAATCAGCCACGATTTTTTCAAAAAAACTATTGGCTGTTTTCCGGTAGTCTTCTGCAGTCATCAGTTCATTCTTAGCATTGCTGATCTCAGACAGAATCGCCCGAGGATTGTATTTTTTAGGATCAATATTTCGTTCTTTTAAAATTCGTTTCATCAATGTTTGCTGGTCTCCTGGATCGCTGATCGTAAAAGCCCGATTGTATCCAATCCGATCAATATCGCGGCGCAGCATTCGCACACACATGGAGTGAAAAGTAGAAACCCATACATCATCTCCACCGGCTTCCATTAAGCGTCCAACCCGTTCTTTCATTTCTTTAGCGGCTTTATTCGTAAATGTGATTGCTAAAATATTCCAAGGATTTACCCCTTTTTCTTTAATTAAATAAGCAATGCGGTGCGTTAAAACACGCGTCTTTCCACTACCTGCTCCTGCCATAATTAAAAGAGGACCCTCCGTATAGGCAACGGCTTCTTTTTGATCTGGATTCATTCCGTCTAATAACTTGTTTTGTACTGCCAAAGCTTGTCCATCCTCTCTTTATATCAAACCCTATATTAACTATTCTTTCTGCTTTTTGCTCTTTCCCATTCTATCAAATAGGTTTAAACTTTTGCATAAGTTTTCATGTGCCATTTTACCATAGATTTGCTCAAAGCGAGAAGCTTATGAAAAGATTCAAATGAGAAAAGCGGGACCAGCCCGCTCTGACTCGAAAGAAATTTAGGAAATCGTGCCCTGAATGAGCATCGTAGAGCGCAATGGGTACGATTTATCTAATTTCCAAGAGGCAGGCTTGATCCGCTAGACATCGAATGTAGAAAACTTATAATACCCTACTCTATGAAAAATCCAAGCTCTTACCTTTTCTAAACAAAAAACTGAGACAAGAACGCCGAAACGGTTCTTGTCTCAAAAATAACTTTTTTCGGTTGCCGGTTTGTTTCCTTTAATCGCTATAGTTGTGAATAATACTGAGCGACAACTGATTGATTAAAATGCGGATCTCCTTACGAGCTAAAGCATATTCGCCTACTTTTACGTATTCTGTTATTTTTCCATAATGGTGTGACCGAATATCTCGGTTTTTACGCATGATTGCGCGGTACATTGGATTGCTTTGAATTTGCAATTCACGAACCGTATCCATCACAGCTGAAACAGAATAGTGATTTTTGCTAAAAGACAACAGCTCATAAATAAACTGTGTTTCTAATTGAAGAAATTCTTTTTCGGTTTTGTTACTGCTTTTTTTTAATTCGACTACTGTTTTTTCCATCTTTTGTTCATTGATGGTGATTTCTTTGATTTGTAAGTAATGCAGGTAATGAACCAGAATCAACTCAATAAATTCCAACCGTTCTTGCACTCCACGTGAATCGATAGCTTGTTCTTTAATTTTTGCGCCTTTATAAGGTTCAATTTCCAAATACCCTTCTTCTTGTAGGCGTTGGAAAGCTTGACGAATTGGGGTTCGGCTGATCTTTAATTCTTTCGACAAGTTTTGTTCTGTAATATGAGTTTGCGGCAGCCATTGTCTAGCATCGATTTGTTCTTTTATGTAGTAATAAGCTGTCTTTTCTAAATTTTTCGGTTTTGGCATATCTTTTTTTCACCTGCTGTAAATTAATTTTACTCTTTGCTGTCTGACTAGAAAGATAGCCTACCCATCCGCCAGCCCCATTGATTATACGACCTTTAGTTTCTTTTTCCAACTATTTTTTCTGTTAGCAAGAACCTCTTGCGCTAAATCCATCAGCTCTCTTTTTTCTGCCGTTTTTGGTTATCTTCTTTCTTTAGCTTTTATCTGCAGTATTTTTCTTTCTGGCAGAGGCCATTCGCTGACAAATGCAGCCCCTAAAATAAAGATACCGCCAACTAGTTGTGTAAGCGACATTTTTTCATTTAAAAGCAAAGCAGAAATGAAAACAGCTGAAATCGGATCAATGTAGCTTAAAATCGCGACCGTCTGCCCTTTTAAGTCCTGCATAGCAGAAAAATAAAAAGTATAACCTATCCCTGTATGCACTATCCCTAAAATCAAAAGATACGGGAGTGAATGGTTTGGAATACGGAACAATTCGCTGCCTTCAGTCAACATTACATATGGCAACAAAACTGCTGAAGCAACAGCTAATTGAATCACTGTACTTTCTAATCCTGATAGACCTTTTAAGAATTTGTTCAACAGAATCAAACTGGCGTAAAAAGCCGCTGCACCAATGCCGTATAAAATACCTAGTGGATGATTGTATCCCCCGCTGATGACTGGGCTTTTTCCTACAATCAAATACATGCCGACTAAAGCTAGCAAGATACAACCCACTTTCACCGCGGTTAACTTTTCTTTCAATACAATGGGAGAAACAAGCAGCACAAAAAGTGGAGCAAAATAGTAGCTTAATGTCGCATTTGACAGTGTTGTATAGCGATAGGATTCAAATAACAAAATCCAATTCAAACCAATCGCTGTTCCTGAAAAAAAGAGAATCTTGGCATTCTGTTGGAGGCTGTTCCATGAGATCTTATCTTTTTTGCTGATCAGCACAATCATTAAAAACAGGCTGCCTAACAAGCCACGGTAAAAAGCGATTCCGCTTGAGGCTAAAGGAATTTGTTTGACGAACAAGCCGACTGTTCCAAATATCAGCATCGCTAAGATCACTTGCACTTTTGCTTTTTTCATTTAGCCATCCTCCTTGTCTGCATTCTATTTATATAGTAAGAGAGATGGTATAGGGACCTTATCGGTTTCCTATACCATCTGTATGGTGTTTTTTTAATGACAGAGAAATACCGGTCAGAATGCTGCGCATCCTGTTCTTAATTCCTATTTTTGAATCGAAACTCCCATGCGGCACTTCGCATCCTGTTTTATAGTCCGACTCGGTTGAAGATTTCGTCGACGTTTTTCAAATGGTAGTTGTAGTCAAATGCATCATCCAGTTCTTCTAATGTCAAATGAGACATAATTTCGCTGTCTCCTTCTATTAAATCACGGAATGGAATATGACTTTCCCATGAAATAGCTGTTTTCGGTTGAACTAAATCATAAGCTTTTTCGCGGCTTAGTCCTTTATCAATCAATTTCAGCAGTACGCGTTGACTATAAATCAAACCGTAAGTGGCATCCATATTGTGTTTCATATTTTCAGGAAAAACAGTTAAATTTTTCATGATATTTCCAAAACGATTTAAGATATAATCTAATAAAATCGTTGTATCGGGAAAAATAATCCGTTCTGCTGAAGAATGAGAAATATCGCGCTCATGCCATAAAACAACGTTATCGTATGCCGTGATCATGTGTCCTCTAATTACACGAGCTAATCCAGTAACGTTTTCAGAACCAATCGGATTGCGTTTGTGCGGCATAGCGGAAGAACCCTTTTGGCCTTTGGCAAAGTATTCTTCTACTTCACGCGTTTCTGACTTTTGCAACCCACGGATTTCTGTGGCGAATTTTTCAATGCTGGTAGCAATCAACGCCAATGTCGCCATATATTCTGCATGCAAATCACGCGGCAAGACTTGCGTAGAGATCTCTTGCGGACGAGTGCCAAGTTTTTCACAGACATACTTTTCAACAGCAGTCGGAATATTAGCGAACGTACCTACTGCTCCACTGATTTTGCCAGCTTCTACGCCTGCTGCTGCATGTTCAAACCGTTCGATATTGCGTTTCATCTCAGAATACCAAAGCGCCAACTTCAACCCAAATGTTGTCGGTTCAGCATGAACTCCATGTGTCCGCCCCATCATCACGGTATATTTATACTCTTTTGCTTTTTCGCCCAAAATTTCTAAAAAGTTTGTCAAGTCTTGTCGCAGTACAGCATTCACTTGTTTTAGTTGGTATCCATAAGCTGTATCAACCACATCCGTACTCGTTAAACCATAATGGATCCATTTTCGTTCTTCACCAAGTGTTTCAGAAACTGCTCGAGTGAACGCCACTACATCATGACGCGTTTCTTTTTCGATTTCCGCAATACGCTGAACATCAAAGCTGGCATGTTCACGTATTTTCTGAACATCTTCTTTAGGAATATCTCCTAATTCTGCCCAAGCTTCAACAGCTAGTATTTCTACTTCCAGCCAAGTATTGTAGCGGTTTTCATCCGTCCAAATTTTTTCCATTTCTGGTCTAGTATACCGTTCGATCATTAGTCATGCTCCTATCCCCAAATACCTGTATCATTGATATTGGCTAGTGTTTTTTCTATATTTTCTGACAAAATCGTAATGTGGCCCATTTGGCTTCCAGTGACAGGTTCTTCTTTACCATAATAATGGAAATGCCAATCAGGTTTTAGCTGAATCTGCATTTCAGAACCTCTCATATGCTCACCAAAAATGGAGACGGTCACAGCTGGCGAAAGCAATGTAACTTCAGGCAAAGGCCAGCCGCAAATCGCTCGGATATGCGCTTCAAATTGTGACATAGAACAAGCTTCCAAACTATAGTTTCCAGAACTATGAGGCCGTGGAGCCAACTTATTGACATATAAAGCGCCGGATGGTGTTAAAAACATATCGATGCCTAATGTTCCTACTAAATTCAACTGCTCAGCAATTGACTTACTGATTCTTTCTACTTCCTCGGTTACTTCTATTGGAACCCGAGCTGGGACGATCGTTTCATGAAGCTTGTTTTGACGGTGAATGGTTTCAGCTACTGGAAAAGTAGCAATTTTTCCGGCTTCATCGCGAACGATCACAATCGATAATTCTCGTTCAAATGGAATCCATGCTTCAAGCACACACGTACCGAACTGCAATAATTCGCCACATCCTGCTATGTCTTCTTCATCATAAAGAACACGTTGTCCTTTGTCATCGCCTTCTGTCCCCCTGATCGTCTTCAAGATACAAGGAAAGCCAATTGAACTAACTGATTCTTTGATATCTTCCAGACTGATAATAGTGGCATAAGGAGATGAATTGATATTGTTCATTTCTAAGTACGCTTTTTCTAATAAACGATCTTGTGTAATCGACAAGAGTTCGCTTCCTTGAGGAACAGCGACCGTTTTTTTCAATCGGTCCACTCTATCTGCATCTACATTTTCGAACTCATAAGTCAGTACATCACTTTTCATGGCTAAATCCATCAATGCTTCTTGGTTATCGTATTTAGCTACAATGTGCCAGTCGGCTATTTGAGCAGTTGGACAATTTTTTTCGGGATCTAACACTCCGACATGATACCCCATTTGCTTAGCTGCCAAGGCCAACATGCGTCCTAATTGACCGCCACCAATAATACCAATAGTTTTTCCAGGAACGATTAAATTAGGCAAACTCATCACTACTTTCTACTACAATTTGATTTAACAGGTTATTTCTGTAATCTTAGTTTATCAGTTATCCTGTTATCTGTCATGGACAACCTTGCTGAAATTCACTGAGTTGAACCAATGACCTTATATTTTTCCGCGTTTCTTCAGCGCCATTCTTCTTGTTTTCACTTTTTTAGTCCAAAAACCACCGCTGATGAATTTAGGTTCATAAGAGATAACAAAAGCTTTCGGTTCTATTTCGCTGATTTGTTTGTATAATTTTCGTTCTGATTTTCGCGTAGTTAAAACTTCTAACACTAAACGATCGCCTTCTCTTCCGAGCGCAAGACTAGTCGTTACACCGTAACCCAATTCCCGTAAACGTTCTGAAATATCGCTTTTAGTATCGGGTACAATCGTCGTAACCATTATGTGGCCTAGCGCTAAGTATTCTTCAATTTGGATTCCAACAGCTATCCCGACCCCATAGCCTAATGCATAAGCAGCAATGTTCCAAAAGTTATCTAATCGATCGAGAACCAATCCTAGCCCAACTACATAAATCGTAATCTCGACCATAGACACAAAAGGAGCAATCAGTCGGTAGCCTTTCATGGTCAGCATAAATCGAATCGTATTCAGTGCAACATAAGCTAAATTAATAAGAAAAATAAGTGCCAGGAATTTTACATCTACATCCATTTTCTAAAAACGCCCCTAACGATACTATCTTTATTTTACTGCCATTTAAGACTAACAAATTATTTTTAAATAGCAAGAAAAAATGTCTGCTTGCTTGTTCTTTTTTTAATTTGGAATTTTGATACCAAGTCATAAAAAACTGCTGAAACTTATTTTTTATCATCATTCCATTTTATCTACCGTTCAAAGAATTCTATTTCACATTCCATTAGTAAAAATGTGGAATCAAATTCCTTCATAAAGTATTCAACATGTTCTCGCCTAATATATGGATGGAGTGTGAGAGTTCTTATGTTACTTAAAAGGGATTTGCCTAGTATATCCTTATATTTATTTGTCTGATATGTTCCGTATGACGTGTTTGCCTAACATATCCTGTTTTTTCACTACTCTATATGATCCTATGATGGCTTTTTCTGCCATACGCCTACCTTTTTCTCCTTCATTCGGAACTTTTCGGCCACAGCCGAAAAGCACAACTTGATCTATTGAACTAATATTGAATTAATTATATTAAAAAAATACTACGACCAGCTGATGCATTGGCCGTAGTTACGTGTCTATCGATTAAATTGCTTTTTGTAATTCTGTTGGTGTTTTTTCTGTTTGAGGTGCTGTTGTCGTTACGACTATCCCATTTCCAGTAAAAGTTTGGACTGTAGCTGGTAAGTGAGCAAATAATTCTGGCACAACGGTCACTCCTAATCCCAATCCAAGCGACAAAGCTACGATCATCAAGTTGCCCTCTTTGTTTAGATCGACACGACCCAACATTTTGATTCCTTGAGTAGCTACCATTCCGAATAAGATCACCATAGCTCCTCCTAAAACAGGTTCTGGAATAATGGTTGCGAAAGCACCAATCTTTGGCATCAAACCTAATAACATTAGAAATCCTGCTGCAAAATAAATGGGTTTGCGTGTGCGGATGCCGGACATTTGGACTAGTCCCACATTTTGAGAGAAAGCAGTATAAGGGAAAGTGTTAAAAATTCCGCCTAGAATAATCGCTAACCCTTCTGCACGATACCCTCTTTTTAAATCTTGCTCTTCAATTTTTTGTTTAGTCACGTCACCTAATGCGAAATAGACGCCTGTTGATTCGACCATACTGACAATTGAAATTAGGATCATCGTCAAAATCGAAGACCATTCGAAAACCGGTGTTCCAAAGTAGAAAGGACGCGGTATATGGAACCATGAAGCTTCAACAACAGGAGCCAAACTCACCATTCCCATAATTGCTGCAACAGCTGTCCCTGCAATCAATCCAATAATAATAGCCAACGAACGGATAAACCCTTTAGCAAACAATTGAATACATAAGATAATCGCTACAGTCAGAAAAGCTAAAAACAAAGCCTTGCCTGATCCAAAATCAGCAGCCGTTTTTGAACCGCCGCCCATTTTTTCAATTCCTACTGGGATCAATGTCAGACCAATTACGGTAATCACTGTTCCAGTTACAACAGGAGGGAAAAAACGTTTGATTTTAGAAAATAAACCGGCAATCAATAGCATAAAGATTCCTGAAGCAATAATAGCGCCATACATGACTCCGATTCCATCAGATGAACCAATCAAAATCAAGGGCGACACAGCTTGCATAGCACAGCCCAATACAACAGGCAGTCCAATACCAAAATAACGGTTAACAAATAGTTGCAGTAATGTGGCTACTCCGCACATAAATATATCAATGGATACCAAGTAAGTCATTTGTTCTGAATTGAAGCCGATTGCTCCCCCGATCAATAAGGGAACTAACACCGCGCCGGCATACATGGCTAATACGTGCTGCAATCCTAAAGCTGCTGCTTTTCCATTTGTCAACATATTAGTTATTCCCCTTTTCTTCGACGAATTTAACGATTCCATCTTCAAAAGCACGAATACGCGCTAAAGAATAAATGTCAAAACCTTGTTCTTCAAGTTCTTGTCGTCCTCTTTGAAAAGATTTCTCAATCACGATTCCGATGCCTGAAATGGTTGCACTCGCTTGTTGGCAGATATCAATCAGCCCTTTAGCAGCTTGTCCGTTAGCTAAAAAGTCATCGATCAAAAGGACGGTATCTGTTTCATCCAAATAGTTTTTAGAAATGGAGATAGTATTTGTTGTGTTTTTCGTATAAGAATGCACAGTGGAAGAATATAAATTATCAGTCAAAGTTAAACTTTTATGTTTACGGGCAAAAACAACTGGCACGCCTAATGCCAATCCGGCAAAAACTGCAGGGGCAATTCCTGATGTTTCAACGGTTAGGATTTTGGTAATTCCTTTATCAGCGAAATAAGCGGCAATTTCATTTCCCATCGCTTGCATTAAAACAGGATCTATTTGATGGTTCAAAAAGTTGTCTACTTTTAAAACATCTGCTCCTAGGACAACGCCGTCTTTCAAAATACGTTCTTCTAATAATTTCATTTCATCCAACCTTTCTTTTTTTAACAACTATAAAAATCCCAACATGAAAAGTAAAAGAAAAAGCCTCTTTTTCTCTGCTTAAAGGTTCTTAAGCAAAGAAAAAAAGGCCACTGAATCTGATTGGATTCAACTTGTTTTATTTTCTTTACTTATAGTCCAGTATTTACGGTACTGGGTAGAGACTTGCCATCCATATTTTGGCATTATATAAGTTAATGTACGTTGAATATACGCTTTTTAGCTCTTACCGTCAATAGTTTTCTTTATTTCTCATCTAATTCTTACTGAATATGAACTTTAATTCGAAATAAAATTGTAATATTCGCTTTTAACAAAAAACTTGACGAGTAATGAAGTTTCCATCACTCATCAAGTTCAATTGGTTATACAAGAATTCCCTCTTCTGCTTCTTCAACTCGGTCTACAAATAGATTCACTAGTCTCGAGCCTTCAATTGCATTTGCCGTAAATACATAGTCCGCATAATGAACAATAGCTTGTTCTTCTGCGTTTGGAATGCTGCCATATTGCATAATAAAAAATCCAGCAATAGAGTCTACATCGTTTGATTCTATTTTTGTTTTAAAGAACTCATTGAATTTAGATAAAGGTGTAGAACCATCAACTAAATAACGTACTTCAGAGAGCGGTTCAATCATTTTATATGTTTCGTCGTATTCGTCATCAATGTCTCCAACGATTTCTTCTAATAAATCTTCTAGAGTGGCTATTCCAACTACTCCTCCATATTCATCATTTAAAATCGCCATCTGATTACGTGTTCGTTTTAACTCATAGAGCAAATCATCCATAAAAATAGTTTCCGGCACATATAGAGGCGGATTCAAGACGTCTTTGATGTCAATATCATCCAGACTTGTCGTTCTGGAAGCTTTCAATAGATTCTTTACATGGACTATCCCGATAATATTATCCTTGTCCCCTACATAAACGGGTACACGGGAATAGGTACAGTCCAATAATAAAGGGATATTTTCTTCATTCCCATCTTCGTAATCAATCATGTAGGTATCAGTCCGGGGCACCATGATTTCTCTGGCCATCTTTGTATCCATTGACAGGACACCTTTTAACATTGTAAATTGCTCAACATCAATAGCTCCATTTTTTTGACTGCTTTCCAAGTATGAACGAAATTCATCACGCGTCATTTTTTCTTCTTTTTTAGAAAAATCAATTGGCGTTAGTTTCTTCAAGGCACTTGTAGAAAAAGAAAGCAATTTAACAAATGGTATAGCTAATGTCTGAACAATTTTAATAGGTCCAGCAGTGAAACGAGCCACTTCTTCGGCTTTTTGCAAAGCGATTTGTTTAGGATACAATTCACCAAATACAAGAGTAATATAAGACAAGACAACAGTTACTATGACAATTGCCAATTGTTTGCCTCCTGGTATGCTGACCAAGAACGGTTCCAGCAATGAAGCAAAACTAGTAGCGGCTGAAGCACTTGAAATAAATCCTGCTAAGGTAATAGCTACTTGAATAGTAGCTAAAAAGTTATCTGGATTTGCCAATAAGTTTAAAACATTAACGGCCTTTTTATCTCCTAATGCTGCTTTTTCTCTTAATTTCCCTTGATTTAGAGATACAAATGCCATTTCTGCGGATGCAAAGAAAGCATTGACTCCGGTTAAAACAATAATGAGTATAATCTGTCCTACCATCGACTGACTGTCGGGGTCTGAATTCATAAAGCGTGGTCTCCTCCTAAATTTTACATTTTTCGATTAGGAAAAACATACCATAATTTTTAGTCCATAGCAACAACTTTTTTTATTTTAATAAGCTTTCCATTTGCTCCAAGACGGGCTTCATCGTAGTGACTACATCTCCGCTCGATTTCCCTTCAATCATTGCTACCATTAGATAGCTATTATTTTCAGCATCAAAGGTTAGCAAGAACCCATTTGTTGCTGCTTCTTCATCTGCATTTTCAGCGTCTTGTGTTTCCGCGGTACCCGTTTTGGCAGCTAATTTTTGATTAATCGAAGCTAAGCTATGTGCTGATCCTTCTGGATTTTCTACTACTTGTATCAAATCATTTTTAATAGTCGTTGCGGCGTCTGCTGTAATCGCCATTTTAGGTTCTGCGACTTCTTGATCTGAGGTTAATTTAGGGTAAATCAGTTTCCCGTCATTTACAAAAGGTGTATAGGAAACAGCTTGTTGAATAGGACTCATCAATAGTTGCCCTTGGCCATAAGCCGTGTCGGCCAATAATGATTCACTATCTAACTTGCCGTCATTTGAAATTTGGGCTTCATTCATCGCAATTGGTAGTTTTAAATCTTCGCCAAAGATAAATTTGGATAGCCCTTCTTCATATTTCTTTTGACCTATTTCTAAAGCTTCTTGAGCAAAATAAATATTGTCTGAATGGACGTAAGCTGATTCCAAATTTACTTCTGGAGTATCCGCTACACGTACGATAAAATGATCGCCCCAAGAACTATCTTTTTGCCATTTTAACCCGTTGATTTTATGGGTCTTCTCTGGCGTCGTAACTCCCGAATCCAATCCAATAGCTCCAGTGATCGTTTTAAAAGTTGAACCCGGAGCATAGCCGGCTGCATACCGCGCTAAAAATGGACTATTTTTGTCGTCCGCATATTTTTGGTAGTCTTTTGAACTAATCCCGGCTGTCATTAAGTTCGCATCATAAGAAGGTGTGCTGACTAAGGCCAATAAGCTGCCATCTGTAGGATCCATCAACACTGCTGAGCCTTGCTCTCCATTCAATTGATCATACGCCGCTTTTTGCAGATCAGCATTGATCGTTAAAGTGATGTCTTCTCCGTTTTCAACGTCTGTTTCTTGCAGTACTTTTTTCAATGTATCTGTTTCATCATTGATAACGATTCGTCCGCCTTTTTGGCCGCTCAATCGGTCATTGAACGTTGCTTCTAAACCAGATTTCCCAATCACATCGCCTGTTTGCAGTGTCGGATTTTTTTCTATATCTTCTGCTGTTGCTTCGCCGACATATCCGATCAAGTGAGCAGCTGCTTCATTTAAGGGATAAGTGCGCATTGTTTTCTCTTGGTAAAGAACCCCGGGAACCTCTGGCGTTTCACCGTCATTCACCACTTTAAACGGTACAAAACTATCTGCCGTCACCCAGTCTGCTGCAAGTACTTTTTCTAATTGTTCAACAGACACATCGAAAGTGTCGCTGATTTTTTTCAAGTTGGTTTCTTTTTCGTTTCCTTCACCTAAAGCAGCAGGATGTATTCCAGCATCCCAGCCTTTGCCTTCAGTAGCCAAAGGCGAACCATCAACTGCTAAGATATCGCCTCTTTCGCCAACTGTAGAGGTCAAACTAATTTTGTCGTTTGGTTCTAAGTCAGGAAAGATCAATTGTGTCGTCCAATCGATTTGATAATCGCCATCGACTTTGTTCATTGTAGTGGAATAGGATTGTTTGTCCAATTTTCCTAATGACGTTTCCATTTCTATATCATAAGAGATAGCGTATTGTTGTTTTTCTTTAGTTGGATCAACTTGTACATTGCTGACTTTCAACTTTCCTACTCCTACTCCGCCATACACGGTTTCGTATCGTTTTGTCATTGTATCTTTGGTATAACCAATATCTTTTAAGGATTTTTCTGAAACGACTTTGCTCATTGCTGAGTAATCTTGTTTTTTCAAAGCCGTTATATAGGTGTCTATGGTCGTTTGAGCCGCTTTTTCATCCCGTGCTTTTGACCAGTAATAATAACCAGCCCCTCCTCCGATCACAACTAAGGTGATCAGTAACACGATAAGGATTTTACCGCCGAACGGGCTTTTTTTCTTTTGATTCCGTGAAGTAGATTTCACAAATTCTCCTCCTTAGAGTAATAGCCTGAAACCAACTAAAATGAAGGTTTAATTGCTAAATTTTTCTTCCTATGCTTTTTCTAAAATTACTAGCGTCTATCCCGGTCACTCTGCATCCTTTTCTGACTGAGCTGGATGAGAGCGCTCCGCATCTTGTTCTAGTTGAGCTGTGTGACCCAGACACTTGGCAATTTAGATGATTTTCAGCAATGCGCGGGATGCTCTTGCTGGTAAATCCCTAAAATTACGGTGTGTCTACCCGAGTCACTCCGCATCCTGTTCTTCTTCGTAGGCATCTTCTTCTTGGTGTCGGTATTTTTTCATCTTTTTACTGAATAGTTGCCCATTGCTTGGCGGTGTATACGTAATGGCATTGGCTCCAGCTTCAATTGTTTCAATAATACTTTCTACTGTCGGTCCGCCTGTTGCTATAATTGGCAACTCAGGATAATTTTTACGAACTTCACGGACAATATGAGCTGTATTTGCTGCTCCGCTGATATTTAAAATATCGACACCCGCATCTAATTTTTCTTGAATATCTGTAAATTCCGAAACAACTGTCCAAATAATGGGAACATCAACTACTTCGTTCACTTCTTTAATGGTATCCAATGGAGTCGGTGCGTTTAATACGACGCCTATACAACCGTGTGCTTCTGCAAATAAGGCAATGTTAGATGAACGATGCCCATGCGTTAGACCGCCACCGACACCAGCTAAAACGGGCATACTTGCCACAGTTGTGATGCCGTTGATAATAGCTGGATGAGGCGTAAAAGGATAAAC
>NZ_DAMDAK010000014.1:0-6372 GCF_032094055.1 Carnobacterium sp.
GACTTCATTCAATTTAGCTTTTGGAACAAGCACCACTACGGTGGGCCCTGCACCACTTAAAAAAGTTCCATAAGCACCATTTTCGTTTGCCCATTGTCTAATCATCCTCAATTGCGGAATTAACTTTTCTCGATAGGGTTCATGCCATAAATCTTTTCCCATCATTTTACCTGCTAAGCTGATATTGCCCGTTAGAATAGCACTAATCATAACATTGCTGGTTGCACTAGCTTCGATCGCCTTAGAATAGGTCATTGTTTTCGGCAGCACCTCTCGGCTTTGAGTAGTCAGCAATTCATTTTTAGGCACGATCGCTAAAATTCCCGTTTCTGGGAAAGTATGCTGAACTGCATATACTTCTTGATCTAACTGACTCGCAACTACAAAATCCCCTAAGATAGCTGGTGCTACATTATCCGGATGCCCTTCAATAGCTGCTGCTATATTCACTTTTTCCATAGGTGTCAGTTCTAACTCCTCAAGTTGATTCGCCAATTCTATTCCGGCTACAATCGCTGCTGAACTGCTGCCTAAGCCGCGAGCAGAAGGAATATCGCTTTGCATCATCAGCTTTCTTGGAACCAGATTCGGAGCTAAGGTCAAAGCTGTTTGAATGATCAAATTTTCTTTATCTTTTGGAATCTTCTCTCCTAAATGATGGTCAATGTGCCATTCACTTTGCTCTTCCCCAACTTCAAGCGTCAAATAAAGATCTAAAGCTAATCCACATGAATCGAATCCTGGGCCTAAATTGGCGGTTGTACCCGGGACTCTAATAGTCAGCATTTTTAGAAACACCTGCCTTTAAATGAGTTCTCATTTCTTCGATACCGTCTAATCTCACAATGGGAATCTCCGTCACATTCATTGACGTATCAGGATCTTTTAATCCATTACCTGTGAACACACATACAACTGTTTCTCCTGCCTGAATGGCTCCGCTCTTTATATCTTTGATCACACCCGCTAACGAAGCTGCTGACCCCGGCTCAATATACACACCGTCCATTGCAGCTACCTTTTTATACGCATCAATGATCTCATCGTCTGTAACAGAATCAATTTTCCCCTTTGATTCATCTCTAGCTGCTTCAGCCAATTCCCAACTAGCAGGATTGCCGATACGAATTGCTGTTGCAATGGTTTCTGGTTGAGCAATCACTTGACCCTTAACAATAGCAGCAGCACCTTCTGCTTCAAAACCATGCATTCTCGGCAGTCCTGTTTGATGCAATTCATTCCATTCCTTAAACCCTTTCCAATAAGCTGAAATATTACCAGCATTTCCGACTGGAATAGCTAAAACATCTGGCGCTTTTTTTAAATCTTCACAAATTTCAAATGCGGCTGTTTTTTGGCCTTCTAAACGATAAGGATTGACTGAATTGACTAAAGTAACTGCTTCTGTTTCAGCTAATTGGCGAACAGCACGCAAAGCTTCATCAAAATTTCCTTGAATCGAAATAATATCCGCACCGTACATTACCGCTTGTGCCAGTTTGCCTAATGCGATTTTTCCTTCTGGAATGACAATATAAGCTTTCATATTTGCTCTAGTTGCATAAGCAGCTGCTGAAGCGCTTGTGTTTCCTGTAGATGCACAAATAATCGCTTCTGCTCCCTCTTCTTTCGCTTTTGCTACTGCCATCACCATTCCTCGGTCTTTAAAAGAACCTGTTGGATTTAACCCTTCGTATTTTCCGTATAATGTGATTCCTAAGACTTTAGATAAATTAGTCAACGGAATCAAAGGAGTATTTCCTTCACTTAGCGAAATCATGGGCGTATCTGACGTTACGGGCAAAACTTTCTTGTATTTAGTTAACAATCCTTTGTACATTATTTCCCCTCCATTACTTTAAAACAGACTAATAAGTTCATTCCTTCAGCTTTTTCCAAGTCTTTTATAATCTGAGTCTGTTGCGCTTTATTCATTTTATGAGTCACGATCACTACTTTGGCAGATGCTTTTGAAAATGGTTGTTGGATGATTTGATCAAAACCTACATCTGATTTATTAAAAATTTTAGTTAACTCTAAAAATTGGCCGGTCTGATCTTGCATATCAATAGCCATGTAATATTTTGATTCTACGTCTTTGTCTTTGGTGAGGTTCGTTTCATGCTGATAAGAATTAAAAACTGTTCCTGTCGTTCCTAGACCAATATTTTTAGCTACTGTAATAAGATCACTTACGACGCTGGTAGCGGTTGGTAAAGCTCCGGCTCCTGGCCCATAAAACATGGTTTCTCCTACCGCAGCACCTACAACAAAAACGGCATTGTTTTCATTTTGTACACCCGCTAAAGGATGGTCTTCCGGAACTAAAACTGGTCCTACATCAACTCGTACACTATTGTCTTTTTCAATAGCTGCACCAATCAATTTGATGCGGTAGCCAAGCCGTTTTGCCATTTCAATATCTGCTAATTGAATATTCCGGATCCCTCTTGTTTCAATTTGCTCTAATTCTACGTTCATACCAAACGCCAAACGAGTCAGAATTACCATTTTTCTAGCTGCGTCGATCCCATCAACATCATTAGTAGGATCACTTTCAGCAAAACCTAATTCTTGTGCTTTTTGCAATGCTTCTTCGTATGTATCGTTGTTATTTGTCATCTTAGACAACATAAAATTAGTTGTTCCATTCACGATTCCAAAAACTTTTTGAATGTGATCAGAAGCTAAACTATCAACAATTGTCCGCAAGATAGGGATACCGCCTGCAACACTAGCTTCATAGTATAAATCACACTGATAGTCATTCGCTAATGCTACTAATTCATTTCCATGCAAAGCAATCAAGTCCTTATTAGCTGTTACGACATGTTTTCCTGCTTTTAAAGCTTGAGAAATGTAGTCTTTTGCTTGGACAATACTGCCCATCACTTCTACTACAATATCAATGTCTTCATCCATTAAAATATCAGCTGCATTTGTGGTTAATTCAATTCCTTCAGAAAATTCTCCACGTTTTTTTTCAACATTGCGAACCAATACTTTCTTTACGTTCAATTCTTCTCCGGTTATTTGTTTGATTTTGCTTTCATGCTGTTTTAGAATACGCAAAACACCGCTGCCTACTGTTCCAAAACCTAATATTCCGACCTGTATTTTCCGTTTCATTTTATTGTGCTCCTTTATAGTTCAACATTTTTTAATTTGGTTTTAATCTAAATTTAAACTTATTATACCTAATTCCTGAATGGATAACTACCTTATTCCATCAAAAATTTTGACTCTATAATTTGTAGAGTAGATAGATTAGTTAATTGATTACAAGGTATTTTTGGAGGAATAATGGTTGCTTGTAGCTATGCCTAACGATTCAAGCCTCAAACAAATCCATCTATTCCAGAATAAATTTTATTTTGTTATATCAACACTATTTGTTAAACAACCAAAATTTTGTTGCATAATTATTGACCTTATCATCCTTGTGTTTTACAAAAAAAGGTTAAAGACAAGCTTAACTAAGTAAGCTTACCTTTAACCTTTAATTTTTAATCTTGCAACAATTCAAAAATCTCAATTGCGACTAAATCCAAATCATCAAATTGATAAACTTGGTGAGTTGAACTATCTTCTAATTCAAAAGTAGCAGTCTTCGCATCATAGGAAATTAGGCAACGTTCTAAGCCTTCTTTTTCAAATCTACGAATTTGAACTTCACTCTCTTTATCTTCTAGCATAGCTTCCAACCGGCGAATAATCGCCTGTAATTGTGAAGGTTTCATCTTCTCGTGCCCCTTTCAGACTTGACTCAGTCATTATTTTAACAGATTTTTCATTAAAAGACAGTAAACTCATCTTTTTTTCATTAAAAACTTCTTTTTTTTCGAACTTCCTTCAAAGTAATTAAAAGAATTTTTTGATTTTCTATCTCTTCCAGGCGGTAGAGTAAAAGGACAATCATGTAAAAAAAGTTGCTCTTTAACTTTCAGAGCAACTTTTTGTATCTTTTTAGAAGTTCATTTTTCTTTTCCCGTCAGGCCACCATAATTTAATAAAAGCTTGTGTCCCCTCGTCTCCATGGCCATTTGTTTCAAGTTTTTCATACAATTGTTGCGCTAATGCTGTAAATGGCAAGTCAATATTCATTCTGCTCGCTTCATTTAGAGCAATTTTTAAATCTTTTACGAAGTGTTTTATAAAAAATCCTGGTGAAAAATCACCTTGTAAAATACGCGGTCCATAGTTAGCTAACGACCAGTTTCCTGCACTTCCACCGCCAACAGTATCTAACACTTTTTCTAAATCAAGTCCTGCAGCATCAGCGTATACCAGCAACTCTGTCATTCCTGTCATCGTTCCGGCAATCATGATTTGATTGGCCATTTTAGTATGTTGACCTTTGCCAGCTGATCCTTGTAAGTTTACTTTACTTGAAAATTCTTTAAAAATAGGTTCTATAGCAGCATAAGTTGATTCATCACCACCGACCATGATCGTCAGCGTTCCTTTTTTGGCCCCTAAATCTCCACCTGAAACAGGCGCATCTAGCACAGCTATTCCATTTTCTTTTCCTTTTTTATATAGTTTCACTGCTAATGAAGGGGTGCTAGTTGTCATATCGATTAAAATATGTTCAGCTGTAGCTGTTTGAAAAATCCCTTTTTCTCCAAAATAAGTTTCTTCTACATCTTCTGGATAACCAACAATCGTAAAAACTACTTCACTTTCTTTCGTAACAGTTGCTGGATCATCATACCAGTTGGCTCCTAAAGAAACCACCTCATCTGTTTTGCTTTTTGTGCGATTGTAGACATTTACCTCATAACCCGCTTTTAGCAAGTGTTTAACAATTGAAGAACCCATTACTCCTATTCCGATAAATCCAATTTTTTTCACTTACACCAACTCCTTTTCATTTAGTCATTGATTTTAGTATAGCATTTTGCTGAACAAACTAAAAAGAAAAACCATTAACCCGAAAGAGGTATTTTCTATCTTTGCTCATTCTTCTTTTCTTGCTGCTGATAAAAGTCTCCCCATATCTGTGCTAAGCGTTCTTCTGAATAAGTGTTGTTACCAGCAGTTGTTTTTTGCAGTGCTGCTTGATAATAAGCAGCATCATTCGCTAAACGTTCAATTTCTCCTTGCATTGCTTCTCGGTTAGCAGCAGGTAAATAGTACCCTTCCAATACAGGAAGGTAGAGTGCTAAGTCTCTTAAGACCACAGGAGTCCCACAAGAAAAGGCTTCTAAAATACACATGGGAAAGAGTTCATCATAAGAAGGCAGCAAAAAAACATCAGCTATATTGTAATAACGGAGCATTTCTTTTCTTCCGACAATACCAGTAAACAATAAATTTTTAGGTGGGTGTTCCATTTTTTGTTTCAATTTTTCATAACCATCAGTAAGTTTGCCAAATGAAAATCCTCCTGCCCAAATAAATTGAATATCAGGCATTGCTTCAGCTAGCTTAATGAAGTCCATTACCCCTTTCCGTTCTTGCACTTGTCCAGCTCCAAAAACGATAAATCGCTTTTCTTTTAGACCTAAAGAAGTTTTTATCTGGTTTACTTGATGAGGCTCTAAAGAATAAAAATCTTTTTTAGAAACAAAATTAGGGATATACGTAATTGTTTCTTCTGGTATTCCGTATTTCATTAGTTCGGTAATGTAAGAAGGATTTACAACTACAAGCTGATCCATTCGTTTATAAAAAGCAATCACATACCAATAAAAGAGAACTGTTACCCAACGAGGCAATTGAAGACTGCCTTTTAAAGTGGAAGGCAAAAAATGAACGTATCCGATTCGTCTGCCAAAATGATGTTTAAAAAATGTACTAATAAAAAAAATTGGATCAATCGTATGATAATGGCTGATTTGTGTTTTGGTATAACGATTAATAGAAACCAATAAAGTAGAAGAATGGTAATTTTTTAATAATTGAAGTAACTCAACATATGCACTTCCTACGCCTTGTCCAGCCACTTTATCAGCAGAAGAAAACATGGTTATTTTAATCATGGTTTTATCCCCCTCCTTTCTTATCTACGTTTTAATGATTTGAATGGACAGCGACCTCTTTTTCGTGCATGTACTGCTGAATAGTCTCTCTATAAAATTGTAAAACTTTTTCTCCAAATAATTCGGACGAAATGGAGTTTAATAAACTGGTTCGTTCTTTTTTTATCCATTGATTTTTTTTATTCTGAGTAAAGTAACTGTATACCGTCTCTGCAATTTGTGAGTCATCACTAAACGTCATGCCAAAAGAGCCATTTTGCGTTAACGTTTCTGTGTACTCGTTTAGACGTGCTACAATATCCGTTCCGGATGCGATTGCTTCAATATAAGTCAACCCTTGTGATTCTGAGTTTGATGAGCTGACAAATAAATCAGCTGCCTGATAATA
>NZ_DAMDAK010000014.1:6382-18209 GCF_032094055.1 Carnobacterium sp.
GCTACTTCGCCTATAAAGAAAACAGTATCCGCTAACCCTAATGAATGAGCTAATTCTTCCAGCTCATTTCTGGCTGGCCCATCTCCTACAATGACTAATTTTGCTGCAGGTTGATGAAGTAAAATTTCCGGCATTGCTTTAATAAGCAAATCAATACTTTTCTCTTTTGCTACTCGGCTTAAAGATAAAAGCAATCGTGTATCTTTTGAAAAAGAAAGTTCTTTACGGATATCTCGCTTATTTTCCTTCAAAAAATGCTCTAAATCCACTCCAGTAGGAATTACACTTATTCTTGAAACAACTCCATAATTTAGCAGTTGTTTTCGTGCCTTTTCGCTTGGCGCAATAATGCCAGATGATTTATTGCAATACATTTTTGACACTAACTTAACATGCGTCGGTCTAAGAACTTTACCATTGGCAATGTAGTGAAGGTAATCTTCGTACATTGTATGATAAGTATGGACACATGGGATTTTTAATTGGTAGGCAATATATTTTCCAGTCAAACCTAAACTGAATTCGGTTTGTGTATGAATAATATCTAATTGGAGCTCTTTCGCTATTTTTAATGCGCGATAAACTCCTTTTATTGCGATACGTCGGTCTTGAAAAGAAAAAAAGGGTATACTGGTCAAGCGGACGATTCCCTCTTCTTTTTCTTGTACTTTTGGATCAGTTGTTGTAAAAATAATCACTTCATGCCCTTGGCGTTCTAGCTCTTTTTTTAAAGTTTTTATTGAAGTTGCAACTCCACTTATTTGTGGAAAATAAGTGTCTGTAAAAATTCCAACTTTCATTATTTTCACCCCTTTAATTTATTATACTTAGTTTTATGTAAAAACATAGATTTTAGCCTTTAAGTTCCCATGTCTTTCAGATTTCTACGCAGAGAGTTTATTAAAAATAGTATACTAAAAATTTAATGCTGCTCCCTCCGCCTGAAGTACGATTTTAAAACAAAAAAAAGTTGCAAGAATCTAAAGATTCTTGCAACTTTTTTTTATTTTGTATATTCTTCAACTAGTTTAACTACTTCTTCAGCTGTGTCGCAATCATTAATTGCTTTTTCAGCTAATTCAGCCATCTTCGTTGTATCTAAACGTTTCATTAAACTACGAGTTTTTAGAATACTTGAAGCACTCATTGAGAATTCATCTAAGCCTAATCCCATCAATAATGGTACTGCTGTTTGATCGCCAGCCATTTCCCCACACATTCCTGTCCATTTACCTTCTTTATGAGAAGCGTCGATGACGTTCTTAATCAAACGTAAAATAGATGGATTATATGGTTGGTATAAATAAGAAACGCGTTCGTTCATTCGGTCAGCTGCCATTGTATATTGAATTAAGTCGTTCGTTCCAATACTGAAGAAATCAACTTCTTTAGCAAAGCGATCTGCAAGAACAGCAGCTGCTGGGATTTCAATCATAATACCGACTTCGATATCATTCGAAACCTCCACGCCTTCTTTGACTAATTTTTCTTTTTCTTCTAACAATATCCCTTTAGCATCACGGAATTCTCCTAGTGTTGCAATCATCGGGAACATAATACGCAATTTACCAAATACAGAAGCCCGTAAAAGAGCGCGTAATTGGGTTCTAAACATATCTTGTTCAGCTAAACAAATACGAATAGCCCGGTAGCCTAAAAATGGATTCATTTCATGAGGCAATGTTAAATAAGGCAATTCTTTGTCTCCGCCGATATCCATCGTCCGAACAACTACAGCTTTGTCTCCCATACCTTCTAAAATAGCTTTATAAGCTTCAAACTGAGCTTCTTCAGTCGGGAAGTCAGGTGAATCCATATAAAGGAATTCTGTCCGGTACAAACCAATTGCTTCACCACCGTTATTTTTCACACCAGCTAAGTCTTTTGGTGTTCCGATATTAGCAGCTAATTCAATATGTTTGCCGTCAGCTGTATAGGTTTTTTCGTTTTTCAACTTTTCCCATTCGGCTTTTTGCCCTGCAAATTTTGAGGCTTTCTCTTCATAAAAAGAAATATCGGTATTTTCAGGATGAATTAAGACATCGCCTTCTAATCCGTCTACAATAATCATATCGTTTTCTTTTACAAGAGCTGTGATTTCTTTTGTTCCGACAATTGCCGGAATTTCAAGAGAACGAGCCATAATTGCAGAGTGAGACGTACGACCACCAATATCCGTTACAAATGCTTTCACAAATTTACGGTTTAATTGGGCTGTATCACTTGGCGTTAAGTCGTGGGCGATAACAATTACTTCTTCATCGATCATTGAAGGATTCGGTAATCTCACGCCTAGTAAGTGACTTATCACACGCTTAGTAACGTCTTTAATGTCAGCAGCACGTTCTTGCATATATGGATTATCTTCCATGCCTTCAAAAATGCCAATGAACATATCCGTTACTTCTTTTAGTGCGCTTTCAGCATTTACTTTATTATCTCTTATGTTACTTTCGATACTCCCAATTAATTCAGGATCAGAAAGAACCATTAAATGCGCGTCAAAAACTTGAGCTTCTTCTTCGCCTAAAGTTTCAACAGCTTTACCGCGGATCAGCTCAAGTTCTTGGGTAGCTTTATTTAACGCTTGTTTTAAACGTTCAATTTCTGAATCAGAATTTTCAACTGAGAATTTGTCGAAAGTTAAATCGGGCTCAACAAGTAGATAAGCTTTTGCAATCGCAATACCATCACTTGCAGCAATCCCTTTTAAATTTTCAACCATTACTCAGCTAAACCTTCTTTCTTCATTGTTTCTTCAATACTTGAAATAGCTTCTGCTTCATCAGCACCATCTGCACTGATAACAACTTCTGCACCTTGGCCTACGCCTAATGACATAACACCCATAATTGATTTTAAGTTAACAGATTTACCTTTATATTCTAGGTTAATATCTGAGTTGAATTTGCTAGCTGTTTGTACTAATAAAGTTGCAGGACGTGCATGAATTCCTGTTTCAGCTATTACATGAAAATCGCGTTTTTCCATAATGTTTGATCTCCTTTAATAAATAATAATTTTTTATGAGGCTTATTTTTATCCTAGAATTCTTTAAACAATAAACATCTAAATGTCCCTGTTCTAAAAATAACCCTTTCATCTTCATAGATTACCATTTTTAAGAGCATACTACAACTATTTTCTATTTTTTCTTTTTCTTCTGCCTTCTTTTTTCTTTCTAGCTATTTGTTCTAAAGCGATAAACTACTTCACCATTGTGCTTTGCTTCCCCAATAATATGATCTTTTTGAACATGATTCATCCATATTTCTCTAAATTGCATAAAATTTTCTTTTGCTATGACTATTTCAGTTAGCTCACCTTCTATTAACTTTTCAAGCTGCAGCTCAAGAGATTCGTTTGTCATTTTTTCCTTCTTCCTTTCTTGTTTCTTATTATTTTAGCCTAATTTTTTAACAAATGATAGAACAAATTACTTGTATGTCAGACAAGGTCAGTGTATAATGAATACATGAAGGTCAGGAAAGGTCAATTTTCTTTTAACGTTGATTATTTTTTCCTGCAGAAACTTCTAACTTTAATTATTGAAAGGTTGTGCATGCTGTATGTTATGTCAAAATTGTCATCAACAAGATGCAACAATTCATTTATATACAAATATGAATGGTCAAAAAGGCCAATTAGATATCTGTCAAAATTGCTACCGACTTTTAAAAGAAGCTAATGAAAAAGGCTCTATTCAAAACAATTATCCAACTCCTCAAGATCCTTTTGGGTTTGGCAATCTAGATAATTTTTTCCGGTCTATGCAAAACCCATCGTCTCAAAATTATAAAGGGGTACCCCCTACACAAAGTAGCGGTGGCTCCGGTAATGGGCAACCGCCGACAAATAAAGTAAAAGGTTTATTGGGAGAATATGGAACCAATCTAACTGATTTAGCTAGATCAGGCGCAATTGATCCAATTATCGGACGTGATAAAGAGATTGAACGAGTAATCGAAATCTTAAATCGCCGTACAAAAAATAACCCTGTTCTAACTGGAGAACCCGGTGTTGGTAAAACAGCTGTCGTGGAAGGGTTAGCTCAAAAAATTGTAGATGGAGAAGTTCCACAAAAACTAATGGATAAAGAAGTCATTCGTTTAGATGTTGCTTCTCTAGTTCAAGGAACTGGAATTCGCGGACAATTTGAAGAACGTATGCAACAATTAATGGATGAATTGAAAAAAAATCCACAAATCATTCTTTTTATTGATGAAGTCCATGAAATCGTAGGTGCAGGTAGTGCTGAAGGCAGTATGGATGCAGGTAATATGTTGAAACCTGCTTTAGCACGAGGCGAGTTACAAATGGTTGGAGCAACAACATTAAAAGAATACCGCACTATTGAAAAAGATGCTGCTTTAGAAAGACGTTTACAACCTGTACGTGTCAGCGAACCAACAGTTGATGAAACGATCGATATTCTAAAAGGTATTCAAAAAAAATACGAAGATTATCACCAAGTCACTTATACAGAAGAAGCCATTAAAGATGCGGTTACTCTTTCTAACCGTTATATCCAAGATCGTTTCTTACCGGATAAAGCCATTGATCTATTAGATGAATCGGGCTCTAAGAAAAACTTGACGATTCAAGCAATTGATCCAAAGGTAGTTGAAGATAAAATTGCTGAAGCAGCACATCAAAAACAATTGGCTTTGCAGCAAGAAGATTATGAAAAGGCTGCTTTCTACCGTGACCAAGCTACTAAGTTTGCGGCCATGCGGGATCAACAACAACCTGAAGCTGAACGCCCAGTTGTAACAGGAAAAGATATGGTCAAGATTATTGAAACAAAAACAAATATTCCTGTAGGCGAATTAAAAGAAAAAGAACAAACTCAATTGCGTAATTTAGAAACTGACTTACGTCAACATGTAATCGGCCAAAATCAAGCAATTGAAAAAATTTCTAAAGCTATTCGCAGAAGCCGGATCGGGTTAAACAAAAAAAATCGACCAATTGGTTCTTTCTTATTTGTCGGTCCGACAGGTGTAGGTAAAACAGAATTAGCCAAACAATTAGCTCTAGAATTGTTCGGTAATAAAGAAGCCTACATTCGTTTCGATATGAGTGAATATATGGAAAAACACAGTGTAGCTAAGTTGATCGGTTCTCCTCCAGGATATGTAGGATATGACGAAGCTGGACAATTGACTGAGAAAGTCCGTCACAATCCTTATAGTATTTTATTATTAGATGAAATCGAAAAAGCACATCCCGATGTTTTGCATATGTTCTTGCAAATTTTAGATGATGGACGCTTAACTGATGCACAAGGACGTACCGTAAGTTTCAAAGATACAATTATTATCATGACAAGTAATGCAGGTACGGGATCAGTTGAAGCAAATGTTGGTTTTGCAGCTGCCTCTAAAGGTAACCAAAAATCTGTCTTAAATCATTTGACCGACTTCTTCAAACCAGAATTTATTAACCGGTTTGATGCAATCGTCGAATTCAATTCTTTGAAAAAAGAACACCTTCTTATTATCGTAGACTTGATGTTAAATGATGTTAATGATATGTTGAAAGATCAAAAAATTACAATTGAAGCTGATCAACGTGCAAAAGAAAAACTAGTAGAGCTGGGTTATGATCCTCAATTGGGAGCACGTCCATTGCGCCGTGTTATCCAAGAACAGATAGAAGACCGTATTGCTGACTTTTATCTTGATCACCCTGAAAGCAAAAATTTAAGTGCTACTGTTGATGAAAATGGAGAAATCCATGTTACCGCTAAACAAAATGAAGCTTCTTTAGTAACAGCAGACCAAAACGAAAACAATACCGATAAAAAATAAGATGATTAAGAGAGCGAGACTGGAATTTAGCAGTCACGCTCTCTTTTATTCATTCAGCCAATTAATTTACTTTGAGTTTATGGAATTTTAATTATATAATAGGTTTAATCTAATAGTCTTAAAAAAAAGAGGTGAATAGAATGAAGCTGATCGATGTTACGAATAGCCATATAGATTTAGTAACGGAACAATTAGGAAATACTGATGCTAATTTTATTAAAGTCTATACACTAGGACCCACAACCGTTGTTTTTTCGGGAGCTCCTACCCATAAAGATGTTCTTTTAGTAAACAAAGAACGAAATATAAAAAATGCTGAAATAAAATTTGCGATTGAAAATATTTTAGAGACTGCGCCTGATGTGGTTGATATCTTACATGCACCAAATATTGTAGAGCTTTCTATACCTGTCAATTAAAAAATAATTGTCTTTTTTTTGCTCTTTTTATATTGTTTTTGTACTTACTAGTTAAAAAAAGGCTGAAACGATGAATTTAATTCATTGTTTCAGCCTTTTTTCTTTATTTTGGATTAGATTTCTTATAGTAATGCCGTCAATTCAACATCCGGATATTTATCAGCAAACCATTGCATCGCGAATTGGTTCTCAAATAAAAATAACGGTTGATCATAACGATCCCGAACCAATAAATTCCTGCTGGAAGACATATTGGTATTCAAGTCTTCCGGTTTGATCCAACGAGCAATTTTATTGCCCATCGGCGTCATAATAACTTCTGAATTGTATTCATGCAGCATCCGATATTGAAAAACTTCAAATTGTAATTGACCTACTGCACCAAGAATATAATCTTCCGTATGGAAGGTTTTATACAATTGAATAGCACCTTCTTGAACTAATTGTTGTACACCTTTATGAAATGATTTTTGTTTCATCACATTTTTTGCCGAAACTTTCATAAAAATCTCGGGCGTAAATTGCGGCAGTTTTTCAAATTCAATATCTTGTTTACCTTCAAAAATCGTATCGCCGATTTGGAAATTCCCAGTATCATAGAGACCAATAATATCTCCAGCTACAGCATTTTGCACCGTTTCTCGACTCTCAGCCATAAATTGTGTTGAATTGGAAAGCTTGATTTTCTTTTTCGTTCGAGCAAGGGTAACGTCCATTCCCCGATCAAATTCCCCAGAGCAAATTCGAATAAATGCAATCCGATCTCGGTGAGCTGGGTTCATATTGGCTTGAATTTTAAAAATAAAACCAGAAAATTCATCATTAGCAGCTTCTATAATGTCTCCATCTCTGTCTTTATGAGCTGACGGACTAGGAGCAAATTGAATAAATGTGTCTAAAAAAGTCTGCACTCCAAAATTGGTTAAAGCTGACCCGAAGAAAACAGGCGTCAATTCCCCTTTAGCAATTTTTTCTTCTGAAAATTCATTGCCTGCTTCATTTAATAGTTCAATGTCCTCCAGTGCTTGATCATACAATGTTGATTTTTTGATTGGATGATCGCCTTCTATCTCACCAGCAGCATTTAATTCAACTATCTTTTCGCCGTTTCTCCCATTTATCTCAGGATGATGGATTTCAATTCTTTTATTGTAATTATCATATAAACCTAATAAACCTCTTCCCATTCCAATAGGCCAGTTCATAGGGTAAGAATCAATTTCTAATACCTCTTCCAATTCTTCCAATAATTCCAACGGCTCTCTTCCATCACGATCCAGTTTATTGATAAATGTAAAGATAGGAATACCCCGCATTCGACAAACTTGAAACAATTTCTTTGTTTGAGGCTCAATTCCTTTACCGCTATCAATTACCATCACTGCACTATCAACGGCCATCAATGTTCGATAAGTATCCTCAGAAAAATCTTCGTGTCCAGGTGTATCTAAAATATTGATTCTTTTATCTTTATAATCAAATTGCATAACTGAACTCGTAACAGAAATTCCACGTTGTTTTTCAATTTCCATCCAGTCCGATGTTGCAAATTTCCCTGTTTTTTTCCCTTTTACAGTCCCAGCTTGACGAATGGCTCCACCAAAAAGTAATAATTGTTCTGTGATAGTCGTCTTTCCGGCATCCGGGTGAGAAATAATTGCGAATGTTTTTCGCGATGCTACTTCTTCTTTTAGCGTTTGTTCCATTATTATTAATCCCTCATTCAAATCATTTATTTAACCTTCTATATACTTAATGGCATGTCGTTACATGTCAACACCCTTTTCTATCATTAGTCAAGTTATTATAACATATTCATTAACATAATTTTATTTTTTTTATTTTTCATTAAATCCATATTCTCCAACGTAATTTTTAATAGACCAAATGTTTCGTTGTTCTCTTGCCGCTACTTGTTCAGCAGCCAGCAATTGATCAAGATAAACTTCCTGACCTTCTTCATATCCCACCCTTGCTAATCCTTCTTGAACCAATATTTCTTGCACTAATGTGCCATCAGCAAACAAATAGGCCAATACTCTTCCATATTTATCTGTTCTTTTTTGAGTAGGTTCATATTCGATCGTAAGTGTTTTCCCTTTTAAATAATTAATTAAAAAGTCTTTTGCCTCTTTGCCGTAAGGTTGTACAGAGCCTGTTTTAGTAGTCGAACTTTCTGGAGTATCAATTAAAAGCAAGCGCATTTTATATTCTTGGCCTGCTTCTTTAAAAACGATGGTATCTCCGTCAATTACCCGTTGTACTTCTATAGAAGTGCGATCATCTGCTGTCTGCTCGGAAGGAGTTTCTTTTGCTGTATCCATTACAACATAATTTCCTGTCAGAATAAGTAAGATGACTACAATCCCTGAAAGCATTTTTTTATTCAGTTTCATAAACGTTCCTTTCTTAGCAGAGCGATTCTCTTCAGAATTAAGATTAAGAGCAGAAAGACTAAGAATAAAAAAGCCATATGTACCTCTTCTTAACAAGTTCCAGTATCTTTTATTCCTGAAAATTACCCGCTCACAAAACATTTGATTTGTACTTTATCCTATCTCTTCATATGCTTTTCAAACAAGATAAAGAGCCAATTTGAATTTTAGCATAGGTACTCAGTAAAAGACAGAGTCTAAAAAGCTAGGATCAGCACTGCTTCTGCAATTTATTTCTATCCGATAGATTTTGATTCCTCTTCTTATTTCCTTAAACTAAAACCAAAAAGACATGCTGTTAGAATATACAGCACGTCTTTTTTGGTTTACTTATTATTCTAAAATCTTACTTATTTTTCAGCTAATTTTCTTTCTTGTTCTACAGCTGCTTGCGCTAGTATATTCAAGTAGTTCCATGGACGGTCAAAATGAGGTTGGAAGAAGAAATCAACATAAGCTAAATCTTCAATTGTCATTTTATTTTGAATAGCCAAAGATAATGTATTTGCAGATTGTGTTACATCATATTTAGACATGATTTGTCCACCAACAATTCGTGTTGTGCCTACTTCATAAACTAATTGCATCAATACTTCTTCAGTTGTCGGCATAAATTCTGGACGGTAATTATCTTTAACTAGAACAGAACGTACCTCTAAATCAAAGTGCGGTGCACCACTTGTTGTAACACCTGTTGAACCGATATTATATCCAAACAAATACAAACCTGAAGTAGATTGTGTTCCTCTGTATTTAACTTTTGGTTCTACAATGTTTTTTCCAACTAAGGTTCCCATACGAACCGCATTTGTTGCTAACGGAATGTACGCATGTCCGCCATTTGGATTATAATTAACTGCACAACTATCTCCAGCAGCATAGATATCTGGGTTGCTCGTTCTCATATAATCGTCAACAATGATTGCGCCATTTGGCAACATATCTACTTTGTCTTTCAACAAATCATTATTTGGACGGAAACCTACACACATAATCACTAGATCGGCTTCATACTCCCCTTGGGCAGTCAATACGGATGTTACTTCTCCTGCTTCGTTAGCAGTAAATCCATTAACGGATTGGTTTAAAGCTAATTTTACTCCACGTTCTTGCAAGTCATTTTCAAGAACATCTGTAAACTCTTTGTCTAAATATTTATTTAAAATCCGATCCAATCCATCGATCAAGGTTACTTCTTTACCTGATTCAGCAAAAGCTTCTACTAATTCGATTCCAATATAACCGCCGCCCACAATTGTGATTTTTTTAGCATCAGTTGCTTGAGCAATTAATTCATTTGCTTGGTTATAATTTTTACACAAAAGGATTTTTTTATAATCAATTCCAGGAATTGGAGGAATGATTGGCCAAGAACCTGTAGTGTTGACTAGCTTATCATACGATTCTTCAAAAACTTCTCCTGTTTTCATATCTTCCACAATAACTTTTTTAGCATCTGTATCAATTTCTTTCACATTGTGTTCCATTTTAACTTTGGCACCCATTGATGCTAGTTCTTCAGGGTTGGAATAAAACAATCCTGCTGGATCTTTCACAACACCGCCAACGTATAAAGCGATTCCGCATGATAAAAATGAAATATTGTCATTACGTTCGAAAACGGCTACTTCTGCTTCTGGATTTTCATTTAGGATGGTTTTAACCGCTGATGTACCTGCATGCGTACAGCCAATTACTACTACTTTCATCTTGTATTTCCCCCTATTAGAATCTTATTATTGATTGATTCTCTTATTTATAATATTTACTAGCAGCTGGTGCTTTTCTTCACTAACTACTAGTACACTATATCACAAACTCTGAAAATGTCAAAACATTATGAAGGATTTCACTATTTTTTTTCAAGCTGGAATTTTTGATGCTTCTTTTTAATGTTGTACATATCTCTTAAATAAATTACGATCGTCTTGGTTACTGCATAAAAAGGAACGCCTAATATCATGCCTAAAAGTCCTGCTAAATTCCCAGCAACTAATAAAATAACAATGATCGTTAAAGGATGAATAGCAAGTGTTTTTCCAATGACATTGGGAGAGATAAAGTTGCCATCTATTTGTTGAACAACTAGCACAACGACCACAACCAGTAAAGCTTTCATAGGAGAAATCGTCAACCCGATAATCACTGCGGGTGCTAACCCCAAGTAAGGCCCCACGTAAGGTATAATATTTGTCACACCGGCAATGATTCCTAATAATAGTGCATAAGGCATTCCGATGATTAAATACCCAATAAATGTAAAAGTTCCTACTAATAAACAAACCAGAGCTTGACCGCTAATATAAGAAGCAATGGTGTTGTTCATCTGTCCTAACAACTCAATCATTTGTCCGCGGTATTCTTTTGGAAAAAATTTAGCTACTGCAGGTCGGAAATGCTGTCCATCTTTAAACATGTAAAATAAAATGAGTGGAGCAGTAAATACAACAATAGTTGCATTCGCTACGGCTCCAAAAATTGAACCTACACTATTTGTAATTCCTGAAAAAACACTATTAGCTATATTACCAATAGATAAATCTAATTTATTCATTGATTCTTCCAAATTAAAATTAGCCAATAGGGGCTGCTGCACAATATCTTTAGAAAAGCCTTCTAATGACTCCATCAGACTCGGTATACTCGCAACTAATTGACCAATTTGTTTAACCAGAGTAGGCATGACCGAAATACCTAGAAAAACCAAGAGGGCTAGAAACAGAACTAAAATGATAATAATGCCATATTTTCTTTGTATTTTTATTCTTTCAAGCAAATTGATCAACGGGTTTAACAAATAATACAGAAAACCAGCTACTAATATCGGTGTAAACAGTGTAGACACAAATGTAGTAATAGGCTGAAAGACAAAATCAATTTTTGTCGACATATAGATCAATGTAGCAATGACCAATAACCAGACTGACCAAAACATCAGCTTTGATTGTTTAAAATATTCCATTTTTTCATCTCCTTTTTTCTATTCAATCATTGCTTGCAGTAAATAAATTTCTACTAATTGCTCAGTTGCCTCAATGGAAGATTGGTGTGTACGTTCGTATGCATGGCTCGCATCAATGCCTGCTCCGACCAAAGCATGACGAACGTCTGCTCCTGCTTTCATAGCAGCTGAAGCATCGCTTCCATAATAAGGATAAAT
>NZ_DAMDAK010000014.1:18219-26374 GCF_032094055.1 Carnobacterium sp.
CTGGTAAGGAATACGGTTATCTTCACATAATTTCGTCAGTTGTTTTCTCAGTTGATAATGGTAAGGGCCGCTTCCATCTTTTACACATATAGAAACTGAGTATTCATCTGTCTGTTGATCATCTCCTATGGCTCCCATATCAACAGCTAAGTATTCTGTAACTTTTTCTGATATATTAGAATTTCCTCCATATCCGATCTCTTCATTATTTGAGATAAGAAAATGAGTAGTGTACGGCAATTCTATGTGATCTTCAACTAATTTTTCTAAAAGGTTCAGTAAAATAGCTACACTTACTTTATCATCTAAATGGCGTGATTTAATAAAACCACTTTTAGTTATTTCTGTCCGCGGATCAAAGCTGATAAAATCTCCAACTTCAATGCCCAATTGTTGGGTTTCTTCTTTTGATTGCACTTTTTCATCAATTCGTATTTCCATATTTGTTTGATTTCTTTCGGCTGTCCCTGCTTCTTTATAGACATGAACGCTTGTTTGATGCATTAGTATTGTCCCTGTGTATGTTTTTCCTGAAGCTGTATGGATAGTACAATACTCTCCCTCGATCGCGTTATAACGAAATCCGCCAATCAAATCCATTTTTAAGCGTCCATCAGGTTTAATGGCACGTACCATTGCTCCAAGTGTATCTACATGAGCAGTTACAAAACGCTGATTTTGATGATTTTTTCCTTTTACAGTGATTAATAAACTCCCTTTATTGTTTGTATTTGCTTCATACCCTAAAGCCGTTAACTCCTTTTTTATCATTCCAATAATTTCGCTTGTATTCCCTGTTGGAGAAGGAATGGCAGTCAGCTTTTTTATCCATTCTAAAGTACTATTATTCATCATTTTTCCTCCATTCTTTATTACTTGTATAAGTATAAGCTATTGCCTATCAGAAATAAAGAAATTAACTGGATAGAAGATTCTCACTAGAATCACTTAATTTTCTATGGTACCCTTAACAGCATAACAAAATAGAAAGAAGGAACATTTTATGAATTTTTCCTGGTCATCTGATTTAAATTCAAAAGTTTATAAAGATGGGTTAACTATTCGGAATCGTGTTTTCGTAAAAGAACAGCAGGTTCCTGCAGAAATGGAAATAGATGAACTAGAAGATCAAACTATTTATGTAGTTGGTTATTTAGACGATACTCCTGTAGCTACAGCCCGGCTTTTCCCTATTGAGCAGAATACTTATAAAGTACAACGTGTAGCTGTTTTAAGTGATCAGCGCGGCAAGCAGCTTGGGAAAAAATTAATGTTGGAAATTGAACGGTATGCTTCTAAACATAGCCGGAATCGCTTAATATTAGGTGCGCAAGATCATGCTATTGGTTTTTACTCCGCTTTAAATTATTCAATCATTAGCGAAGGCTACTTAGATGCTGGAATTCCCCACCATGATATGGAAAAAAAATTAACAATAACTAAAAAACCTTAAAAAAATTATTTTAAGGTTTTTAGTATGTTTTCTATAAAATTGATTTGCCTACCATTCAAATAATGATTATTGTTGTTCTTTTGTCCGTTTAAGCAATGCTTCTCGCTTTGCTTTCATCCGTTCCATTCTTTGCTCTTTTTCATTGGATAATAAAATGAGTTCTTGGATTCTCAGTGTGTCTTTTTTTTGGTAAACCAATTCAAAAACATCACCTAAAGTGCATTCATCAGGAAGATACTGGAGATTTACATGAATGGGATCACTGCCATCATCAGGAATGAGCCGTGCTACCTCTCCTTCAAACTCCTCAAGAACTGCTTTCATTTTAATGCGCTCCTTTCTCTGTAACAACGCTGTAAGTTCCCTTCGAATCTACATTAACCGTTATGGTTCCATCCTCTATCGTTCCGTAAATTGGAACATTTTGATGGTTGAGCCGCTCTAGCGTTTCTCTGTTAGGATGCCCGTAACTATTTGACTCTCCTGCTGAGTAAATACTGATTTTCGGTTCAATCGCTTTTATCCATTCTTCGCTCGTACTACTTTTCGAGCCGTGATGTCCCATTAAAAGAAGAGTCGCTTTTAAATCAGCTCCGCTCTCAATAATTTCTTTTTCAACTCTTGCTGAAGCATCTCCACTAAACAGACCGCTAAAGTTAGCAAATGTAATTTTAGCTACAATCGAGTCATCATTAGGGTTGTTTTTCGAGACCATCGTTGGGTTGAGTATTTCAAACAGGAAAGGCCCTACTTGATGTTCCTCACCGCTTTTCGGCTCCACATAACGTGCATTACTGTCGCTAATAGCACCAAGTACACGTTCATATATTTTACTCGTTGCATCATAGCCATTCATCCATACTTCTTTAACATCATAATATTGCAAAACTAAGTCGCCATATCCAATGTGATCTGAATCGTTATGGGTAAAAATCAACAGGTCTATTTTTCCACCTGTACCGATATAGCGGTCTAAATAAGTTAAGATTTTTTTATCTTTATCTTCATAGCGTCCTGTATCAATTAAAATATTAGTCCCATCTTCTGATTGAAGCAAAGTAGCTGAACCTTGCCCCACGTCTAAGAAGTGGAATTGGCTTGTTCCTTTAAGTGCTGTTTCTCCTTTTGGGTATTGATTGTCTGTTTGAAAAATATGCACGAATTCCTCTTTAAATTGCTCCAACTTTTCGTGTAGAGAATAGTCTGAGTTGTCGCTTTTCCCTAAAGCAAGACCGAAAACAAATGAAAACAAAATGATAAAACTCATTAACGTTAATTGAGTCCGCTGTTTTTGTTGCTTTTTAGTTAATTTTTTCTTTTTCTTTCGATAAGCCACGCCTATTCAATCCTTTACTGTCAAAAGGATGAGACAAAAAGTCCCATCCTTGTATTTTCTAATAATTGCACTGTTCGAAAAAGTCACCGTCTTCTTTAAATAAAAAATGGCATAAAGTAAGCAGCTATATTAAAATAAATTAAAACACTAGTTAAATCACTTAATGTCGAGATGAACGGCCCACTTGCAACAGCCGGATCAAAACCAATTCGATCCATTAATATCGGAATTAAACTCCCGGCTAAATTGGCGACTACAATTGCAAAAAGCATAGCAGTACCAATTACAAAGCCTAAAATAAAATTGTGTTGCCAAATACCGATAACAGCAAAAATCGTTACCCCTGTCGTTAAACCAGTGACAATCCCTGTCAGTACTTCACTAAGAATCAAACTTGCAAATCCTTTAGCTTTGTCGTCATTATCAGCTAGTTTTCTTACAGCAACAGCTAATGATTGTGTACCCGCATTACCAGCTGTACCGGTTATCAAAGAGATAAAAACGGCTAGGATACTGGCTTCACTTACTAATATTTCGTAACGACTAATCAATGTTGCTGTTCCCATACCTAAAAATAATAATGTAATCAGCCATGGCAAGCGTTTAGATGCCGCAATAAAGGGATTTTCTGATTGTTCTCCGACATCGACCCCGGCCAACCCTGAATAATCGCTAGCTGCTTCTTCGTCAATAACATCGATAATATCATCAACTGTGATGATCCCTAATAGGTAATCATCTTTATCAATAACAGGTACTGCTAAAAAGTTGTAGTCTCTAATCGTTTTAGCTACGTCATTTTGATCATCAGTAACATAGACTGAAATTGGGCGATCCCCCATTACATCTGCTATCAATTCATCGTCTTCATGAGTGATCAATTCTCTTAAAGAAATAACGCCGACTAACTTTTCAGCCGTATCCACTACATAAATATAATAAATCGTTTCTGCTTCTGCAGCCTTGTTTTTTAAGATTCGCATAGCAGAATGAATCGTTTGATTAGCTGCTACCGAGACGTATTCAGTCGTCATGATCGAACCCGCAGTTTCGTCTTCATAATGCAGCAGTTCTTTGATTTCAGCAGCGCTGTCAGCTGTCATTAGATTGAGGTATTTGCGTAAATCTGCTTTTTCTAATTGATTTAAAATATCAACCGCATTATCTGTAAACATTTCGCTAAGCATATCAGCCGCATACTGTGG
Source organism: Carnobacterium sp. (assembly GCF_032094055.1). Classification (GTDB taxonomy): domain Bacteria; phylum Bacillota; class Bacilli; order Lactobacillales; family Carnobacteriaceae; genus Carnobacterium_A. The sequence continues at coordinate 22,214 of NZ_DAMDAK010000014.1, forward strand.
ATCCATTTCTTTCAAATACACCTCAACAGATTCTTCATCTTCTTCAAGGATTTCGAACATATCGGCCATTTCTTTCGGAGAAAGATAGTAATACATTCTCTGCCGCTCTTCTTCAGTTAAGGAAAGATAATACTGTCCTTGTTCATATTCGTGTAAAGTAAGAAACTCAGAACGAAATTCTTTGAGTTTTTCTTCAGCTAAATAAGTTTTTAGTAAATTTAACTTTTCTTCTATTTCTAGTTGTGCTTCATTCAAAAATAGCTCTCCCTTCTAGCAGTTTCAAGGTTTTTATTGCTGTTTGAGCCATTCAGCCATGTCGTCAGGACAGGTTGCTGTTAACACAATCTGCTTTTGTGTAAATGGATCGATAAAATCCAATTCACGGCAATGTAAGGCTTGTCTTTTAATCCATTGATTCTTCACTCCTCCATAAAGATCATCACCCATAAGCGGATGTCCAATGTGTGCAAAGTGTACTCGGATTTGATGCGTTCTCCCTGTATGCAGCTGAATATCTACTAAAGTTGCATCATCAAATTCTGTTTTTACCCAGTATTCTGTTAAAGCCGTTTTACCGCTTGGGTGCACGATCCTCTTGATGATCGAATCTTCTGGTCTAGCAATTGGAGCTTCAATCACTCCGTGCTGGCTTCCTACTAACTTTCCTGTTAGTAAAGCCATATATTTTTTATGCAACTGTTTATTTCTTAGTTCTTTATCTAATAAAGCATGAGCATACCCATGCTTAGCAAAAAGCATCAACCCTGTTGTATCACGATCTAGACGCGTAACGATGTGGATGACTTGATTTTGATAGCCTTGTCTTACATAATACCCTTTTACACGGTTTGCCATCGATTCTTTTGGATGGATTCTTGATGGAATAGAAGCTACTCCAAAAGGCTTATTCACCACTAAAAAATGTTCATCTTCATAAACAATTTCAATCGGAATATCGATGGGGACTGTTGTATCATGGCCCTCTTCATTCGGGATAGTAACTTCTATTAAATCATTTTCCTGCAAACGGTAAAGAACATTTTCTACTTGTTGATTAACTTTGATTTCTCCGCCTTGAAACTTTATTTTGGCCAATAAACCGCGTGAGATGCCTTTTTCCGCTAAAAAAGCTTTAACTTGTTTTTTTTCGAAAGACTCGTGTACCCAACTAAACTTCATATTTATTTTTCGCTCCAATAAATGCGTCTTCTACTCGGCTCCAGAAATGAGTGTGTCGATACCGGGCAAAGTGAATCCGTTCGTTTGCTATTCGATATTGTAGTTCAACAATATTCTTTTCAGATGAAGACAATTGATCAACAGTTAATATAAAGCCGTCTGTAGTGATTGGTTTTATGCGAATCCATTCATCTGGAGCTACGATCATAGGAGAACTTAATGTCCGGAAAACACGGTTATTAATAGAAGCAATTTCTGCTAATTGAATAGCCTCTAAACGTGGATGAATAATGGCTCCGCCGACTGATTTGTTGTATCCCGTTGAACCGGTAGGAGTCGAAACACAAAGGCCATCACCTCTAAAACGTTCAAAGAGTTCATCTTTGACGAATACATCGCACACCATTGTACCATCCACCCGCTTCATCGTTGACTCATTCAATGCTAAGAAATGTGACGATTCCTTACGCCCTTGAAAAGTTCCCCGGACATCTAATAAAGGATAACTAATGCTTTCTCCTTTATCATTGACTAAGCTAGCCACTAATTCGGGTAATTCATAGTCACGCCAATCTGTATAGAAGCCTAAATGTCCGGTGTGTATACCGACAAAGCGAACAGAGTCCAACAGATGGGCATATCGATGGAATGCAGACAATAATGTGCCGTCTCCACCAATTGTGATAATCAAATCGGGGTTACGCTTATCTATTGAAAAGTTGTTTTTAATCAGCAATAGTTTCAACTCTTCTGTTGCAGCAAGAGATTTTTCATTATTATTATGCACAATGGCTATTTTCACAATTAGTTCCTCCTATGCTGAACGATAAAAATCTATTCTAATTTCTTTTTATCATCAGTTTCCTCTAGACTGTTTCGCTTACTATAAGAAAACAGATGCTGAGCTTCTTGGATTTCTTCCCTAATCTCTGACATTTCTTCGTCTAATTGATAGACTGCTTCAGCCGCTCGCTTCAGGCGTACTTTAATATCTTCCGGAAATTCACCTTTATATTTGTAATTCAAAGAGTGTTCAATCGTTGCCCAGAAATTCATGGATAATGTCCTGATTTGTACTTCAGCTAAAATAATCTTTTCTCCATCGATTACTTGTACAGGATATTCAAAAACGACATGGTACGAGCGATAACCACTCTCTTTCTGATTCGTAATATAATCACGTTCTTCTACTATTTTTATATCTTTCCGGTTTCTTAATAAACGTACGACTTCATGAATATCTTCTACAAATTGGCACATGATCCGTAATCCGGCAATATCTTGCATATCCGTTTCGAGACGGTTTAAAGAGATGTTGCGCAATTCTGCTTTTGCTAAAATACTATCTACCGGCTTTACTCGTCCCGTAACAAATTCAACAGGTTTATGCAGATTTTCTTTTCCAAACTGTTTTCGGATTCCTTTTAATTTAACTTTTAACTCTTCTACTGCTTGTTGATAAGGTACTAAAAATTCATCCCAATTTTGATTTTCATCCATTGCTTCTACCTTCTTTATTTGTCATTTCAATGCCACTCCATTTAAAGAATGCATACAAATTCATTTTAACATATACCGCTTAAAATAAGAAATGACCAAAACGTCTATTTTAAAATAAAGATAGCATTATAGTAACAGCATGCAGCTGTACTACTTTATACTAAATAATTCCTTTCCTTCATTTTTTCAGAACTGCTTTTAAGCAGAACCTTCATTCTTTTTATTCACCGGTACGATGTACAGTGTTTGATACAGAAATATTTTTATTCAAAAAATGAATCCATGTATAATAAATAAATTTAGGTCATTTTTATTGCAACTTAATCGATTAGCGCGTAAATTTGATATATAAAATCCTCTTTTTTAGATTTTCGATCAGCTTTAACATCTGATCGTTATTCTTTTTCGTAGTAGTAGTAAATTAAGTAAAAACTTGTAAAGCTAGAAACGAGCTAGCTCTATTGGTCTAATTTAAATGAAATCAGGAGATGATGATATGAGTGAGCAACTCGAAATTGAATTTAAAAATATCTTGTCAGCTTCGGAATACCATACTTTACTTCATTATTTCCAAGCTAAAGAAACAGACTTTTTCATTCAAGAAAACCATTATTTTGATACAGAAGAAAATGCTTTAAAACTTCTAGGGGCTGGATTAAGAATACGCATTTTATCGGACTCAGCAGAATTAACACTTAAAACGCCTATTGAAAATAATTTATTAGAAACTACTGACACATTATCTCTTGCAACAGCTCATGAACTCCTTTCAAAAAATAAAATTGATTTTCAAGGAGCTGTTGTTGAAAAATTAAAACAATTACAGATTCAACCAAAAGAAGTACATTTAATTGGATCGCTTAAAACAAAACGTTTTGAAAAAATGACTGAAAAAGGCTTGTTTGTTTTAGATCAAAGCTTTTATGGCGAACAAGTAGATTATGAATTAGAACTTGAAGTAACAGAAGAAACAGTAGGAGAAAAAACGTTTAATGCTTTTTTAAGAGAACATCAGATAGAAAGAAGCCCTTCAAAAAATAAAATTGCTCGAATGCTGACCTATGCTTCTACGGAAGATGCTTTTTAGAAACAAAAGTTTTTTTAATATGTGGCAATTTTGTTACAGTTTTATTTTTTCAAAGTATGTTCTAGGACATTTTATTACTTTTTTATAAATTTATTTGATACAGTATATATGTTGCTGACAGATGTAATATTGCTTCAAAAATATATAAAGTTAAGGTGAAATGAGATGCTCACAACTAAGTATTCCAAAAAAGGGAATCAGTTTAAACAAGTTATCGAAATTTATTTATTTATTAATCCTTTAGGATCAACCTGTTATGAAGCAGAAAAAGGATTATTAGACTTCGTAGAATCCAGAGAAGAAAAAGTTCACTTTCATTTTATTCCAGTTCATAATTTTAAGACATTTTCTGATTATATGAAAGCCAAAAAATTGCCTAAAAATAATTTGAATTT
>NZ_DAMDAK010000014.1:26384-33222 GCF_032094055.1 Carnobacterium sp.
GAGCTTTTCTTTCAAATTTATGACGCTTGTTTAGCTTACGCGGCTGCCTCTATGCAAGGCAAGAAAAAAGGACGCGTATTTTTAATGGAATTACAACAAGCAATAACTGTAGAAAACCAGCCATTTTCACAAAAACTAATCCAAGAAACCGCCCAAAAAGCCAAGTTAGATATTCCAATGTTTTTAGAAGACAAAAAATCTGAATTTGCTAAAACAGTCTTTGAATCTGATCAAAAAATTGCTCGAGAAATGCAAGTTCTCAGTACACCTTCTTGTGTAGTTTTCAGTGATCAAACTAAAAACCATGGCGTCTTAGTCGAAGAAGAAATCACAATAGAATTGCTGCAAGAATTATGCAATGAAGCAGATACTACCAAACCAGCGCCTTATCGTGCTCTTTCTGATTCGAAAAAAAGCAACCTTCATGTTCTTTGATCTATACTAGCTAATGAAAAAGACTTCCTGCAGTTTGAGCTGTAGGAAGTCTTTTTTTAGGCTATTCGTCAGTTTTCAATGTGCTTACCAATGCTTCTAATTCATTTAACCTTGTTTCAAAAACTTTCATTGCATCAGCGAGATAAGCTTTTTCCGTCATATCCACTCCTGCTTTTTTCATTACCTCGATTGGGTAATCACTGCTTCCAGATTTCAAATAAGTTAAATAATTTGTCAACGCACTGCCGCTTTTATCTTTCAAAATTTTATCAGCTAAAGCTGTTGCTGCTGAAAAACCTGTAGCATACTGATAAACATAGTAGTTATAGTAAAAATGCGGTATTCTCGACCACTCTAAAGCAATTTCTGGATCTTCTTCAACTGCTGGCCCGTAATAACGTGTATTTAGAGTGCCATAGTTCTGGTTTAAAAATTCACTAGTTAGAGGAGTTCCTTTAGCCGCTTCTTCGTGAATGAAATGTTCAAATTCCGCAAATTGTGTTTGTCGGAAAATCGTTCCTTTAAACCCATCTAAATAATGATTCAAAATATAGGCACGTACCTTAGGGTCATGCTGAGTTTCCAATAGATATTCCGTCAAAATATTTTCATTAGTTGTAGAAGCAATTTCAGCTAGGAAGATAGAATAATCGCCATAAACATACGGTTGATTAGAACGCGTAAAATAACTATGCACACTGTGTCCCAGTTCATGTACAAGTGTATATAAATGGTTTAAAGAATCATGCCAGTTTAATAGAATATAAGGATTTGTTTCATAAGCGCCGGAAGAGTACGCTCCGCTTCTTTTCCCAACATTTTCCACTACGTCAATCCAACGGTCTTCAAAAGCTTTTTCCAGTACAGAACGATATTCTTCACCTAATGGTTTTAATGCCTCTAAAGTAGCTGTTTTTGCTTCCTCATAGGTAAATTTAATACTTGCTTCTCCTGTGATAGGTGTATATAGGTCATACATATGCAATGTATCCACTTTAAGTAATTCTTTTCTTAATGCGACATAGCGGTGCAGCAAAGGCAACTGTTCTCCAACCACTTCTAATAGTGTATCGTAGACTTTTTCTGGAATATGACCAGCTGATAACGCTGCTTCTCGGGCAGACTGATAATGGTGAATCGCTGCATTGTAATTATGGTATTTAACATGAGAAGAGAGCGTGCTTGCAAAAGTATTGTTCAACCCTTGATAGACTTTGTAAAGATTTTTAAATGCAGCTTCACGAACAGAACGATCTGTACTTTCTATTAATTGCCCATAAACACCATGAGACAATTGGATATCTTCTCCATTTTCATCTTTTATGGTTGGAAATTGAAGATCAGCATTATTCAAAACGTTGAACGTCCGGCTAGAAGCTCCAAAAATCTCTCCAGCTCCTGCTAAAAGTGCTTCTTCATTTGCAGATAAAACGTGTTCTCTTGAGAACGTTAATTGGTCAATAAAATGTTGGTACAATGCCAGCTCTTTATTTTCCTTTAAAAAGTCTGTTAATTTTTCTTCAGGTATTTCTAACACTTCCGGTTCAAACCAAGAAATGGCTTCTCCGATTTTAGTTGCCAATAAAGAAGCGCGATCATACATCGCTTGATAATCAGCATTTGTAGTATCCTGGTCATTTTTTAAGTGGGCATAAACGTAAATGGTCTCCAACTGATTTGAAACTTCTAAAATATATTCTATACTTTGTAAAAAAACAGCTGAGCTTTCACCAAGTTTCCCTTTAAATTCAGCTATTTTCTCAATTTTTTGTTCTAATTCTTGATAGGATGTATAAAAGGCTTCATCTGATTCAAAAATAATTTCTAAATCCCAAGTTAATGCTTGAGGAACTTCTTCGCGTTTTGGTAATTTTTTAGACTCATTCATTAATATAACCCTCCTAAAATTTCATCACTTTCTAATTTTAACATAACTTTTAGATAAGTGCAGAGGAATTAGTGTTGTCTGTTTTATTTTTTGAAACAAGAAAAGTCTGTTAGCTTTTCTTGCTCACTTAAGTAAAAATGAGGCTCTGATAGAATCAGCCATTGATTAGGTAAAACTTCTGCTAAAATGTTACATTGAACTAATAAGTGAATAAATGGATCGATTGCTTTTCTTTTTTCCGTTAAAGGAATCATAGGGGTCGAATAAAAAGTAAGGTGTTTATCTTTTACCATTTGTTTAAGCTGAGAAGTGATTTCCAATCTTGTGATGACAGTTCCTAAAGATTTTTTTGTAATCCATTCCAACAGAATGAATTTCCAAAAATGCGGGAGTGTTTTAATGATTAGTTTATTTTCAACCGGAAAGTAAACTTCTTGAGGAAGAGACACTAAGGAATGTCCTCGTTGATAAATATACTTTTGAAATAATACCATTTCGGTTTCCTGATACATTCTACTGCGGTTTAAGAAATGATGACTGGCTAATAATTCTTTGGCAATGGTTTTATTTTTCATCTTTTTAAATTGGCGGTTCTGACAAGGAGTTTTTGTAACGATATCCGTTAAAGCGGTTAATTTAGATGAAGCTAATTCAACAAGTATCTCTTTGAATGCAACTGCAGATCCTAATTGATTTTGTTGAATATCTGTACAGATGTTCAGTTGTTCACGGTAAACATCTAAGAAAAACATACAATAACCTGATTTCTTAAATTTGTACATAAACATTCGCTGAAAGGCAGATATGCTGGAAGTGAGTTTAAATTGTGACCCGAGTACCCAATATACTTCATAGTTGTTCTTTAGATATCCCTCCGTTCTTTCGACCATTCTTTCCTGTGATAGCGAACTACATTGGAACTCAACAGCAACAGCTCTTTTTTCATTTAACCATATAAGCAGATCGGGACGTTGCTTTAATTCAGGTAAGTAGGCTTCTAATTGGCATGGGTATCCTTGTTGAATAAACCAATTGAATAAAAGCTGCTTTCCCAATACATGTTCCTCTGTTTCTCCTTCTGAAAACATTTGACAATTGGATTGAGCATAATGCGAAAAATGTGCTTGTTTTATTTTTCCTTTTTTCAAAAAAACCGGTGCTTTACATCCAGGACAACTATAGAGGTCATGTTTTGATAACTGTTTCATTATTTTTATTTTAGCAGCATGGACATGCTTATTATCTTGGTTCAAAGCGATTAGCATTTATCACACTTCCTTTTTTTGCAGTTGTTTATACTATTCGCAAACCATCACGAATTTCTTTTAAAACTGCAAAAAAACTTCCGAAAAGATTGCTCTCTCGGAAGTTTTTTATCTGTTGCTTAAAAAGCTATTATTTAAAATAGTAGCGTGTTAACTCTAATGCACTATTTTCCATAATCAATTGTCCATGTTCAGTCAGCACACCATGAGTGATCGGCGTTTTTTCTGCAAACTCTAACGCTAAAGAAATTTCTTCTTCTACACTTCGCTCAGTAGTTTCCTCAGTAAAAAATACTAAATAAAGGAAATAACTATTTTTATAAAAGTAAAGACTAGTTGCTGCATTATCTAAATATAAGCGTTTAGATAATGAAATCATATCTTCAAATTCATTAAAACGCAAAACAACTTCTTGAGTTGGTCTTTCTATCGCATTCAAATATTCTTCAATGTCATTTACTTGGTCATCTTCACTCAATTGTTTTTTAATGAGATCAGAAAAATTACCTGTATCAAAATTATCGGAGGCAGAAGATAGATCAATATCTTCGCTTAGTGGTCCACCCTTGCTAATGAATAATTCTAATCCATTTCCATTCGGCAACACTTGAAACGTAATTGCATCGGATTCATGGAACTGTTCATCTACATCAACCTCTTCTAAAATACTGTAAAAGAAGTTTTCTATTTGTTTATGGTTGCCTAAAAGATCTAAAAAGGTAATGCCTCTTTCTTCTAGATCAGTACTTTCAATGAGTACACGGATTGTATTTTCATTTATATGTTCCATTTCCATAGTCCTACACCTCACTTCTTCATTTCCGCATTGTCTTTTGACAATAGCAGAAATATTTATACTAATTATTTTAAAGCAAATATATTAAATGTAAAGGTAAAAGTACTTAAAAACTAGCGTCTTACTAAATGTTTCCTTTTCTATCTACATTGAGTAACAGTTAAATAAAAGTTCAACGTAAAATTTCTTAATGAAATTTACGTTGAACTTTATTAACTTACTTTTCTTTTTTAATAACCCACAATTTGTTGAGCTAACTGCAATTCAAGAGCACGAACTTCTCTAGGCAAGAAGCGACGTATTTCGTCTTCGTTATATCCCACTTGTAATCTTTTGTCGTCTACCATAATTGGTCGACGCAGCAATCCGGGATTTTCCTGAATTAAAGCAAACAAGTCTAAAAGAGGAAGATTGTCTAAATCAACATCTAAATCTTGAAAAACTTTTGAACGAGTAGAAATAATTTCTTCTGTTCCGTCTTCAGTCATTCGTAAAATAGATTTTATTTCAGAAACTGATAGTGGTTCTGAAAAGATATTTCTCTCTTTATAAGTAATGTTGTTTTCTTCCAACCAAGCACGTGCTTTGCGGCATGAAGTACAACTAGGTGATGTGTATAAAGTAACCATATGTTATTCTCTCCTTTTTTAGGCGGATCGATCTAGCCAATAAAATGATTTTAATGACATCCTTAACTAACTGGCTTACAAGAACCATTATACACTGTTTATAAAGAAAACGCCACCCTTTTTGTCAATTATTTGTCACTTTTAAGATTTTTTCCTCATTTTTTTTCCTTTTAATTGTTTCTCGTTCACATTTATCGCTTATAAATGCTGGAAAATCAATCTTTCTTTACAAAAATGTATATTTATAAACATTATCATTAAGACATTAATATAAATAACAAGAATAAGAAACATAAATACATAAACAATACATTACATTTTTATGCATCTTTTAAGTTGTTCTAAACTTAGAATAAAAAAAGCAAAGGAACTATCCGATGAACGGATTTCCTTTACTTTTTCCAGTAATTTCTTATTTTTCTGTGTAACTGGCTTTCTTAGCTTTTAAAGCTGCAACATCTGATTCGCGGCAATAAACAAAATGTCCAGGTGTAATTTCCCTTAATTCTTCTGCCTCACCATTTGATTCTCTTGGAATATATGGTGTTCTAACACGATTCCGTTCGTATTCAGGATCGGGCAATGGAACAGCAGACAGCAAACTTTCTGTATAAGGATGTAATGGACGGTTATAAACTTCTTCAGCCGACGCTAATTCTAATAATTTCCCACTATTCATTACTCCGATACGATCACTAATATATTTTACCATTGACAAATCGTGGGCAATAAACAAGAACGTTAAATCTTTTGTTTTTTGCAATTCCATCAATAAGTTTACTACTTGGGCTTGAATAGAAACATCCAATGCAGAAATAGGCTCATCAGCAATAATAAACTTCGGCTTAACCGCTAAAGCTCTGGCAATACCGATACGTTGTCGTTGTCCACCTGAAAACTCATGGGGATAACGAGACGCATGATCGGGATTCAGTCCAACCGTTTTAAGTAATTCATCTACTTGTTGGTTTCGGTCTTCTGTTGAAGTTGCCAAACCATGGATATCAATACCTTCAGCAATAATATCTCGGATTTTCATTTTAGGATTTAATGAAGCATAAGGGTCTTGAAAGATCATCTGCATATCTCTTCTGAAACTCAGCATATCTTTTTTCCCTTTAATACTATGAACTTTAGTTCCTTCAAAATCAATCTCACCAGCTGTTGGATCATAAAGACGAATGATCGAACGTCCTGTCGTTGATTTTCCTGAACCAGACTCTCCAACTAATCCAAAAGTTTCTCCTTTATAGATATCAAAAGTTACATCATCTACTGCGCGGACTTCGTTATTCGTACCTTCATTAAAGTATTGTTTTAATCCTTTAACTTCTAAAATTTTCTCTTTTTGTTTCATTTTAGACGCCTCCTTTTACTTCATTTTCGGCATTAGAAATGGAGGTTTCTTTCTTATATTGCGTTTTAGAAAATTTTTGTTCATAAATTTCTTGTCTTGCTTTGATTTCAGCAGGCGGCTCTACTGCTGGAGCATCTGGATGCAATAGCCAAGTAGCTGCATAATGCGTATCTGAAATCTTAAATAAAGGCGGTTCTAGTTCCGTATCAATTTTCATTGCATATTCATTACGTGGCGCGAATGCATCGCCTTTAGGCGGGTCTAATAGATCAGGAGGTGTACCCGGAATCGCATACAAGGATTCTTTAATCTCCAATGTTGGCATTGAACTGATCAATCCCCAAGTATAAGGGTGACGCGGGTTATAGAAAATTTCATCTACTGTTCCTACTTCAACAATTTTACCTGCATACATAACAGCAACACGATCAGCAACATTGGCTACTACTCCTAAATCATGAGTAATAA
>NZ_DAMDAK010000014.1:33232-33819 GCF_032094055.1 Carnobacterium sp.
TGAAGTAGAAATTTTCTTTTGAAGTTCTTTCATCAAATCAAGAATTTGTGCTTGAATCGTAACATCCAGTGCTGTTGTTGGTTCGTCAGCAATCAAAACTTCTGGATTACAAGCTAATGCAATTGCAATGACGATCCGTTGACGTTGTCCGCCTGAAAATTGGTGTGGATACTGTTTCATTCGTTTTTCCGCTTGTGGTAAGCCTACCAGTTTCAACAATTCCAAAGCACGTTTAAATGCTTCATTTTTGTTTAATTTTTGGTGGAGACGAATCGGTTCAGCCACTTGTTTTCCAATTGTCATCGTTGGATTTAATGAAGTCATTGGATCTTGGAAAATCATAGCAATGTCTTTACCACGGATTCCTTGCATTTCTTTTTCAGATTTTTTAATCAAGTCTTTTCCGTTAAATAAGATTTCGCCCTCTTCAATATTGGCATTTTGAGAAAGCAAACGCATAATGCTACGAGTTGTTACTGATTTCCCTGAACCAGACTCACCAACAATTGCGAGCGTTTCTCCTTTTTTTAAATTAAAGCTGACACCGCGAATGGCTTTTACTTTACCAGCGTAGGTGTCGAATGTGA
>NZ_DAMDAK010000014.1:33859-37481 GCF_032094055.1 Carnobacterium sp.
TCAAATTTTTTACTTCTAATACGTTATTCATTCAGATTCACCTCGCTAATCTTTCATTTTTGGATCAAAAGCATCACGTAACCCATCAGCCAATAAGTTAAATGAAATCATTAAGATACAAATAACTGCTGCTGGGTACCACATTAAGTGAGGTAAGAAGCGGAACGTTTTGTATCCATCATTAATTAAAGTTCCCAATGAAGCTGTTGGTGCCGGAATACCGATCCCGATGAAACTTAAGAACGCTTCAAAAAAGATAGCTGCTGGAATCGAGAACATAGTTTGGATAATGATAATGCCTGATAGATTTGGAATGATGTGCTTGATAGCAATTTTAACAGGAGACTCTCCCAATGTTTTAGCTGCTAAAATATATTCTTGGTTTTTCAATTTCATGGTTTGTGCTCTGATGACCCGAGCCATTGAAATCCATCCCGTAATAGCTAAAGCGATAATAATCGATTTAATACCTGGATCCAACACTAACAGCATTAAGATAACAACTACTAAGTTGGGCACTCCAGAGAGAATTTCTAATAACCGTTGCATGGCATTATCCACTCGGCCACCCATCCAGCCGGAAACTAAGCCGTAAATAACTCCAATCGTCAAATCAAATAAAGCTGCTACAAAAGCAATCAATAAAGATACGCGGGTTCCATGTAAAATACGCGAAAGTAAATCACGGCCTAAACCATCGGTCCCTAAGATATAGTACGTATCTTTGGGTACATTTTGTTCTTGATATTTGTCAACGCGCGTTCCGCCCAACATCTGTGTACCATTTAATCCATTAATATTTACACCAGGAATTTTCGGCGGCAAATTGGCTTGCGAAACGATTTGAACATTCGGTTCATGCGGTGATATAACTGGAGCAGCTATACTTAAGATAACAAATACAATCAATACAAACAAACTAACTACAGCTGCTTTGTTCTTTTTCAGTCGTCTCCAAGAATCTTGCAAGAAACTTAATGAAGGCGCCGTTATTTTTTCATTGTCTTCTGTATCTGAACTTTCAGCCGGTTTAAACATTTCAGGAGACAATTTTGTTGTTTCATCAACAAATTTTTGTTCTAACTCACTCATTTTACTTGTCCCCTCCTTCATTTGAAACACGAATACGCGGATCGATAACACCGTATAAAATATCAACAACTAAGATAATGCCTACTAACAATGCAGAGTAAAGAATCGTTACACCCATAATTGTAGGATAATCATTTGTCATAATTGATTTAACGAATTGTTCTCCAATTCCGGGAATAGCAAAAATATTTTCTACTACCATTGAACCAGTCATCAGTCCAACAGCCATAGGTCCTAAAATCGTCACTAATGGAATCAAAGCATTACGAACCCCATGTTTAAATGCTACTGTCCAACGACTTAACCCTTTAGCACGTGCTAATTCCACATAATCGCTGCTAAGTACTTCTACCATTTCTGTTCGGATAAAACGAGCCGAATCAGCCAATGGTGAAATCGCTAAGGCTATTGTCGGTAAAATAGAAGATTGGAATCCACTCCATAAAGCGATAGGGAACCACTTCAAATAAACCCCAAAAATAAGTTGCAATAATACAGCAATAACAAAGTTAGGAATCGACCGCCCTAAGATAGCTGTAAATGTTGCAGTAGTATCTATCCATGTATTTTGATTCATTGCGGCTATTACACCTAGGACGATTCCCAATATTGTTCCTAAAGCAACAGCCTGAATTCCCAGCTGCATGGAAGGCCCTACCCGAGGAGATAAGAGTTCCGTTACAGGAGTATTATTGAATTGGAAAGAAACGCCTAAATCCCCTTTCAATAGTCCTGTTATATAGACTAGATATTGAACCGGGATGGGTTCATTTAATCCATATTTTTCATTCATGATGTAAATTTGTTCTTCTGACAGCTTATCCTGGTTACTGTATGGAGTACCGGGTAAAAGCTTCATCAAGAAGAATGTGATCGATGCAATTAAGAATAATGTCAATAACATATACAAGATACGTTTACCAAGAAATTTAGCATAACTTTTCATCGATTTGAGCACCTCCAACGATTAATTTTATTTCTATTCAAAAAGAGAATATACTATATAGAATAGCTTGTCAAAAGGATAATTGCAAAAGAATTTTTATTTCTTTTTGTTTATAACATTTGTAAATGAGAAAACAATGGCGGAAATACTCACTTCTTAAGCCTTTTTTTCATTATTTTGTTATTTTTATTTTTTTATTGTATTTATATTCGTTTTACTGTAAATTGAATCTTAGTATACATTTCAGGAGGCACAAAATGAAAGCAAAACTTACTGTTAAGAACCTTATTATTCTAATTTTAGCCTTATGTTTAATAGCCGAATTATTTATCTACCATAAAATAAGTTTTTTACAAACCACAAATTTTACTTTTATTGTTTCGAGTCTTTTTTTAATTATCGGTCTTTTTTGGGCCGTTCTGCATTCAGGAGCTTTTGATTTTTTTCATTTCAGTATGAAAAAAGTTACTTCTAAATTAAGAAGAGAAGAACTTTCTGAAGAAACTGAACAGGTTCCCTTATCAGCTGCTGTAGGAAAAGGGTATATTTTTCCCTTAAAAGTCGGTTTTGGGTTGCTGATCATTTGTTTAGTGACATTATTAGGGTACTATTTATTTTAAATGACAGTGTTGGACAGGTTTAGCTCCCTACGAACGAGACCGTAAAAACCAAAGTCAGAAACGGTTTCTAAAAAAGAAACCGTTTCTGACTAATTTGTTCTAACGTTATTATTAATAAATTAGGTGAACTAACTCTTCTTTGGTGATATTTCCAAAGTATTTTTTTATATCAATTTTATCAAAAACTTCTCCGATAGCTTGAGGTTCATATTTGATTCCAGTTAATTTTTCTTCAACATCTGAAATCTCGCCTAATCCAAAAAAGTCGCCATAAATACGGATGTTTCTAATTTTACCTTTATCTACGTTCATTTGAAATTCAACAGAACCAATCGGGAACCGATGACGACGTACCAATTCAAATTTTGGAGATTTTCCGTAATTCCAATCCCAATTTCGATAATACTCGTTAGAAATTTCTTCGATTTTTTTCCAATCCTCATCCGTTAACTTATATTCTTTAACTTCTTCTCTTGAATTAACATCAAAAATATTTAACAATAGTTTGTCACGAAATTCTTTAGTCGTAATATATTGATAATCATCAGATAGATAAGGACGGATATTGGTTACACGGCTTCTAATAGATTTGATGCCTTTAGACTCAATCTTATCTTTCCTAACTTTCAATGCTCCAACAACCGCTTCCACATCACTGTCAAACATTATCGTACCATGAGCTGTCATGCGTCCATTTGTAGAGTACATAGCATTTCCTGAGAACTTTTGACCATCGATAACTAAATCATTGCGTCCTATTAAAGCTGCTCCTTCGACTCCCATTTTGTGCAGAGATTGAATCACAGGTTCAGTGAATTTGCCAAAATCACGGAATGAGTTTCCATCATCTTTAGTAATAAAACAAAATGATAAATTACCAAAGTCATGATAAACAGCCCCTCCTCCTGATAAACGGCGGACGATATGGATGTGATTTTTCTCCACATATTCTGTATTGATCTCT
>NZ_DAMDAK010000014.1:37491-39553 GCF_032094055.1 Carnobacterium sp.
GTCAAATATTTTAACAAAAAAGTTTCAATTGCTAAATTAATTCTTGGATCAGTAATTTCTTGTCCATTTCGTTCGTTTGCAACAAAATACATATCTTATTCCTCTTTTCATTATTTCACAGTTGACTAAAAATTTTATTGATATAAGGCTTTAAAAGACTGGTCTAAATTGTGATTACTAAATCTTTTTTTGCTAAAGTTACCTTTGTTTCCGGAGCTTCATTTACAGCTTGAGCTTTTAGCAGTTCTAAATCTCCTTCTTGCGGCAAATGAGTCAGGATCAATTGATTTACTTGCGCTTCTCTAGCAATTCGAGCCACTTCGATTGAAGTCATATGGATGCGATGATTTTCCATCCCTTCAAAAAGGTTCGTATCTGCTAATAAAACATCAGCCTTTTCGCTGAACGGAATAAATTCTGGTAAATAGCCCGAATCAGCTGTAAATACTACTACTTTTCCTGAATTCACCTCTGTTATTCTTAAAGCAAAACAAGGTACTGGATGAAGGGTTCTCATAAAGTCGATTTCAAATGGTCCAATCGTTAGCTTTTCATTTTCTTCATATCCCACACCTTCTGTTACTCGTTCCAGAGTTAACCGGTTAAAATTTTCTTGGTCTTCTTGGTGACCATAAATAGGTAAAATAGGTGCCCGGCGTTCATCATTATCCATTCGCTTCAATTGTCTGGTAAATTGCAATACTCCTATGTCTGCAATATGATCTGCATGGTAATGAGATAAAATTACAGCATCTAAATTTAAAGGGTCAAGATGATTTTCAAGTGAAATTAATGATGCGCTTCCTGCATCGATTAATAAGTGAAAGTCTTCGGATTCTAATAAGTAAGAGCTGGTTCCTTCATTTTTTGTGGGGTAACCTCCCCAATAGCCTAGCACTGTTAGTTGCATCTTTGTTTTCTCCTTTTGTTTTTGACTTCTTTCATTACCATACACCACTATTAGAAAAATGAAAATAAAAAAGCCCCTTTTAGAATAAAATAAGGACTTTTTCATCTACTTCCGCTTTCTTTTACATACAATTTTGTTTTTTCATATATTCAACCAATTGTTCTCCCACATGGTTTCCTTGTTTAATGCATTGATTGATACCAAATCCTGACAAGCCATGTCCTGCAATATAAACACCAGGAAATTCCTTCCGAAGTAATGATTCAATCTGTTTCATTTCTTCTTCTTGCGAGATGGTATATTGAGGTATTGCATTAGGCCACCTTTTTATCATGCGAGAAAGGGGTTTTTCAGCAATACCTAAAATAATTTCAAGGTCTTTTAAAATGGTCTCTTCAATTTCTTTATTACTTAATGAAACTAAAATATCTTCTCCGTTTCGGCCAAAACTAACTCCGATTAATACATCTTCACTTTTATTTAAAGTAGGCCACTTTTTATTTAAAAAAATAATCGATGTAACAAAAGAATCGTTTCTTCTAGGAGTAACAATCCCGAAACCTTTTGGCTCATTTTTGATAGCTTCTTTTGAAAAACTAAAAACAATGTATCCAATGGAAGCTGTATCTACTTTATTAAATACTTCTTCGATTTCAGAATGTTGAATGAGTTTAGCATATTCAGTAATAGGCGTAGCAATACAAATAGCACCTACTCGAACTTGCTCTTTATGATTGATATCAAGAATATAAGTATTTTGTTCATTTTTTTTAATTTC
Organism: Carnobacterium sp.; assembly: GCF_032094055.1. GTDB lineage: Bacteria > Bacillota > Bacilli > Lactobacillales > Carnobacteriaceae > Carnobacterium_A. The sequence goes on from NZ_DAMDAK010000014.1 coordinate 39,180, forward strand.
CAAAACTTTTTTTCTATATTTGATATACGGTTTTGAATTTTCTTCAAGTGCTTCTGTTAACACAGACAATCCTTTCTGAAAAGTTATATAATTCCCCGACCCATCTATTAACTCTGGATGATGTTTTAACCCTTTTGTCAGGCTGCCATATTTCATTTCTAACTCATAAAGCAGTTCTTTGGAAGCTTTAATCCCCATCCTATCCAAGTCACTAGCGTAGATCTTTGTGAAAAAAGGCTCGATGATATGTTCTACCATCTCATCGCCAAAATGCTTTTTCAAATAAGGTCCTGTTTCAATATCTTTTTCCACTTTTTTAGCCGAAAAAAACCAAGATTTATAACTAGCTAATTTCCCGTGAATCGTTAATAATT
>NZ_DAMDAK010000015.1:0-848 GCF_032094055.1 Carnobacterium sp.
AACGGTCCTCAGCCAAGACATCGCCATGTAAGACATATCCTTTAGGAGTTGCTGTTATATTTACCCCAGTAGCCCGAATCAAGGCTATATCTCCTACAATGAGTTGTCGACTAACTTGGAAAGACTTTGCTAACGCAGTAGCACTGACAGGAGCTGTTGCTTTTTTTAAAATGGACATAATCTGTTCTCTTCTTGCTGACGGTTCCATGGTTTCATTCCTCTCTTTGTGTGATAGCAGATTGTTAAAAGCTAACTTGGGCATTTTTCTTTGGCTTGATTGTTTTATGTTTATTTAAAAAAATACGAATAAAAAAACTATAAAAACTCAGTAACATCAATCCATAAATAAATGTACCAATCACTACAATATAGTTATTCATCAAAAAACCTCCAGTTCGCCATTAAAAAGAAAAGAAACTTTCTCTATTACTAATATAGGGTGATTATACCTAATTTATTTGTTTAACACTAGCTTTTTTTATAAATCGCCTTCACGTGATACTAAACTGCTTTTAATTTGAAAACTGAGCATCATACAAACGACGATAAGCTCCATTCAAAGCCATCAATTCATCGTGATTTCCTTCTTCAGCAATACCTGTTTCATCTACCACGATAATTCGTGTAGCATGTTTAATAGTAGCTAAACGATGAGCGATGATCAGAGTCGTTCTCCCTGTAGCCAATGAATTTAATGATTCTTGGATAACTTGCTCAGTAGCCGTATCTAAAGCTGATGTTGCTTCGTCTAAAATCAAAATAGGCGGATTTTTTAAAAACATACGGGCAATGGATAAGCGTTGTTTTTGACCGCCAGATAGTTTAACTCCACGTTCTCCTATAATGGT
>NZ_DAMDAK010000015.1:858-7584 GCF_032094055.1 Carnobacterium sp.
GCATGTCAGCAACAACTTTTTCCAAGTGTGCTAACTGTACAGCACGTGCAATTTCTTCTTCACTTGCATTAAGGTTGCCATACAGAATATTTTCACGAAGACTTCCAGGAAATAAAAAGACATCTTGCTGAACAATACCAATCTGGGTTCTTAAAGAGTCTAAAGTGACATCTTGAATATTCGTGCCATCAATCTTGATTTCACCTGCATTTATTTCATAAAAGCGAGGCAACAAATTGCAAATAGTGGTTTTTCCTGCTCCACTAGGTCCAACAAAAGCAATTGTTTCTCCAGCAGATACCGAAAGATTAATATCATTTAATATTCTTTTAGACTGATCATACCAAAAAGAAACCTGCTTGTATTCAATATTTCCTTTTACAGAAGACAACTCTTTAGCACCTGGCTTGTTTTGTATAGATGGTTTTTTGTGTAGTTCTTCTCGAAAACGATTAAAACCAGCAATACCTTTAGGATAACTTTCAATCATCGTATTCACTTTTTCAATCGGCCGTACAAAAATATTCGCTAATAAAATGAAGCTGACGAATTCGCCATAACTAATCTCATTGCGAATCGTATAAAATGCTCCAAAAAACAAAGCAAACAAATTAATTAAACGAATAAGAAAATAGTTGTACGAAGAACTGATTCCCATCATTTTATAAAATAAAATCTTTGATTTACGGTAAGCTTGATTGAGTCCTTCAAAGCGAGTTGCTTCATACTCTTCATTAGCAAAAGCTTGTACTTCCCGAATACCGCTGACTGAAGCTTCAATACCGGCATTAAATTCTCCTAAATTACGGTAAATATCTGTATTGACAACCGTCATTTTTTTATTGAAGAACACTAAAGCAATCGTAATAAACGGAATCAAGATAAAAGTTGCAATGGCTAACTTAACATGAATCGTTAACATTAAAATAAAAGCACCAAATAAGGTGATCAAAGTGATAAAAACATCTTCTGGGCCATGATGAGCAACTTCTGAAATTTCAAATAAATCAGTCGTCAACCGAGCCATCAGTTTCCCTGTCTTTTTATTATCAAAATAACTAAATGGCTGTGTTTGAAGATGGGCATATAGTTCTCGGCGCATATCCGTTTCGATATTTACTCCAAGTTTGTGTCCAAAATAGACAACGATGTATTGCAAAACAGTATTAACGATATATAAAAATAAGAGCGAAAGTGAAGCAGTAACAATCAGAGTCCAGTTTTCGGACGGCAATAAATCGTCAATGACTTGATTGACAACGATTGGAAAGGCCAGCTCCAGTACTGCTGCCAAAATAGCACATAAAAAATCAAGAAAAAACAATTTTTTATATGGACGATAATAACTAAAAAAACTTTTTAACATAAAATCCCCCTTTGTATCCTGTTATTTATTATAAGCAACCTGTCAGACAAATGAAAGGTCAAATCTTTTATTTATCTGGCTAAGTTCCTTAATAGGAAAATACTCGTTTAGTCAATCGCTTTTGCTTCTGAAACCCCTTTTGAAGCAAGAAACTCAAGTAAGACTGTTACCTGGTTGTTTTCCTTATCTTTTGCTGAGTACAATAAAGTAACATTCCCTCTTTTTAGATGAGTTTTGATCAGGTCAACGAATGCATCGCTCTTTTCATTCTCGTTCAATTCTTTTAAATAATCTTTTCTAAACTGTTCAAATTTTTCGGGATCATGATTAAATGTTTTGCGTATTTCTGTAGAAGGCGCAATTTCTTTTTCCCACTCATCTAACGCAGCTCTTTCTTTGGATATTCCTCTTGGCCAGATGCGATCAACTAAAATACGATAATGATCTGCTTTTTCTGCTGCCTCATAAATGCGTTTCATTTTCAACATAACCTTTTCCTCCTAATCTGTTTATTTAGCATAAATAAAAGTTCCACTAAAGAAAGAATATCTTTAGTGGAACAAAAAGTAAAAAAATTCGTTTTTATTTAACGATTAACTCGTCAACACTTGCAAAAGAAAGAGTCAATTGAGCGATTTTTATTAATAAAGCTAAGCGGTTGTTTCGAATTGCTTCATTATCTGCCATTACCATATTTTCATCAAAAAAGGCATCAATGACGGGCTGAAGACTCTTTAAAGCTTGGTATTTTTCTTCACTGTCTAATTGATAAAAGTGGTCTTCTATTTTTTCAATATGAGCAGCTAATTCTTTTTCAGAAAGCGTCTCAAACAATGATTGATCTACTACAGGTGAAAGGTCTGTTAGCAATTCTTTATTTTTTTTAGCTAAATTTAAGACTCTCGTCAATGCTTCGATTGTTGGTTTGAATGTAGTGTCTTGAAGGTGTTTTTCTAAAATACGGCTTGCTTTTGCGATTTCAATCAAATCTTCTTGATTTGATTGTAGCGCTGCATCAATTACATCGTATCGAATGTCTTCATTCCGTAATAACTGATGAAGCCGAGCTTTTACAAAATCTATTACTTCTTTGCTACTTTGTTCATAGCCTTGTACCAAAGTTTCAGGACTCGTTAACAAACTTTGAAGCAATTCTTTTCTTAATGTGCCGAAAGGAAAAAACCAATTTTGTTTCTCTACAATTCGAACGATTCCAAAAGTTTGCCGTCTCAAAGCATAAGGGTCATTAGATCCTGTTGGAATTTTTCCAATCGCAAAGAAAGACATGACACTCTCTAACTTGTCTGCAAGAGCTAAAACGGCCCCTACTGCAGTTTGCGGCAACTCGCCCTCACTTGAAATAGGCAAGTAATGTTCCCGAATAGCCGTTGCCACTGCAGCTGACTCTCCTTGTAGCAAAGCATATTTTTCTCCCATAATACCTTGCAGTTCTGGAAACTCTCCTATAACATTTGTAACCAAATCAAATTTGTAAATGGCTGCGGCACGATCCAAACTTGTTAATTCTTCAACAGATAATCCTACAGTGTTTCCGATTACTTGGGCAAAAGAACGAACCCGCTGCATTTTATCATAAACTGATCCAATTTGTTCATGGAAAGTAACTTGTTTCAATTGCTCTACACACTCTTGGATAGTTAATTTTTTATCTTCCTCATAGAAGAATTTTCCATCGTCTAACCGAGCAGTTAAAACTTTTTCATTCCCTTTTACAACTGTTTCAATGTACTCAGCATTCCCGTTACGTACAGAGATGAAATAAGGCAGCACATTGCCTTTTTGATCTGCTACGTCAATATACCGTTGGTGGTCTCGCATGGAAGTAATCAAAATTTCTTTTGGAATGTTCAAGTATTCTTTATTAAAGGTACCGTAAAAGGCGGTTGGGTACTCAACCAGATTATTGATTTCTTCTAATAAATCAGGGGCAATAGTGATTTGCCATTGATGTGCTTCAGCTATAGCTTGAATTTGCGATACGATCATATTTTTCCGTTTTGAACTATCGGCAATAACAAATTCTTTTTCTAATGCAGCTTCATAGTCTAACGCAGTTGAAAGAGATAGGTCTTTACCTAAAAAACGATGCCCTCTGGTTGTATTAGACGTTTGAATGTCTAATAAGCTAAATGGAATGATCTCTTCATCTAACATAGCTGTTATCCAATGAATCGGACGAATGTAGTTTAAATGATAAGTGCTCCATTTCATGCTGACTGGGAAACTCATTGATGTGATGACTTTATCTAAATGAACTAGGATATCCTTAGCCGGTTTTCCAGCAATAAATTTATCTACGTGTACATAGTCAATTCCTTTGATCTCTTTAAAGTAAATCTCTTCTACAGACACTCCTTGGCCTCGCGCAAATCCTATCGCAGCTTTACTCCATTGTCCTTCAGAGTCTAATGCTATTTTTTTTGCTGGGCCTTTGCTTGACTCTTCAATATCTGCTTGTTTATCTGCTAGGTTTTTAACGATAACAGCTAGTCTTCTCGGAGTTGAAAAAGGCACGATTTCTTCATAAGTCAATCTATTTTCATCTAAGAAGTTCTTTGTTCTTTCGACTAATTGCAGACTGCTTGGTCCTACAATATGCGCTGGTATTTCTTCTAAACCGATTTCTAACAATAGATTTTTAGTCATTTTATTTTACCTCCTCAGTTGTAGTCGAATGATTTTTAAGCAAAGGAAAACCAAGCTTTTCTCTTTCAGTTACAAATGCACGGGCAATGGCACGGGCCATTTTACGAATTCTAGCTAAATAACCAGCGCGCTCAGTAACAGATACTGCTCCTCGTGCATCAAGTAAGTTAAATGCATGACTGCATTTTAAAACATAGTCATAAGCGGGATGGACTAAACCGGCTTCAATTTGTCTGGTAGCTTCCTTTTCATATTCATCAAATAACATCAAGAGTAATTCTTGATTGCTGTTTTCAAACGCATATTTTGAATGTTCGTATTCAGGCTGAATAAAAATTTCTCCGTATTTAACCCCTTTTGTCCATTCGATATCATAGACGCTGTCAACTTCTTGAATATAAGAAGCTAGGCGTTCTAAACCGTACGTAAGTTCACTGGTTACAGGATAACATTCTAACCCTCCAACTTGCTGGAAATAAGTAAATTGGGTGATTTCCATTCCGTCCAACCATACTTCCCAACCTAAACCGGCACAGCCCAAAGAAGGATTTTCCCAGTTGTCTTCAACGAAGCGAATGTCATGTTTCAAAGGATCGATTCCTAGTAAAACTAAACTTTCTAAGTAAAGTTCTTGAATATTTTCTGGAGAAGGTTTCATCACTACTTGGAATTGGTGATGTTGAAATAGACGGTTAGGATTTTCTCCATAGCGGCCGTCAGCTGGGCGTCTTGATGGTTCAACATATGCAGCATTCCAAGGTTCAGGCCCAATAGCACGTAAAAAAGTATATGGACTCATTGTTCCAGCACCTTTTTCAGTATCGTAAGCTTGCATCAACATGCAGCCTTTCGACGACCAATAATTTTGTAAAGTTAAAATGATTTCTTGAAAAGTTAATTTTTCTTCCTTCATTTTTTACACTCCTTTGATTTATTTACTTGGTTTAATGTAGAATAAAATAAAAAATCGTCCCTATGCTAATGGTTATTAGCATAGGGACGATTTTTTATCGCGGTTCCACCCTAATTCTAGTTAAAAAAACTAGCATCTTCTTTGAACAGCTCAAGAATGCCTTTCGAAGTTCCATCTTGATCTGGCTCCCACTATCCCAAATTCGCTAAACAAGAATATAGAAAATCTACTTTTATTTCTATCCACACTGTTTATTCTATTAAACTTATCATATCCTGTGGAGGTTTCATTTGTCAATCTTTTCTTAACAATTATTTATTCTTATCCGGCTCATCTTTTTTTTTATCTAAAAGCAGGTTTCCCCAATTGTACATTTGATCAATAAATCGTTTGCTTTTTAATTTAATTCCAACAGATTCATCGTAAATCAAATCTAAAACGGTTCTAATTTCCCGCTTTGTTTCTGGTTTTAGGCTAATCGTGCCTAACTGATCCATCGAAATGACTGAAAAGAGTCTTAAAAAATGGATAGCTCTCGGACTTGCATGATAACGGTGCTGATCAAGGTCCCAATGGTTTTGACAAAGTAAACCGCCATAACTGCCTGAGTAATCAAACGGTCCAGTTGTTTTTCCGCATATGCGGCACCCTCTCCATTCAGGAGCAACCCCAAAATAAGGCAACAGTTGAACTTCAAAAATATTCACTAAGATCTCCGGATCTGTTCCTTCATCGATTTCATTCAGTATTTGCTGGATCGTATGAAATAATGTTGGATCCGGTACGCCATCTTCAAGTGCAACATCTGCTAAATTTAATATATAGGTCGCGTAAGCATTTAAAAAAATATCAGTATGCAAATGATTTAGATGAATGAGATCTTTAGCATCGCGAATAAAACAAAGACCTGTTTCTCTAATATCGGCTATATAAGTTGCATTAGTAAAAGGCAGGATAGCGGTTTTTAGCTTATTATTCGGCTTGCGGGATCCTTTAATAAAAAACATACGTTTACCATACTGGGATGTAAAGATTTTAACTAAACGATCGTTTTCTCGATAATTACGCACGGAGATGACAATACCTTCTGTTTCTTGTAATTCTGCCAACATACTGCCCCCTCACATTGAAAACTTCAATGAGACAACTGAATTAATAATCATCCATCCGGTAACCAAAATCTTGTAAATTTGTCTGACGGTCACGCCAATCTTTTTGTACTTTCACCCATAGATCTAAATAAATCTTATCTCCTAGTAAAACTTCAATATCGCGACGAGCGCGTATCCCAATATCTTTTAACATCTTTCCGCCTTTTCCGATGATAATGCCCTTTTGACTTGAACGTTCTACAATAATGGCAGCATGGACTTGCACTTTTCCAAGTTCATTTCGTTGCATGCTTTCAACTACGACAGCAACTGAATGCGGCACTTCTTCACGCGTTAATTGCAAAACTTTTTCGCGAATCAACTCTGAGACAATAAAATATTCAGGATGGTCTGTCACTTGGTCTTCCGGATAGAATTGCGGTCCTTCTGATAAATAGTTGGTGATTTCAGAAAGTAAGGTATCAACATTATTTCCTTCAGTAGCAGAGATTGGAATGATTTGTTCAAACTCCATTGTCGTCCGATAGTCGTCAATAATTTCCAGTAATTTATCAGGGTGTACTTCATCAATCTTATTAATCAATAAAAATACTGGAATGTTTTGTTCTTTTAATTTTTCAATAATAAAGTTATCTCCAGGACCACGCTTTTCAGCAGCATTCACCATA
>NZ_DAMDAK010000015.1:7594-9264 GCF_032094055.1 Carnobacterium sp.
AAGAATCACATCTACCCCTCTGAAACTGCTTAGAGCTGATTCAACCATAAAGTCTCCTAAACGGTGTTTGGGTTTATGGATACCTGGTGTGTCAATAAAAATGATTTGTTCTTTATCAGTTGTATAAATTCCTTGGATTTTATTCCGAGTTGTTTGAGCTTTATCACTCATAATGGCGATTTTTTGACCAACGACACGATTGAGCAAAGTAGATTTTCCAACGTTTGGTCGTCCTACAATTGAGACGAATCCTGATTTGTATGCAGTTGTATTTTCCATTAAACCATATCCTCCGATTGAAACGCTCCTGGTAAAAGTTCTTTTACAGTAGTTTCAAATTTATCCCCATGTGTATTTGTTAATAATACAGGCATTTCCGGGTCACAAAATTCTACCATAACTTGACGACAAGCGCCACAAGGAGAAATCGGAGCATCCGTTCCTCCAGTAACAACTAAACGTTCAAATGTTTTTTTTCCTTCAGAAATAGCTTTAAAAAAAGCCGTACGCTCAGCACAATTGCTTAATCCAAAAGAAGCATTTTCAATATTGCATCCACTATAAACTTCACCATCAGTCGTTAATAATGCTGCTCCTACTGGGAAATGAGAATAAGGAACATACGCTTTGTCCAACATACTTGTAGCTTCGTTAATTAATTGTTGTGTCATTTCATGATGTGTCTTCATAATATTAACTCCCTTTTAAAAAAATATATTCCAAATTTTGGGCAAAAGAATAATAATAGCTGTGATGACCGAAAAACTAGCTGTAATCAAGACGGCCGCCGCTGCCATATCTTTTGCTTTTTTTGCAAGCGGATGATAGTGATGTTCTGTAATTAAATCGACTATATTTTCAATAATTGTATTTAATACTTCCATGATCACAACCAAAAAAGTACTTAAAATGATCCAAAGCCATTCTTCTTGCTGTAATTTAAGGAAGCTGCTAATAAGGAAGACAACTAGCCCTAAAGTAACATGAGTCCGCATATTACGCTCTTCTTGAAAGACGGTTTGGATGCCTTTAAAAGCATATCTAAACGAATCAATAAAACGTAAATTTTTCCACTTCTTTTTATTATCGTTCAAGTCCATAGGCATGTAATATCTCTTTCTGCAAACCAAACATAATGCTTTCCTCTTCTGGCTCCATATGATCGTATCCGTTCAAGTGCAAAAAGCCATGGAGAGCAAGAAAACCAAGTTCGCGATCAAAAGTATGACCATATTCAATTGCTTGGTCTGCTGTTTTTTCGATTGAAATAAGAATATCTCCTATATTTCTAGGTATACTGTCTTCAAATCCTGCTAAATTTACGATAAAATCATCTTCCACATCATCATTCAGTGCAAAGCTGATGACATCTGTAGGTTGATCTTTAAATCGGTATTCTCGATTAATTTCTTGAATCTTTTGGTTATCAACAAATGAAACCGACATTTCTGTATTTTCAGCTAGGTGAATGTAAGTAGCCGCATATTCTAACAGAGAACGAACCATCGCTTGTTGTTCATCTGTAACTTTATTTGTTTCATCAATTATATCTATTTCCATAAGTGAGTTTTCCTCCTAAATCTGACAAAAAAACATCATTCAACTATTACTCGGCTACAGGTTGGTCTTTTTCCTGAGGTTTCGGGTACTCAATTCTTGAGTGGAAAGTA
>NZ_DAMDAK010000015.1:9338-9776 GCF_032094055.1 Carnobacterium sp.
TCATTTCTTTTGTCGGTTTTGACATAGAACGTATGGCCGCTTCTGCGCTATCTGCAATGCTAATGACTGCTGCTTCTTTCGTTTGTGGTTTTGGTCCTGGATACCTAAACTCACTTTCCTTTACGTCAGCATCTAGTTCTTTTGCTTTGGCGTAAAAAAACTTCATTAAAGTGGTTCCATGGTGTTGTGCACAAATATCAATAATGGTTTGCGGCATATTGGCTTCTTCCAACATTTTGATGCCTTCGCTGACATGGCCAAAAATGATATCTCTGCTCTCAAAAGGCGTTAGTAAATCATGTGGATTTTCCATCCCAGAAGATAAATTTTCCACAAAGAAAAGAGAATGTCGAAGCTTGCCTACATCATGATAGTAACAGGCTACTCTTGCAAATAAAGAATCTCCTCCAATGGCTCCTACTGCATTAGCACTTAAAT
>NZ_DAMDAK010000015.1:9786-13622 GCF_032094055.1 Carnobacterium sp.
ATTAGCAACCATCAAGCTATGGTGATAAGTGCCTGGTGCTTTGGTAATCAATTCTTTTAATAAAGGACTATTAGGGTTTTCCAATTCCATCAGTCTTAAAACGGCATTATCATCAAAAATCACTTCAATATAAGGAGAAAGCACGACCGCTAAAAAATAAGATAGAATTCCTCCACCTAAAGCAAAAGCAACCATAAAAAGTGTTTCCTTAGTAAAGTAAGACATATTCAAATACAAAATGAGTGAACTGATAAATAAGGCATTGAATAAAGTTGTCCAAATAAACGTATTCCAAAATTGGTTGGCAATTCTTTTCCGCGTAATCATCGTTCCCATCATACCACTTAACACATAAAATAAAACCAACACGATACTGAAGTTTGTCCCTGCATTTTCTTTAAACATAAAAATCGAAAATGCAGCTAAAAATCCATTTGAGACGATGCCATAGCGTCTAGAAATAAAAGCTGTCAATAGCATTGGTGCTAGTGCTGCAGGATATAACAAACTAACATTGCTGATACCGGCATTTTGTACTAAAGATAATCCTTTTAAAACCAACAAAGCACTGATCATCGTTAGTGCATACAAGGTTATTTCGTGTCCTTGTTTCTTTAAAGAATCTTTTTTAGATTTTCCTAAATAAAATAAGATGTATGCTTGAGCTAAAATCAACAACAGCAGACCGTATATCATTTGGTAGGAAGATTTATTGTCTAATAAACCTAAGAGTTTTAATTGATGCATAGCGTTACTATCAATTACGTGCCCTTCTTGAACAATAACTTGTCCTTGTAAAATCAATGCAGGCTGAACGTTTGTACTTGCTTCTTCCCGTTGATTTTCAGTAGCCTGCTGATTATAAACATTATTTTCAACCACTGTATTATCAATAATTAGGGTAGCGATACGCTGATATTTAGCAGATAGATCCCAATAATCTAACCGTGCAACAGCTTCTTGCTTTTTCTTGCTTAATTCGTCAAGTTTAACCGGTTCTGACATTACATCCGAAACCAACTCAACAGTAGCACCCTCAAGTTGTTTGACTGTTGACTCCGGTGCATCTAGCAAATCTAAAATTGCCCATTGAGGCAAGGCTTGAATAAACGTTTTAGCGGTATCATCAATCGTCGTTATTTTTTCGTTAAAAAGGTTGTTTTTTTCTTCAGGTGTTAAATGTGTGACATTAGAAGTGGCATTAGTGTTTTTTTCGTTTTCTTTTTTCTTAGAATCAACGGCTTCTTTTTCTTTCGCCAACTTTTCTTGGTATTGTTCTTCAGCAAGTTTATTTACTTCACCAACTGTTGCAAACAGTAAATGGATCTTACCAGTTTGTATATCATTTAAATCTGTATTGTAAGAATATACTGGAGAAACAGCCTCTGCTGCTAATTGCCTATTTTCTTCTGTCTTCGCTGTGTCTTCAACAGTTCTTTGAGCACGAATCGTTTCGTTAGCTACTTGATACAATTGAATCTTTAAATCTTTAGGTTTAACATTATTGAAAATGATGAGAAAAAGAAAGAAAGAAAAGAGAATAAGTACAAAAGGAATATAAAATTTACCCATCCTTTTTTGGAAACCAGCTAAACGTTCTCTCATTCATTCACGTCCTAACTGTGAGTTGTTTTTATTTGTTGTTTTGCATTTTTTTTTGATCTGTTAAAGCTTCTTGCTTCTCCGCATCATAAGCTTCGATAATACTTGCCACAACAGGATGTCTGACAACATCTTGGGAATCAAAATAAACAAAATCGATGTCTTTAACTGAGCTCAATACCGTTTTAGCATGAATCAATCCACTTGCAGCTCCTCGAGGCAAATCAATTTGAGTTACATCACCATTGACAATCATTTTTGAACCAAATCCTAATCGAGTCAGAAACATTTTCATTTGAGACACGGTTGTATTTTGTGCTTCATCTAAAATAACAAAAGAATCATCCAATGTACGTCCACGCATATAAGCAAGTGGAGCTATTTCTATTACTCCCCGGTCCATTAAACGATTGGTGTGCTCTAAACCAAAAAGATTGTATAGTGCATCGTAGATAGGTCTCAAATAAGGATCAACTTTTTCTTTTAAATCACCTGGTAAAAAGCCCAGATTTTCTCCTGCTTCAACAGCTGGACGTGTTAAAATAATTTTTTTAACTTCTCCTTTTTTTAAAGCTGCAATGGCCATAACTACGGCTAAATAAGTTTTACCTGTTCCGGCAGGTCCAATTCCAAAGACAATATCGTGTTTTTTAACGGATTGAACATACTGGCGCTGTCCAAAATTCTTGGCTCGAATAGGTTTTCCATCATACGTCTTTCCGATTTCTTCTTCATACATACTGACAAAATAATCTAAAGTCCCATTTTGAGCCATTTTAATAGCAGATATGACATCTGTTTGGTTAATAGTAATACCCCTGTCTATTAATTCTTGTAATTGATTGAATATTTTTTCCACTGTTTGAGCCTTCTTTTCAGAACCGATAACTTCCATACGGGTTCCACGGCTATTAATGACGACATTCAAAGAATCTTCAAGTAGTTTCAAATGTTTATCTTGACTGCCAAATAAATTATTGGCATTGTTTATTTTTTTTAATTCAAAATCATACGTTTTATTGGTCAAACAACCGACACTCCTCTTTTTGAAAAAATTCAATTTATAACATAAGTGCAGTCCTATTATTCATACACATTACGTTAAAGCGTATCCCTATTTTAACACAATAAAGTTATTTTTTGCGCATTTCATTCTTTTTCCTTTAGATAAATAACAACAGAACAAAAAACACAAGCAAAGGCTCTGAAGCTCTTGCTTGTGTTTTTATGATCAGTTTAACTGTTCTTTAACTAGACGATTGATCTCGTTTCCATCAGCCTTACCTTTTGTCATCGGCATAACTACACCCATGACTTTACCAAAATCTTTCATTGATGTCGCATTGACTTTAGCAATAGCTTCAGAAACAATAGTATGCAATTCGTCTTCAGTAAGCTGTTGAGGTAAATATTTTCCAACGATTTTGATAGCCTCTTGTGTTTGTTCAACGAGATCTTCACGACCAGTTTCATTTCGCGAGAAAGAAGTGTTAATTCTTCATCCTCACTCAATTCTTTACCAGTTTTAATTTGTTCATTTTGGAATGCAGCTTTTAGCATACGCAAAACGGCTAAAGTTTCTTTATCTTTAGCTTTCATAGCTGTTTTAATATCTTCGTTTATGGTTGTTAGAAGTGACAAAACTTTCTCACCCTCAATTCTTCAGCGTTATCTGATTAGAACTTACGTTTTCTAGCTGCCTCAGATTTCTTCTTACGTTTCACACTTGGTTTTTCGTAGAATTCGCGTTTACGGGCTTCTTGCAAAGTACCAGTTTTAGAAACGGAGCGTTTGAAGCGACGAAGAGCATCATCAAGAGATTCATTTTTCTTAATAACTGTTTTTGACATAGTAAATTCCCTCCCTCCGTGCTTTTAAAAGTAACCGTTATTTCTTATATAGTCTTTTAAAAACTATATAAATAAGAACTGTCCTTCTATATTATATCGAATGTATTTTTTTACGTCAATAAGGGATTTGCCTTTTATAAAAAAAAAAACTATTCTTTAAGGAAATTTGTTGTTTTTATCCCGCGATTTTTATTCTTATGAGAAGAACAAACAATTAAATGTTAATTTTTTACACAGTTCTCACATTTACCAAAAATTTCAAAGCGGTGAGAATCAATTTCGCATCCTGTTAGCTGTTCTTCAAAAAAATCCATCGGACACATTTCTATATTTTTCGTCATACCGCAACTGGTACAAATAAAATGATGATGGTGTCCTTGATGT
>NZ_DAMDAK010000015.1:13632-14478 GCF_032094055.1 Carnobacterium sp.
CCAAATCTAAACATTTTTTCACCATTTAGTTCCGTCTCTTCCAGTACATCAAGCTCGACAAACGTATACAGATTTCGATAAATGGTATCGTAACTGATTGTCGGAAATTTTTCTTTTAATAATAAATGAATGTCTTTTGCTGTTAAATAGCGATCTTCATTTACAAAAATAGACAATATTTGTTCTCGTTTGTCTGTATATTTGAATCCATGGTCCTTTAATACACTGATGGCCTTTTCAACTGCAGTCATATTCTTTTGCCGTCTCCTTTAATTCATTCGCTATTACTTATTATAACTCATTTTCAAGAGCATACGCAAGAAGCGCGTTTTTATTGTTATTGTATTCGTCTGACTGTTGTTCTTTTACCGATTCAGGTATAATTAAATAATGAGTAAAGCATAAGTTGTTTGTGGGTATATTAGAGGTAGCAGAAAAGAGGATATCATAATGGAAAAAAAAGAGAAAATCAATTTATATATTATTTCCGATTCTGTCGGAGGAACCGCAAATACCTTAGGGCAGGCGGCTATGGCACAATTCCCCGAGGTTGAGGCAAATGTCTCTGCTTATCCATTTATTCGAGGGGAAGATACACTTCGTTCGATACTGGAGAAGGCCAAAAAAGATAATGCGTTAATTGTACATACTCTGATTTCATCTGATTTAAGTGAAATCATAGCTGATTATTGTCAAGAACACCAATTATTTTGTTTTGATGTGTTAAATCCTGTAGTTAAGGAAATTGAACGACGTACTCATACGCATCCTTTAAAAAAACCCGGGATACTCCATCAGTTAAATGATACTTATTTTGATCGTATCAGTGCAATTGAATTTGCTGTA
>NZ_DAMDAK010000015.1:14488-23165 GCF_032094055.1 Carnobacterium sp.
AGAAGCAGATATTGTTTTGCTCGGTATTTCAAGGACTTCAAAAACTCCTTTAAGTATGTTCTTAGCTAACCAAAATTATAAAGTTGCTAATCTTCCACTTGTTCCTGAAGCTCATATCCCTGATTTATTATGGAAAGTAGATCCCAAAAAAATTGTAGGATTAACAAATGATCGAAGTGTTTTAAATTCTATTCGACGTGAACGAATGATCACATATGGATTAAACCCAGAAACTGGTTATTCAAAAATTGATCGAATTGATGAAGAACTCGCTTTTGCACAAGAATTGTATCAAAAGCTGGATTGCTTAGTGATCAACGTAGCGACTAAATCGATTGAAGAAACAGCAGCTATTATCGTTAATACGTTACAGCTTGATCGTAAGAAACAACATTTTTAATCAAAAGAGGAGAATAGACGTTGAGTCTACTTCTTGAAACATGTTTAGAAAAAATCGTTAAGAAATTGAAAGGAGGCTGACCCTTTTGGGTCGGTCTCCTTTTCTCAAATTAATGTTTTAAAAATGACTAAAATCCGCGACTTGAACCGCCGCCACCTGAGCTTCCGCCACCGCCGAAACCTCCGCCGCCGCCAAAGCCGCCTCCTCCGAATCCACCACCGCCGAATCCGCCACCGCGTCCTCCACGGCTTCCTCCGGACATTCCGATGAGAAAAGGCAATACACTACGAGAACGGCGTCCTCCTGGACCTCCGCTTCCGCCGCCTCCTCCGAAAAAGCTACTAGCAAAAAAGAAAATGAACAAAATAATCAAGATAGCTGGAAATCCTGTTCCCTCTTCATCGTCATAATCTGTATCATCTACTTGATAGCCTGAAAAGATGACGTCGTTGTCAAATTGGTATTCTTTATTTACTTTTACTGCTGTTTCTGTAAAAACATTCTTTAAAGCTGTATCAAAATGATTGTTTTTCATATCTTCGATATTCCGATCTAAGATAGCTCCTGTACCACTATCTGTCAATGCACCTTCCAACCCATAGCCAATTTCAAAACGTACCTCACGTTCTTGAGCTGAGAGTAATATCAATACTCCGTTATCTAATTTTTCCCCGCCGATACCCCATTTTTTAAACAGTTTCTCACTATAATTTTCAATGGTATCACCTTCAAGGCTGTTTACTGTTGCCACTACAATTTGTGGCTGCTCTGTCGTATCTTCATAGTGTTTATTTACATCAATCATAAATTTTTCTGTATCTTGTGAGAGTAAATTTGCTTCATCATAGACATAAAATGCCTTAGAGGGATCAGGATAATTTGGAGCTGCGTTTACGTTTAATGGGATAAAATAAAAAAGAGCTAAAGCAATCATACTGAAGAAATAAAAAAACGTTTTGCTTTCCCAACTTTTTTTCACATATTTGCCTCCTCGTATGAATAAAACGTCCAGTCGGCTTTTAGAGAGCACCTTATTCAAAATTCACTTCCGGTGCTGTTTCTGCGCCTTCTACAGCTTTAAAATAGGGTTTCTTTTCAAAACCAGTCATATTAGCAATGATAGAGCCTGGAAAACGTCTCACGCGGTTGTTGTAGCCTTGTACAGCTTCATTATAGCGTTGTCTTTCTACAGCCACTCTGTTTTCAGTTCCAGCGAGTTCATCCATCAAGGCCGTAACATTTTCATTGGATTTCAGTTCTGGATAATTTTCTACGACAACTAATAACCTTGATAAAGCAGAGCTCATATCATTATTGGCATCAATTTGTTCTTCTACAGTATCAGCTCCACCTAATTTTGCCCGTGCATCAGCAATTTCGCCAAAAACATCTTGTTCTTGATTCATGGCTCCTTTAACCGAATTAACTAAATTAGGAATCAGATCGTTTCGACGTTGCAATTGAGATTCAACTTGTGACCATGCTACATCTACATTGCTTTCTTCTTTCACTAAACCATTATATGAACTGATAAAGGGAACAGCTAAAATAATTAGCGCAGGAATAATCCCTATGGTGATCTTCATACCTTTTTTCATCTTCTATTCCTTCTTCCTATTAATTTATCTGAGAAAATATCTTTTCTTCATTATCATAACGTAATTTTACATTAAAACAAATGAAAATACATGGGACTTGAGTCGGAAAGATACCAATATATCTATTCTTCATTAGTATTTAGAAAGCTCCGCCGCCAGAACCTCCGCCACCTCCGCCAGAAGAACCACCGCTGAACCCGCCACCCGATCCCGATCCGCTGCTACTCATATCGCTGTTTGCTCTTCCTACAGCACTAGTAAAGCTACTTTCGAAACTAGATTGAAAAGTAGATGAAGAAAACATTGAATCACTATGATAGTAGTACCCAACATCCATTGTATCGATACTTTCTTTAGGAAATTGAATTTTCAGCTCTTTGATTACTTTTTTAGACACTCCTAAAGAAATAGCATAAACCAGAAAATGATCCCATAAAACCAAAGAGCCTACTTCTGCCATATTGAGATTGCTGACGTTTTTTAACATTTTCTTGAAGGCAGTCCACTCTTTAGCAGCTTTTTCTCCAGCTACTGTTCTAATAGGTATCATATAGTATCCATGAAAAAGACTGACAACAAAGCTGCCAATAGTAATGATTATTGCACTAACATAAAAAGCTTCAAATATCCCCATAATTATTAGTGTGGCTATCATACAGATAAACAATAAAAAGCTTGTTAAAATAGCGATATTTACAGCACGTGTATTGTATCTAGAAAAATACTTTAATTCTCCAGCTTGAGTTCTGACCATTTTTTGCCATTTTTGATAATTTGTATTAAAATTTTTAGCTTTTACCGCATTATCTTTACCGTAATTTTTGATGGCTTGTAGGCTGACTTCTTTTCCAGAACCAATTTTTTTTAACAACCATCTCATGGCATACTTTTCATGCGGGAGCAAATGCACATAAGCAGGATGTGACAAACGGGTGATCAAATACGTTGTCTCTTTTTTACCTTGTTTCTTTCCTTTTTTATCTTTTTCTTGATAAATTTCAGTTAAGCGAACTTGTTTTTTTCGAGCTAAATCCATGATAGTTGCGGATAAATCAACTGGACGCGGATTTCGATTTTTAACAGCACTGTACATGACAGCTGGTGTAAGGTCAGCTGGCAATTCATAAAGGTGGTCTGGCAATTCATAAAGGTGGTCTGGCAAAAAAGCGTTTTCTTTCTTTTCCTTTTTTGACAGTACTCTTATCCAAATGACACCTCCAATAAGAGTAATCAGCGAGATACTACATAAAGCAGCAATAGACCAAAAAACGCGCATTCTTTTAGCATTTGCTTCTTCTGCCAATTTCTCCTCTTGGATTAAAATCCTCTTTAATGCTTTTTGGTCTTTTATATGTGGATTAGCTGGCGTCACATAAGTTGGAAATACGAGATGGGCTTCAATAAACTGTTTACTCGGATTAGAGTCAACGGTTAAAATAACTGTTTGACTATCTTTTATCTTTACTGAACCCCTCAACGTGCCATGAGCCCATGCTTTTAATTCATCAGCTGCCACAGCTTTAGGCAACTGAATAACAATCTCAACATTTTTTAATCGATCTTCCCAATTTCCACCAATGACTTTATGATTAAATTCTGCTGTATCAAGATAATTTACAATCATTCCAGGTATTTCATATTTGTAATGGACTGTTTTTGTTTCATTTTTGCCGGATTCAAAAACAGTAAAGTCTAAGTTGCTTATACCTTCGTATATTTTAAAGGTACCTGGAAACTGCGAAGAATTCTTTATAAAGGGACTTGATTCCTTCCCCTGACTGTCCGCTACTGTTACTTCGATATTCGTTGGTTTCTGATAACCAAAATAATCCAAAGTATACAAAAAGCCATTAAATTCTCCGTCAAAGTCATAAGTTATTGCATGATCGAATGCAACAGTACCATTTTCTAAAATAGAAACATCTACTTTATAGGCTTCGATAGCATAATCCACAGCTAAAGCTTCAATTGGTGAACCTAAAAATAAGACCAATAGAAAAAGGATACTTCCTAATTTTTTCTTCATCCCTTCTCCTCCATTTCGGTACACTCTTTTTCTAAGTATGCCATAAATTTCGCGGATTAGAAAATAAAACAGAAAATCCAAGAGAAATGAGTTGCTTTCTCTTGGATCCTTTATTTTAATAGCCTATTTGGTTGGCAATATTTTCTAATAAATCGGGGCTAAACTGTTGTTTTTTCAGCATATCAATTTCATAACCGTAAGGAGCTTTTTTATTCTTTTTGTCTTCTCCTACATAAGGTGTTTCTAAAATTTTTGGCAAGTCTTTCAAACTTGGATGATGAACGACTGCGTTTAAAGCATCAAAACCGATTGTTCCAAATCCAATGTTAGCATGACGGTCTTTGTGACTGCCTTGAGGATTTTTTGAATCATTGACATGAATGACTTTTAAACGTTCAAGGCCGACAACATGGTCAAATTCTTCTAGGACACCGTCAAAATCTTCTTTCACATTGTACCCAGCATCATGAATGTGGCAAGTATCCATTGTCACAGACAGTTTTTCATTTAATGTAACACCATTTATGATTTCAGCTAATTCCTCGAAAGTTCTGCCAATTTCTGTTCCTTTTCCTGCCATAGTCTCTAAAGCAATTTGAGCTACTTGATCTTTATGCAGCACTTCATTTAGCCCTTTAATGATTTGAGCAATCGCTAATTGAGCTCCTTCGCCAACATGTGCGCCAGGATGCATAGTTATCTGTCTAGCTCCCAAAGCTTCTGCTCGTATAATTTCAGCTTTTAGAAATTCAATTCCGAAGGCAAAATTTTCTGGTTTTAGTGTATTTCCCAGATTGATGATATAAGGAGCGTGAACCACAATATTGGATAAGTTTTTTTCTTTCATATGGGCTGTTCCAGCTTCAATATTCATTTCTTCAATGGCTTTTCGCCTTGTATTTTGCGGTGCTCCTGTATAAATCATAAAAGTACTAGAATTATAGCCAGCAGCTTCCTCCGCTGATCCTAATAGCATTTTCTTTCCACTCATTGATACGTGTGATCCTAATAATACCATAGTCGTCCTTCTCCAATCTTTTCCGTTAAAGCTTCTTACATTGTAAGACAGTTTACAGAAAAGAACAATGAAAAAAACAGAATGAGGATCTCGTCACTTTGTATTTTTTCTTTTATTCCGTAAATGCCGTAGACAACTGGTTCCATTTACTTGCAGCTAAAACTTTTTCCGATATAACTGTTGTGTCACTTAAGATATCTGCTATTTGTTGATTGCGCTCTGTAAAAAGAATGACTAAATACAAAATACTGATTGTCTTTAAGATATAACGACCAAAACCTTCGCGGATAAGAACAGTCAGCCAACTTAATTTTTCTTCTTTAAAACAAACTACACGTAATCCAAAAATCATTTTACCAATCGTTTGTCCATTTGTGAGTTTAGTCAATAATATAAAATACCCTAAATATAGGGCTAACTGACTTAATGAAAAAGCAGAAAATAGCTCTGTCTTAATTGGTAGGTGCATCAATAAGAAAAATGGAGTTAGAATTAAACGAGTGAGACTATTAATGACGATTAAATCAGTTAAATAGGCAAAGAACCGAATCCAAAAACCAGCATAAAAAAATTGGGGGTACCGATGATAAGGTGTTTTTTTTGCTTGCTCTTGTTCTTGCTTTTCTTGCCAATAAAGTCTGCGTGCTCTACGTAGCTCTTCAGGTGTCCGTGGAGTGCTTTGTATTTTTTTAGAAGCTGGTTTTCGTTCTTGTTCCTTCTCTTCATTTGCTTTGTTCTCTTGCCGCTCATCCAACTTCTGCAGGCGTCGTTTACGCATATTTTCCGCTTCTTCTTTAGCCAATGCTTTTTTTAATTCATCAATATTTAATTCTTTTGTATTGCCTTTTTCATTTGATTCAGGTGTATTCATTTTATTCACCCCCATATAGATAAAGCATCTTTGGTGCTGCAGAAGTTCCAAATTGAGAAGTGATTTGTTCTACCAGTTCAGCTGATGTATTTTTTGAAGAAAAGAGCTGACTTGCTTTCGAGAACATCAATGAACTAAAAGGAATAGTTCCTGTAGAATATTGAAATACTTCAGCATTTTTTAATTGATAATCTTCTTGTAAAGCCTTCAAAGCATCTTCTTGGTAACCTATTTCATCAATTAAACCTACTTCTAGAGCCTGAGCGCCATCATAGATACGTCCGTCAGCTAATTCGCGTACCTGTTTCTCGTTCATTTTTCTTCCTTCTGCTACCACTTTGACAAATCGATCATATGAACTATCTACCATTTTTTGTAAAATTTCTTGGTCCGCTTCCGTCATGGGTCTGCTGTTAGAACCAATATCTTTAAATCGACCGCTTTTGATCGTTGTATCTTCAATTCCTAACTTTTCATATAGTTCACTTAAGTTGGTGCTGGACATAATAACTCCGATAGAACCTGTCAATGTTTCTTCAGCAGCAAATATTTTGTCTGCAGGAGCTGCAATATAATAACCACCGCTTGCAGCAAGATTGCCCATGGAAACATAAATTGGTTTATCGGTAGTTTCTTTCAATTCTAATAAGCTGTCTTTTATTTGGGCGCTTTCATAAGTGCCTCCTCCTGGTGAATTGATCGATAATAAAATGGCTTTAACCGATTTATCTGCTTTTACCGCTTCCAATTGTTCTAGAAAAAAGTTATGATCATATCCGGTTGTGCTCCATAAACCAGATGATTGACCCGCCAATATAGTCCCATCAACTGTTAGAAGGGCTATTCGATTAGCTTCATCGCCAGTAGTGACCACAGTTTCTATTAATTCTGATTGCCCAAGTAATCTGTTTGTGGCATCACTAAATATGTTTTCTGCTTTGTCGGTTTGAGCCACTTTGGCAGCCATACCGCTGATAACGAAAGATAATATAAAAAGTCCAATGGCTAATCCAATAGCCGTCCATCTTTTGGTTGTCATTATGTTACTCCTCCTTTTTTGCGTTGTTCTCTTTTATTCTGACAAAACTAGTGAAAGATTACAAGTGAAATATTATTTTTAGCATGGAACTAATTTTGATGCTAAAAAAGAAACGAAACGTGAATAGCTATTTCTACTCACACTTCGTTTCTTTTGGTTATTCTTCTTCTTTAGTCGTTGTAGTAATCGATAATTCAGCTAATTGTGCATCACTTACTAAGCTAGGTGCTTTAGTTAGTGGATCAGCTGCACGTCCATTTTTAGGGAAAGCAATAACTTCACGAATATTTTCTTCGCCAGCTAGTAACATGGCAAAACGGTCTAAGCCTAATGCAATTCCGCCATGTGGTGGGAAGCCGTACTCTAATGCTTCTAGTAAGAAACCAAATTGCGATTGCGCCTCTTCTTTTGAAAATCCTAATGCTGCGAACATTTTTTCTTGTACTTCACGAGTATGGATCCGAAGGGAGCCTCCCCCCAACTCATAGCCATTCAAAACAATATCATATGCTTGTGCACGTACCTTTTCAGGGGCTGTTTCTAATAAAGCAATATCCGATTCTCTAGGCATTGTAAATGGATGATGTGCTGCGGTAAAGCGGTCAGCTCCTTCGTCATATTCTAGTAATGGCCAGTCCACGATCCATAAGAACGCATAAACTGATTCATCAATAAGTTTCAATTCTTTTCCTAATTTAGAACGAAGTGCTCCGAGCGCATCTGCTACAACAGCTTTTTTATCCGCTACAAACAATAATAAGTCGCCAGGCTCGGCAGCTAATTGTTCCATCAGTTTTTCAGCGTCTTCTTTAAAGAATTTAGCTATTGGTCCTTTCAGTCCAGTTTCGTCCACTTTTAACCAAGCCAATCCTTTGGCGCCATAGATAGCAACAAATTCGCCTAATGCATCAATCTCTTTGCGCGAATAGTGTTCTGCTGCTCCTTTCACATTAATGGCTTTAACTTCTCCTCCTTTAGCAATAGCATCGCTAAAGACTTTAAAATCAGAATCTTTGACTACTTCATTTAACAGAACAAGTTCCAATCCGAAACGAATGTCCGGTTTGTCACTGCCAAAACGACTCATCGCTTCATCATATCCCATTTGCGGGAAAGGTACTGGTATCTCTACACCTTTCGTCTCTTTTAAAACCTTAGCTAATAATTTCTCGGTAAAGCTTTGGATTTCATCGGGTGCTAAGAAACTTGTTTCAATATCGATTTGTGTAAATTCTGGTTGGCGGTCTCCACGCAAATCTTCATCTCGGAAACAACGAACAATTTGATAATAACGGTCAAACCCCGCTCCCATCAATAATTGTTTAAATAACTGAGGAGATTGCGGTAAAGCGTAAAAATGAGCAGGATGAACACGAGAAGGAACTAAATAATCACGAGCTCCTTCAGGGGTCGATTTAGTTAAATAAGGCGTTTCAATATCAATAAAACCACCATTATCTAAATAATTTCTAACCGACTGCGTTATTTTGTGACGCAAAATAATGTTTTTTGTCATTTCAGGACGTCGTAAATCTAAATATCTGTATTCCAATCTCTTATCATCGGAGACAGCTACCTGGTCTTCGATATAGAATGGAGTAGTTTTAGATTTATTCAAAATTTTGATTTCTTTTGCTTCAATTTCTATTTCTCCGGTTGAAATGTTTTTATTGACTACATTTTCAGCACGCTCGACTACTGTGCCCTTAATTTCTAATACATATT
>NZ_DAMDAK010000015.1:23196-29799 GCF_032094055.1 Carnobacterium sp.
GGTCGCGTAAGTCAATAAAAATCAAATCGCCTAAATCCCGTCTTTTTTGTACCCAACCTTTCAAAACAACTTCTTGGCCTAATAAATCTTTTGAGATCTTACCACAGTATTCAGTACGTTTTGCCATCTCTGATCCAACTCCTTTTGGTTATTGATTAATCTTCTTTATTGAAAAAGTCATTAAAGGCTGTCATATCAGCAGTTTTTAAATTAAATAGTTTTTCAAAGTCTTGGTAGGCCTCTTTCAATGACACAGTAGATTCTTTACCATTTTTCATTACTTTGAAGTTCACCCGACCATTTTTTAATTCTTCTTCGCCTAAGGTCAACACGACTTTAGCTTTTAATTTTGCAGCGGTTTTAAATTGTGCTTTAGCTTTACGGTCAAAATAATCACGTTCAGCAGAAAAACCGGCTGAACGAATAGCTTGAACGAGTTTTAAAGCCTCCACATTCGTTTCTTCTCCTATGCCAACCACATAAACATCTAGTTCGTGTAAATTAGGGATGTCTATCTTTTCCGCTTCTAAAGTCAGCATCAACCGTTCTAGTCCTAGTGCAAAACCAAAACCAGGTGTTTCTGGTCCTCCCAGTTCTTCAACCAAACCATCGTAACGTCCTCCTACACAGATCGTTGTAATGGCTCCGAATCCAGGTGCATCGCTCATGATTTCAAATATTGTATGATTGTAATAATCCAAACCTCTTACCATGTTGCTGTCGACTGTATAAGGGATATTCAACGCATCCAACATTTCTTTGACTTGTTCAAAATGTTTTTGAGAATCTTCACTTAAATAATCTAAAATAGAAGGAGCTTGTTGAACTATTTCTTGATCTTTTTTATTTTTACTATCTAAAACACGTAAAGGATTTTTATGCAAACGGATTTGAGAATCTTCACTTAATTCATTAAAATGTGGTTCAAGATAAGCGATCAAAGCCTCGCGATAGGCAATACGACTCGCTGAATCGCCAAGTGAGTTGATGACTAATGTTAAATGTTCTAAGCCAAGTTCTTTAAATAAATCCATTGCTAAAGACATAGATTCAACATCAACCGCTGGATTAGTGCTTCCAAAAACTTCGACTCCTAATTGATGGAACTGACGCATACGCCCTCCTTGGGGACGCTCATACCGAAACATCGGCCCCATATAGTAGACTTTGTAGGGTTTTGCATATTCTGGACCAAATAGTTTATTTTCCACGTATGCTCGAACAACAGGAGCTGTACCTTCTGGACGTAGAGACATGTGACGATTGCCTTTATCATAAAAATCATACATTTCTTTTGAAACAATATCACTGGTTTCCCCTACTCCGCGCGAAAATAAATCATAACTTTCAAAAATTGGGGTTCTAATTTCATGAAATTGATAATCTCCCAAAATAATTTTGGCGGTTTCTTCAACATATTGCCACTTTAACGAATCATTTGGTAATAAATCTGCAGTTCCTTTTGGTCTTTGTATGGCCATTTTTTCAACACTCCTTCATACTCTCGTTTTTATTTATTTCTATTTAAAAGCAAAAAAAAAGCGCCCTTATTCTATCGAATAAGGACGAGTTATTAGTTTCCCGTGGTACCACCTTTGTTTGAAAGCTAAGCTTTCCTTAACGAATAACGCTCGTAACGTAGCAGCTTTTCACTGCTATCCCTCCAGAGTGTCTTTCAGTCTTTTAACGGGAATCACTTTCAGCCAAGGTGTGTCTCTCTTTTTTCGCGTTATCAAAGCTTATTCTCTCTTTCAACGGGTTTCTTTTATTGGAATAGTTCCAGATTACAAGAAAGCTTTGTGCTTGTCAAGCCAATCCAACAGAAAGATAATTAAGCGAGTTGATGTAATCGTTCACTAATTGATTGCATATCTCCCCCTTTACTTGCTATAATCATTTTATACATAATTAATAGGTTGCACTCGTTTTGCAATAGGAAAGTAGTGAATAAATCAATGCAAAAAATCCGTATACTGAAACAACCCAAAACATTGATTACTTTTTTAGCTGTTTTGATTTTTATCAGCATTACAACTTTCGCAACCGTTGCGTTGGCTAATCAAAGCACAATCAAAGTCGATGCGAATGTCGTAAATATACGAACCGGACCAGGGTTATCTTACGACATTATGACTCAGGTTGTAGGCGGCGAAAAAATAAATGTAATCTCTGAAGAAAATGAATGGTATAAAATTCGGCTGAGTAATGATCAAATTGGCTGGGTAGCGAGTTGGTTGATTGCAAATACTGAAATAAGTGCAGCCTCCAATAAAACCGGAACGATCATCGGTGAGACTGTAAATATCCGGAGCGAGGGCAACACAGAAGCTACTATTTTAGGAAAAGCAACTAAAGGAACTGAGTTGACTGTGCTCTTTCAACAAAATGGCTGGACTCAAGTGCAATACAATGAACAAGTAGCTTGGGTAAGTTCTGATTTGATTGAAGTCACTGCAGAAACGAAGACAGCGACTCCTACGAGTCTTACCAAAGAAGATACAAAAGTTCCGATTCAAACCATCACTGTCAGATCAGATGGGACTAACATTCGCAGTGGACCATCCATTGATGAAAAAGTCCTAGTAAAAGCTTCCAAAGGAGACAGCTTTACCTATCTCAGCACTGCAGGAGACTGGTATCAAATTGAAACGGCTGATGGACAAAAAGGCTACATCGCAAATTGGGTCGTTGATCTATCCGCCAACAAAACTGCTGCTCCAACAGCTAATGTAACTTCTTTATCAGAAGCAACAATTGTGATTGACGCAGGACATGGTGGTGAAGATCCTGGTGCTCCAGCTCCTACTTATAACGAAAAAGAAGTTACGCTAAAAACGGCTAAAGTATTAGCTGATCGGTTACAAAAAGCCGGAGCGAATGTTATCTTGACTCGAAATTCAGATGAAACGGTCAGTTTAAATCAAAGAACCGTCATCAGCAATCAAGCTGCTGCAGATGCTTTTATCAGTATTCATTATGATTCAACTGAGAACCCTAATGAAGCTAGCGGAACGACGACTTATTATTATTACGAGAAAGAAAAACCATTAGCAGAAACAATCAATGCTCAACTCCAGCAAAATGGACTACTGCCCAATAATGGAGTCCATTTCGGTGATTTTTATGTTACACGGGAAAACAGACAGCCGGCCGTGTTATTAGAGTTAGGCTACTTAAATAATACCGTTGACCAAGCTACTATCAATACGGATTCTTATCGTTATTCTATTGTGGAAAGTATTTATCAGGCTTTAAACCAATACTTTGCTCCTTAATTTTAACAGCAAAAGAAGCTTACCTGTGTCTATCCTTTAATGAGATAGATGTTAAACAGGTAAGCTTCTTTTTATTTATATCAAGAAAGAATAAAGAGCTAAACTCCATTGCATTGGTAGAATTGCCTTACAATTACTTTTTTATTTGTTTTTACTGTCGATCAGAATAGTTACAGGTCCATCATTTACTAATGAAACTTGCATGTCTGCACCAAATCTTCCCGCTTCAACATGAATTCCTTTTTCTCTTAGGCCTTCATTAAAGGCTTCATATAAAGGAATAGCTGTATCTGGTTTGGCTGCCTGAATAAAGCTTGGCCGATTGCCCTTTTTAGTATCAGCATGTAAAGTAAATTGAGAAATAGAAAGAATTTCTCCTCCTGTCTCTTGAATAGACCAATTCATTTTGTCGCCTTCATCGGAAAAAATGCGCATGTTGCACACTTTTCGAATTAAATAGTCAACATCTTCTTGTGTATCTGCTGTTTCTATTCCTACAAGCAGAACTAACCCATGAGCAATATTTCCTACAATTTCATTTTCAATTTTCACTTCAGCCTGTTTGCTTCTTTGAATAACAAGTTTCATAAAATGCCTCTTTTCTTTTTTTATAAAAAATGAAGTAAAAACAGAAGATCGTCAATCCATCTTCTGTTTAAAGATCCTTTTTAGTTTATTAAGAAGTTAATCTGCGAACACTATACACATCAGGAATCATTTTAACTTTTTCAATAATTTTTTCTAAATGATTTAAATTTGGGATAGCAACGGTTAATGTGATGGTCGCCATTCGATTATTATCCACTCGTCCATTTACGTTGTTTAAATTTCGTGTCATTGTGTTGACAACTTGTAAAACTTCATTCAATAAACCAGATCGGTTATAGCCTTCAATCTGCAATTCTGCATCGTAATCTTGTCCCTGAGAAGAAGTATCTTGCCACTCTACATCAATAAGCCGATTCTCAGCATCCTTAGCTGATTGAACATTTGGGCAGTCAGCTCGATGAATTGAGACGCCCCGGCCTTTTGTAATGTACCCTACAATTTCGTCACCAGGAACTGGGTTACAGCAACGGCTGATACGGACTAGCAAGTTATCCACTCCTTGAATGACTACGCCGCCTTCATGCCGAACTTGGATTTTTTCTGTTTCTTTTTTTGACTTCACTTCTAAAGTATCAATTTCTTGAGCACGTTTTTCACTTTCTCGAGCACGTCTTTCCTTTTCAGTTAGCCGATTAGCCACAGCCAAAGCTGTTACTTCGCCATAACCGATCGCTGCAAATAAATCGTCTTCTGTAGTGAAATTAAAACGTTCTAAAAGGTTTTTCATATTTTGTTTAGTTAAAAACTCTTTTGGCAAAAATTGCATATCCTGAAGCTGTTTATCAAGCAAATCGCGTCCTTTGATGATGTTAGCTTCGCGATCTTGCAATTTAAAGAATCGTTTTATTTTGTTTTTTGCTTTGCTCGTTGAAACCACACTGATCCAGTCACGGCTTGGTCCATAGGAATTAGGTGAAGTCAGTACCTCAATGATATCACCAGTTTTTAATTTGTAATTCAAAGGAACGATCTTACCATTAACTTTAGCCCCAATTGTTTTATTTCCGATCTCTGTATGAATATTGTAAGCAAAATCTAATGGACCGGCACCAGAAGGAAGTTCGCTGACATCGCCTTTTGGAGTGAATACATATACCTTGTCTTTAAGAATATCTCCCTTTACGCTTTCCATAAAGTCGCTGGCATCATTCGCTTCATTTTGCAGCTCGATGATATCTCTAAACCAAGGTAAGTTTTCGCCGACTTCTGTATTGTCTAATTTTTTGGTAATGCCTTCTTTATAAGCCCAGTGAGCAGCCACACCATATTCTGCCACTTGATGCATTTCTTCTGTTCGAATTTGAACTTCGACAGGCTTGCCATTAGGTCCAATAACGGTTGTGTGAATGGATTGGTACATATTAGATTTTGGCATAGCAATATAATCTTTAAACCGTCCCGGCATTGGTTTCCAGCGTGTATGAACGGCCCCTAAAACAGCATAACAATCTTTAATAGAATCAACAATGATTCGGATAGCCAGTAGATCGTAAATCTCATTAAATTGTTTTTTTTGATCCCGCATCTTACGGTAAACCGAATAAATGTGTTTTGGGCGACCATAGATTTCTGCGTTGATATTCAACTCGTCAACAGAATCTTGGATTTTCTTGATCGTATTAGCAATATAGGTTTCTCGTTCTTCACGTTTAGAATTCATTAAGTGAACAATACGGTAGTACTGTTGAGGATTCAAATAACGCAAAGAAGTATCTTCCAATTCCCATTTTACTTTACTGATCCCTAGACGATCGGCTAATGGAGCATAAATTTCTAACGTTTCATTTGCTATACGTCTTTGTTTATCTGGACGGTGAAACTTTAAAGTTCGCAAATTGTGCAACCGATCAGCTAATTTGACCATGATCACGCGTATGTCTTTTGCCATTGCTAATAACATTTTACGATGGTTCTCAGCTTGTTGTTCTTCATGAGATTTAAATTCAATTTTTCCTAGTTTCGTTACACCATCGACCAACATAGCTACTTCTGGTGTAAACTCCCGTGCAATATCTTCAAAAGTAATATCAGTATCTTCAACAACATCATGCAAGAAACCTGTTGCCACAGTCACAGGATCCATTTTTAATTCGGCTAATATGCCTGCAACTTGAATGGGATGGATGATATAAGGTTCACCGGATTTACGGAGCTGCCCTTCATGAGCCATCGTTGCAAAGTCACATGCCTTCTTGACAAAAGCCACATGACTGCTATTCATATAAGTGATCGTTAAAGCAATCACTTCTTGTGCAGTATAATTTCTATTTTTGGGCATCTTGTCACCTTCTCTTCCAATTGATTTTCTTTACAGTTCACTTTATTTCTATTTTAACCAATTTACTCTAACAGTATAAATAAGCGCTCGCTTGAGAGTGCCAGTTGTGTTAAATGCCTTCCTGCTATTATACCGTTAAATGAGGGTAAATTCAATCTGAAAACTTACATGGTCACAAACCTAGGAACCAAAAATAAGCATAATAAAAAAGCAAAGAACAAATAAATCAATTCTTTGCTTTTCCGTCTTCTGTTGTCCAAACTACTTAGCGACAATAGCAATACCGTTTGATGAACCTAATCGCGTTGCCCCTGCTGCAATAAAAGCTTTCGCGTCCTCAGCTGTTCTTACACCACCGCTGGCTTTAACACCCATTTCTGGTCCTACAGTTGCTCGCATTAACGTGACATCTTCCAGAGTTGCGCCTCCAGTTGAAAAACC
>NZ_DAMDAK010000015.1:29809-31059 GCF_032094055.1 Carnobacterium sp.
CTAGCTCACAAGCTCTTACTTTTTCTTCGTCTGTTAGTAAACTTGTTTCAATAATAACTTTAGAAAGAGCTTTAGTTTTTGCTGCTTCTACTACTCCTTTAATATCACGTTCCACTAATTCACTATCTTCATCTTTTAAAGCACCAATATTGATCACCATATCAACTTCAGTTGCACCATTTTGGATAGCGTTTCTTGCTTCAAAAGCTTTTAATTCAGGTGTGTTAGCCCCTAAAGGAAAACCAATCACTGTACATACTTTTACATCGCTATTTCCTAAAAAAGCTGCTGCTTTTTTTACCCATGTCGGATTAACACAAACAGACATAAAATCATACGTAACAGCTTCTTCGCATAACTGTCTAATCTGTTCTTCTGTTGCATCTGCTTTAAGTAGTGTGTGATCAATATATTTATTTAAGTTTTCTGCCATTGCTAGTTCCTTCTTTCTTTAATCAGAATAGTATTTTCTCATCTATTATAGCTTGCTTTTCGGTAATATACAAAATATCATTTGTTCTAATTTAATTCGAACTGATAAGAGATAGCAGCTAATGCATATAACGGTGCTGTTTCTGTCCGAAGAATTCTTGGTCCTAAAGCACAAGGAAGCATTCCACTGCCAAATAAAGATTCGACTTCTGTCTTGCTTAATCCGCCTTCAGGACCAAAGACAATCAGCAACTTGCTGCCTGGTTTTAATGAACTTAGTGTTTTGACAAAATTTTGAGTTTCCCCTGTTTTTGCGCTTTCTTCATACGCTACCAGACAGGCATCAAAAGAACTGCTGATTGTTAACAATTCTTTAAAAGAATGAACGGCAGTTATTTCTGGGAAAACAGATCGATGAGACTGTTCCGCTGCTTCTTGTGCTATTTTTTTTAAACGCAGCAGCTTTTTAGCAGCTTTTTTTTCATCCCATTTGGTAATAGAATAGGTTGCTTGGAAAGGAAGAAAACAGGCTGCTCCTAATTCTGTTCCTTTTTGAACGATATAATCCAGCTTGTCTCCTTTAGGCAGCCCGCTGGCAATCGTTACGTGAATCGGCAACTCAGTTGTTGTATTTTCATCTTCTATCCATTTTAGGATAACAGCATCTTGTTCTATTGCCTGGATTTCTGCTTTAAATGCTTGCTGTTCAGGAAGAACCAAATAGACTTGGTTCCCAGGTTTCATTCGCATCACGCGAACAATATGATGGTATTGTTCGCCGGTAAGAACGATCTCTGTAGTGTGATAATCTTCTACTG
>NZ_DAMDAK010000015.1:31069-39144 GCF_032094055.1 Carnobacterium sp.
ACTCCTCCTCAGCAGGTTTTTGTGCAATTACAGCAACCCAATCTTTCATTTGAAGAATCTGGCTGATTTCAAACCCTTGCTCTCTTAAATGAGACAAAATAGTGTTCTTTTTTGATTCGATAATTCCTGAAGTTAAAAATAACCCACTCGGTTTCAAGGCTTCCCAAGCGTCCGGTATAAGAGGAACAATAATTTCTGCTAAAATGTTAGCTACTACAATATCAGCTTTTATTTCTACTCCTTTAAGTAAATCATTAGCAGAAACTTGAATGTCTTGAGCATACTCGTTTAATTGAATATTATCATAAGCCGATCGAACAGCTACATCGTCTAAATCATAAGCGTATACTTTTCCTGCACCTAAAGCTTTAGCTGCAATACTTAACACACCTGATCCTGTACCGACATCTAAAATGGTTTCTTCCCCTGTCATACTTGCTTCTAAAGATTGTAAAGATAAACGGGTGGTAGGATGTGTTCCTGTTCCAAAAGCCAAGCCCGGATCCAATCGAATGATGCGTTCGTCTTTATATTTTGGTTCATAGTCTTCCCAACTAGGTACAACCGTCAAAAAACGAGTCACTTTTAATGGATGATAGTATTTTTTCCAAGCGGTTGCCCAATTGGTCTCAGTCACTTCAGCAACTGTTAAAACATTGGGTTCAATAGCCAATCCTACTGTTGTTAATTTAAGGATGCGTTCTTTGATGTCTATTAAAATTTCCGGTAAAAAAAGTGTCTCTGGAAAATAAGCTTTAATAATAACACCTTCTGTTGAAAAATCGGCTTCATCTAATGCCCAGACTTGACCTAACCCATCGTCAGGCGCCTGTAAATAATCTTGTCTATCTTCAATTGACACTCCTTGGGAACCTGCTTCAATTAAAATATTCGAAACAGCTTCTACCGCTTCATTTGCTGTCTGTACACTCACTTCTATCCATTTCATATTTTCAAAAGTCCTCCATCTAAGTTATGAGTTTAAAATTTTGGATAATCCACTCGTTCTGTATTATAACGGTTCGTATCTTTTGCTGTTTGGAGAGTGCTTTCAAAATTTGTTTCGTTCCACTCCATTTCAAACGTTTCAATTGCTGGATCAGTGGCAAAGTCTAATAAATCAGATTGTCCTTCTGTAACAACAATGCGCAACATTTTTACTACAGTATCTAAAAAGCCCTTTTCGATCCCTTTTTTTAAATCAAATGGGAAAGCGGCTAAATAATCGTCTAATCGAATCTTTGATTTTTCTGGATCATAAAAACAAATAATGTCTTCAAACTGGATGATATTTTCTTTGTTGACCGTGCCTTCTACATCTTGAACAACCAAATTAGGTGCTGTTTCAGCATAGATAGTAAACGCTACTTCAATCGTGTGCTGTCTTTTATTCCAATGCACAGCCCAATCAAATTCTAAATGACTTTCTTCCATAATTGTTTCTAAATAATCTATGACGTCTTGTTTTGCCATTTTGTCCACTCCTCTATTTTAATGATCCGTTTCAATTGTTCCTTCCCAACCTAAGTCGTTATCTGTTTTGCCTTTGATTCTGGAAACGTACGGATTTCCGATAACTGTATACCGGAGTAAAGCATCTGTCCATTCTCCTTTATTGGGAATGCCAATTCTAGCTGAGACTCCAATTTCTTTTGGAATTCTGCGGTGTGTTTTCGACAAATATAAAGGCGGCTCGTTGATTGAAGCTCCATCATCGCTTTTATCGATTGCTAGAGCTTTTGTCAATTTCCCGGGTCCGTCTGTCAGCGTCACACCATATTTACCGCGCCGTTCTTCCATCAGTTCAATGCCCGTGTAAGGTTCAATAGCACGAATCAAGATGGCTTGCGGTATACCGGCTTCTTGAACGACTAAATTCAGCATTTGATGGGTATGCATAGAATAAATGTAAATCGTTCCTGCTTCTTTATACATTGAAGCTAAGCGTGGTGTTTTTTTTAAACCATAGCTATGAGCCGCTGCATCTATTTCACCTAGATAAGCTTCTGTTTCTACGATCCAGCCTGAACAAATTCCCTCTTCAGTCTTTTTAATTATAAGACAACCCAACAATTCTTGCGCAATCTCTTCAGTTGTTTTAGTTGGATCAAGCCAAAAAGTCATTAAATTTCCTCACCTATCTTAAATAATCTCGTTTTTTATAAAAATGTCTTCAGTTATAAGTATACAACAAATGAGATCATTTCGTATAGAAAAGCCCGTTAAACAACTAAAAAAGACGCAGGTCAGTTAAACCTGCGTCAGCTTTATTTTTCAGGTATTTCTATTCGTTCTCGAAGGAAAATAGCTTATCTTTTGTTTTTTCAAATGTTTCAGAAAGACTTGATACAGAGTGTTTTGTTGTCACGTGTCGAGCAATTTTGACAGAATGATCCCCGATACGTTCTAAACTGGACACAATATCAATAAATAAAATTCCATCGCCTGGTTTTTCTGAACCATTATTAATAGATTCTATATATTTCTTACGTAATTTTACTTCCATTTCATTGATAAAAGGATCGTGTTCAAGAACTTTATGAGCCAGATTTTCATTGTCTTCCTCATATGCACGCACAGCCATTTTTACAATCAGCTCTACCATTTTGAACATACTGATGACGTCTGTATCATAAAGTGAACGTTTTTCTCCATTAGATCGTCCTTTTTCTTTGCTTTTCGCTTTCTTATCTATTTTAAGAACTTCCTTGACATTTTTTGCTATGTTTTCGCTATGGTCTCCAATACGCTCCAGGTATTTTGTAATATCAATCAAAGCACTTAATTCATTTGATTCTGCAATAGTTAATTTTTCTGCCGAAACAATCATCAAATACTCAGTAAGCCGCTGATCGATATTGTTAACGGCTTCTTCTAAATGATTCACTGTAGACAAATCATTTTCATTTTGTTCTCGATAGTAGCTGAATGCATGATGAAACTCTTCTATAGCAAATTTGCTCATTTGGTTGATTTCTAATTTCGCTTGACTTAAAGCCACATTAGGAGAAGTTTGAATGACTTTCGTATCCAAATTTGTTGTGTCGTATTCCACAACGGCGTCTTTTCCAGGTATGATTTTTTCCATTAACGTAGCAATGTTGCTAATAAACCAAAACTGGATCAAAACATTTCCAATATTGAATAAACCATGCGCAAATGCAATTTGCAGAGCAGGGTTCAAATCTAATGCTTGACTGATCAAAAGAAGCAAACTTGTAAAAGGATTTAAGAAAATAAGAAAAACAATCGTTCCCACAATATTAAAGAGCACATGTGCACCGGCTGTACGTTTAGCAGCAGTGCTGGCTCCAATAGTAGCTAAAATAGCAGTAATCGTTGTTCCAATATTATCACCAAACAAGACCGGTAAAACCGCTCCCAGCGAAATGCTGCCTTGCATGTAAAGTTTCTGCAAGATACCGACAGTTGCGCTGGAACTTTGCATAACTAATGTCATTCCAGTTCCTGTAAAAACTGCAAATATAGGGTGATGAGATAAATTGATCATCAAATCGTTAAAAGCTGCAACTTCTTCAAGAGGAGCCATTCCGCTTCCCATTAATTCTAACCCATAAAATAAAGCTCCAAAACCAAACATGATTTGTCCCATATTATTAATAAACTGCTTTTTAAAGAAAAAGAGTAAAATAGCTCCTACTCCTAATATAGGCAAAGCGTATTCTCCGATATTGATTCCTATAATAAATGCGGTGATTGTTGTTCCAACATTGGCTCCCATAATAACGCCAATAGCTTGACGCAGTGTCATAAATCCAGCACTTACTAAACCAACTGTTAAAACAGTTGTTCCTGAACTACTCTGTATTAAGGTGGTGACCAATATTCCTGTTAAGACAGCTTTTAAAGGTGTAGACGTAAATCGGTTCAATAGTTCGCGTAAACTGTCTCCAGCAGATTTCTGCAACCCATCTCCCATAATCTGAATTCCGAACAAGAAAATTCCTAGTCCGCCTAAAAACTGAAACAACATTAGTTTGACATCCAAATCTTTTCCTCCATTTCAAAGCGATGCTTTTTCAAACAAGCGTTTTCAACAAATAAAGTAGCCAACGCTTAAACGTCCTTTTCTATTATCTAGAAATCTATCCTATTAATCAATACCTTTTTAAGAAACAACCTATAAATTTGTCTGCTTTTTGAAGCGGGGTTAAGGTAAATCATTAAATAACAGAAAAAAGGACGAGAATTTTGTCTCGTCCCTCTTTTCTATGTTCAGTTTAACTTTAATCTCTACCAGTAGCAATAAGCTCTTTAAATACAGAACTAAGCGAATCTTCAATAATTAAATCAAAAACAGCTGGATACGGAATGGATGTCCGGTTTAATAAGACCACTGCATCTCCATTAAAGTAATGAATCAAACTATTAGCGGGATAAACAGATAAAGAGGTTCCCGCAATAAGTAACAAATCAGCTTTTTCAATCGCAGTCCGACTCATTATTAAGGCTGATTGATCTAACATTTCACCATAGAGAACAACATCTGGACGAACTATGCCATTGTCATCCGGACATCTGGGAATCCCTT
Source organism: Carnobacterium sp. (assembly GCF_032094055.1). Taxonomy (GTDB): domain Bacteria; phylum Bacillota; class Bacilli; order Lactobacillales; family Carnobacteriaceae; genus Carnobacterium_A. The sequence continues at coordinate 35,622 of NZ_DAMDAK010000015.1, forward strand.
TATTATCTTGTTTTAAATCAAGTAAAGAATACTGTCGTCCACAAGTTAAACAAGTATTCTTTAATGTAGTCCCATGAAGTTCTAAAATATTTTTACTTCCGGCCATTTGATGCAACCCATCGATATTTTGTGTGATAATCGTGACATCTTTCCCTTTTGCTTCAAGTTCAGCTAAGTAAAGATGCGTTACATTAGGAACGGCTTCTGGGTACACTAAGTGTTCAAAATAATAGTTAAAAAAAGTTTCCGGTTGCTCCTTTAAAAACCAATCGCTAACGATATCTTCCGGTTGGTAAGTTTGGCCAGAATCTTGATTAAACAAGCCATCGGCGGATCGAAAATCAGGTATACCACTTTCCGTTGAAACTCCCGCACCTCCAAAAAAGACCACATGATCAGCTTGTTCAATTAATTTTTTTAATTGCATAAGTTTGTTTTGCATATCCTTCCTCTTTTCTTATTTATTTGTTTTAAATCAGCAATAAAAGAAAGGTATAGCCCACTACACCTGTTAAAAAGCTACTTAGACTACTTTTTTGTTCTTCTGGTAATTCTTCTTTCAACACATTTAGAATAACTCCTCCAGCTATAAAAGCCTGCAAAACCGATAGTACAAATTCATTCAGTTCTGTCAATGCTCCTATCAGCCACCCTAAAATAGGAGCTGCTGATAAAATAAGTCTGCCATATTTGTCATACGCTTCTTTGTGATCTCTTCTAAGACTCCAATCATTCGTTATAAAATGTACCCCTAATGCCAGAAAATAAAAGAGCATGCCGAAAGAACTTTTGTATTCTTCTCTGATTAAAAGATACCCAATAACAGCGTTATAGATAAAAAAAGAACCCATATGAATCCAAAACACACCCGAATCTGCTTCTTCTGGATTCTTTAAGTACTTGCTTTTCCGCGATATTTTGACTAAACGTTCCATGGCGTAAAATAGAACTAATCCTAGTAAAGCGATGATGTAGATATGATTCTCAATATGCCGCCAACTGCTTTGTTGTAGTTTTTCAGTGACAATTTGTTGATAATCATTTAATTGGGGCAACAAATGCACAAAAACATAAGAAACGGCTACTCCAGCAGAAAGTGATAAAAACCTGCTGCGTGGTACACGATTAGCAAATTGCATATATTTGGAAGAAAAGTGAATGAACGCGAATCCTACAGCACAAATAAAACTAACCACGAGATACAATGAAACCACCCTCTCCATTTTTTGTAACTATACTAAAGCTCTTATTTAGGATAAGCTTTAACTCTATTAAAATCAAAAAAAAGAGCTGAATCAATAGTTGATCTGCTCATTTTAAAAATATTTGGAGCGTAAAGTTAAGGTAGAACGAGCTGTGCATGATAGCACCTAATACACTTATTAAATCAATTAACCAGTTTTGATAAGAATAAATAGTGCTCGTCAAATGGACTAGCAAGCTTTTAAATAATATCATTACTCATTTTGATTTTTATTGATATACATTATTTGAGATTCAAATTCGTTATAGGTTATTTTGCCTAATGCAAGGTCGCTGCTTTTTCTATATATCTGTTCAGCTTTAGTATATGTTCTGTTAGAGTCAATATCGATTAACTTGTTTTCATCCACTAGCGGTTCCATTATATGTTTTTGTTTAGAAAAAGCTTCGAAATACCTTAAACCAAATTTTCTCTGCGATACGGCATTTATATGAATACCATCTGGATTAGCTGTTAAATTAGATGCTGTAACAAAATAACAGTTCTCTTGTTCAAGCGCGAAGTTTTTCAATTCTCTATTTACTAGATTATATTCAATAGAGCCTTTTCCAAAACCTTCTCGTCCCAAATAATCTCCTAACTCACCAATAATAATCGGGATATTAGGTAGATTTAACTCTTTTCGTAAATTATTTATAATTAATAAAAATTTCTTGTAATAGTCTTTATATTTACCACCAAAACTATCACTTTCGCCTTGATGCCATAAAATACCTGCTAATTCACTGTTTTCCATAGCAAATTTTGCTTCATTAATGGCATGCCTAAATAAAATACCATCCACAGCCCATTCATCTAAAGTACTTCCACCTTCAGCACAAGGAATAAGGCCAATTTCATCCTCTTTATACTTATGACACCATGCAGCTGCAAAAGAACCAGCTAAACTAATACCAGAAACGGGACGATCATAATTAATAGGTTCGGTCATCATTTGCCACCTACCATTGCGTAACATTTTTATTCTTTCATTGTAGATAGGTACTACATCTTGAATGAAACCACGGCCTGCCATATTCGATTGTCCTACCATTAAAAAAGATTTAATCATTTTTTTCTCCCTCCAGTAAACATTACAACGGAAAATTGAAAAGCTAGGAATTTCCCTAAAAAAATGCCTATCGAAACCCTACAAAATTTATATTGATAGGCAAATGATAGGCAAGTTAGCTTTTTATACTATTTAATTTTTTTGAAAAACAATGTTATCTCAACGTTTTACTCGTCATCCATCTTAAGAACAGACATGAAGGCTTCTTGCGGTACTTCTACGGAACCGACTTGTTTCATCCGTTTTTTACCAGCTTTTTGTTTCTTCAATAGTTTTTGTCGACGGGTCACATCACCACCATATAATTTTGCTGTAACGTCTTTACGTAATGCTTTGATGTTTGAACGAGCAACAATTTTTTGTCCGATAGCTGCTTGAACCGGGATTTCAAATTGTTGTCTTGGTATAATCGTCTTCAATTGATCAACGATAGCTTTTCCACGATTAAAAGCAAAATCTTTATGCACAATAAAACCTAAAGCATCAACTTTCTCACCATTTAATAAAATATCCATTTTAGATAAATTACTCTTCTTGTAGCCGATCATTTCATAATCTAAAGAAGCATATCCCTTAGTGCTTGATTTCAATTTATCAAAGAAATCATAAACGATTTCTGATAAAGGAATTTCATAGACAACGTTTACTCTGTTGTCATCAAGATAGTCCATTGTTAAGAAATCGCCACGTTTGCGTTGGGAAATTTCCATGACAGCTCCAACGTAATCATTTGGGACCATAATTGTTGCTTTTACATAAGGCTCTTCAATCGATTCGATAACACCTGGTTCAGGCATTTCAGCTGGATTAGCCACGGTTTTTTGAGTACCATCTGTTAAGTTTGCATGGTAGATAACGGATGGAGCAGTTGTGATCAAATCCAAATTGAATTCACGTTCAAGCCGTTCTTGAATAACGTCCATGTGTAAAAGTCCTAAGAATCCGCAACGATACCCAAACCCAAGTGCTTGAGACGTTTCAGCTTCAAATTGTAAGGCTGCATCATTTAATTGTAGTTTGTCTAAAGCGTCTCTTAAATCACCATAACGTGAAGAATCGATTGGATACATTCCGCAATAAACCATCGGATTCAATTTCCGATAGCCTTCTAATGATTCTGCAGCAGGGTTGTCAGCTAAAGTGATCGTGTCCCCAACTCGTGTATCTTGTATCGTTTTGATGTTTGCTGTAACATATCCAACATCCCC
>NZ_DAMDAK010000016.1:0-7281 GCF_032094055.1 Carnobacterium sp.
GTGATGATTATTTATTTAAATGCTGAATTAGGCACATCAAATATGATGTACATGACAACTGCAGTTCACCGGAAAATTTTGCCTTTTAAAAAAGCACTCATTATTTTAGCCACTTGTATTTTCTTTAATCTGATTGGCGGTATTCTAGCGAGCTGGTTGATTTCGCATACTGGAGCCTTTTTGCATACGACCCAAGATAGTTTTTTAGTTACAACAATAGCCAGCAAATTGCAAAAAGGTCCTTCTCAAGTCTTTTTTGAAGGCATATTTGCTAATTTGATCGTCAATATAGCGGTGTTTGCGACAATCAATATGAAAGATGATGCTGCACGGGTAATTTCAATTGTGTTCATTATTTTTATTTTCGCTTTTTTAGGGTTTGAACACGTGATTGCTAATTTTTCTTCTTTCTCACTTGCTTTCTTTGCTACTGGCGGACATGTTCCTGGAATGACGGCAATCAGCGTTATTAAAAACTTGTTTTTTGCCACTTTAGGAAATTACGTAGGAGGCGGTTTGATCTTAGGCTTAAACTACTCATGGTTGAATAATGGGCAGACGAAATACATTGATTAAAAAAATAGTAAGGTAATTTTGAATTTTTAGCTGGCAGTGGTAAAATTAAAGAAATAACACGTTTTTTAGAATAGAGACGGAGGAGAACACTATGGCTAAAATAGAAAAAGATATGGAACCAGAAAAATCGCTAGATGAAGTGACAACAAAGAATGAACAAGAGAGCACAGCTTCTTATCAAACGAGTGACGCGGAAAAACCGCTGGACATTATCAATGTATATGATCTTGAAAAAGAAGCCAGTAAAGTGATTCCGAAAGGCGGATACGATTATATTTCAAGTGGAGCAGGAGATCTATGGACGATTGAACAAAATATCAAATCATTTAACCATAAAACAATTGTGCCCCGCGTTCTAAGAAATATTGAATATCCTGATCAAAGTACATCGATTTTTGGTGATAAAATTTCTACACCTATTATTATGGCGCCTGTTGCTGCTCATGGATTAGCTAACAGTAAAGGAGAACCTGCGACAGCTAAAGGGATAGCAGATGCTAAAACCATCATGACGATTAGTTCATATGCGAATAAACCGTTCAAAGAAATTTCGGAAGCAGGCCAAGGTGCTCCGCAATGGTTCCAATTCTACATGAGTAAAGATGACGGCATCAATCGTGATATTTTGGATGAAGCAAAAGCAAATGGGGTAAAAGCGATCGTTTTGACGGCTGATGCAACAGTTGGCGGAAATCGCGAAGCAGATAAACGTAATGGTTTTGTCTTTCCATTAGGCATGCCAATCGTTCAAGCGTATCAAACAGGTGTTGGCCAAACAATGGACGCGGTATATGGGTCATCAAAACAGATATTAAGTCCTAAAGATGTCGAATTTATTGCTGCATATTCTGGTTTGCCGGTATTTGTTAAAGGAGTGCAAACAGCAGAAGATGCTCATATTTCGATTGAATCAGGAGCTGGCGGTATTTGGGTGACCAATCATGGCGGAAGACAACTAGATGGCGGAATGCCTGCTTTTGAGTCACTGCAGATCGTTGCTGAAGAAGTAAATAAACGTTTGCCTATTGTCTTTGACAGTGGAGTACGGCGCGGGCAGCATGTTTTTAAAGCTTTGGCAAGCGGAGCGGATCTAGTTGGGATTGGACGTCCGGTTATTTATGCTTTAGCTTTAGGCGGTGCTCAAGGAGTGACATCTGTTTTTGATTGGTTTAAAGCAGAGTTGGAAAAAACGATGCAACTTGCTGGAACTAAAACTGTAGAAGATATTAAAAAAGTCAAACTTCAAAACTACCCCTATTCTTATTAATTTGTTTGATGGCTCCTGTAATCAATAAAAGAGCACCAAGTTTATTTTTAGTAGTAAGCTGTTTATTTACTAGGAGAAAGAAGTTCTATTTCTTTGATTTTGTAAGTAGTAGTAACGTTCAATAGCATATAAGCAAAAAAATGATGAAAAACTTTTGTTTCCCTACAAAAGTTTTTCTTTTTTTAAAATTGGATAAAAAAATGCTTTTCCATATTAAACAGGTGCCTTGTATTGAAGGGAAGTGTGGTATAATAAAAAACGAGTGACTATTTTAAAACATTATTGGAGGTGCACGTATGTCCATAGATTGGTCACACTTATTTACATGGCGAACTTTTATTAATGCGGTCGATATCTTAGTAGTAACGTTTATTATTTATCAATTGATAAAGATATTGAAAGGTACTAAAGCAGTTCAGTTATTAAAAGGAATTGCCGTCATTATGTTAATCAAAATAGCCAGTTTTTTTCTTCAATTGCAAACAGTGGATTGGATCGTCGACTTGGTTATTCAGTGGAGTGTATTGGCCATCATTATCATTTTCCAACCGGAATTGCGCAGAGGACTAGAACACCTTGGAAGAGGTTCTTTCTTTAAAAATACAAAACGAAAAGTTAATCCAGCAAAAAAGATGATTCAACAACTGGATCAAGCCGTTCAATATATGGCAAAAAGAAGAATAGGTGCGTTGATTTCTATTCAGATGGAAACTGGACTGGATGAATATATCGCTACCGGAATTCCCTTGAATGCGGATATTTCTGGAGAGTTGCTGATCAATATCTTTATTCCAAATACACCTTTGCATGATGGAGCTGTGATGATAAAAGATTATAAAATAGCAGCAGCAGCTGGTTACCTGCCATTATCTGAAAGTTCTTTAATTTCTAAGGAGTTGGGAACAAGACACAGGGCAGCTATCGGATTAAGCGAAGTAACGGATGCTATTACGATTATTGTTTCCGAAGAAACGGGAGGAGTCAGTATTTCCCATCGGGGAGATCTGCTAAGAGAATTGTCCAGAGAAGATTTCGTGAAGTTTTTAAGCAAAGAATTAATTCTCCCAGAAGAAGATGTCAAAAAGAACCCGCTTCAAGAGTTCGTTGACAGCTTTAAGAAAGGAGCGTAAAAAATGGAAAAGATTTATAATTCTCCATGGTTTACTAAACTAGTTGCTTTTGCTTTTGCGATATTATTATTTACTTATGTAAATTATGAAAATACCAGCAAATTACGGACAACTAATCCGCTTAATGGTGTGAGTACGACTTCAAGTAAAGTCATTACCAATTTGCCGATTGTTGTTGACATAGACCAAGACAAATATTTTGTTTCGGGTTTTCCTGAAACAGCTTCTATTGAAATTACCGGACCTACAAATATTGTAGCCCAAACAACAGCTAATAAAGGGTTTGATTTAGTAGCGCAAAACTTAGATGAATTAGGAGTCGGTACTCATACAATTCGCTTAATACCAGAAGGTCTCTCTTCCGACTTAAAGTATACCGTTACGCCTCCAGAGGTAACGATTACCATTGAAGAAAAACGGGTCGAAACATTCAAAGTAGGGGTTGATTTTGACAGCAGCAGCTTAGCTAAAGGGTATGCAGCCGAAACTCCGACGCTGAATTACGATACAGTTGAAGTTTCAGGAGCTGCTTCAACAATTGACAAAGTCAACACCGTTCAAGCGGTCGTTCCTACAACGGATGAAGTTAAATCTGACATCAAGCAAACTGTACCTGTAAGCGCCAGGGATATAAACGGCAACCAATTAGATGTGATGATTAATCCAAAAGAGGTAACAGTCAATATACGCGTCAAACCAGAGAGCAAAACAGTGCCGGTTACCTTGTCTGAAAGCGGCAAACCTGAATCTGGTTATACCTATGAACTAGGAATTGAAAATGAAAAAGATACTAACGTGACTGTAACAGGCTCACAAGAAACATTGGATAACTTAAGCAGTTTTCCATTAGAAGTAGACGTATCCGGTATTACAGAAACAACAACGAAAGAAGTAAATCTGCCTTTGTTAGAAGGCCTTTCAACAGTGACACCAGAAAAAATCACTGTTAGAATTACAGTGACTAAAGATAAAAAGCCAGCGACGGAAAGTAAAAAACCGGAAGATTCATCTAAAAATTCAAGTTCAACTAGTACATCAGACGAAAAAAAAAATGAATCGACGAGTAGTTCAACAGAAAACACTGCTAACAGCGAAGGATCGTCATCAAAAACAAGCAGTTCATCTGCTGTAGAGCAATCTCAACCAAATTCATCAGATGAAAGTAAATCATCTGAGGTGGATTCAAGTCGTTAATAAGCAGATTGTTAAAGAAAGTAGATTCTTAACTTTGAAAAGGGGCATTAGAAGAATGGGAAAATATTTTGGAACAGATGGAGTTAGAGGAGTGGCTAACTCAGAGTTAACACCGGAATTAGCCTTTAAATTAGGCAGGTTCGGCGGGTACGTTTTATGTCAACACTCAGAAGGAATAGAGCATCCGCGCGTCTTAGTCGGCAGAGATACTCGTATCTCAGGAGAAATGTTAGAATCGGCTTTGATCGCTGGATTGTTATCCGTTGGAATTGAAGTAATGAAATTAGGTGTTATTTCCACACCAGGTGTTGCTTACTTAACACGTATTCAAGGAGCAGCTGCCGGCGTTATGATTTCGGCTTCGCATAATCCTGCACCAGATAACGGCATTAAATTCTTTGGGTCAGATGGTTTTAAATTATCTGACGCTACTGAACTTGAAATCGAAGCTTTATTGGATCAAGAAGAAGATACATTACCGCGTCCTAGTGCAGAGGGGTTAGGAACAGTTGATGATTATCCAGAAGGTGCATTAAAATACACCCAATTTTTGCAACAAACCATTCCCAATGATTTGAATGGTCTGCAAATTTGTTTAGATGGAGCTAATGGTTCTACCAGTCCATTGATCAATCGTTTATTTGCTGATTTAGACACTGAATTTGATGTGATGGGGGCTTCTCCTAATGGCTTAAATATCAATGATGGAGTTGGTTCGACTCATCCTGAACAATTGGCTAAATTCGTAGTAGAAAAAGGAGCAGATGCAGGTTTGGCTTTTGATGGCGATGCTGACCGTGTAATCGCAGTAGACGAACTGGGCAATATTGTTGATGGGGACAAGATTATGTACATCTGCGGAAAATACATGTTGGAAAAAGGCCGCTTGAAAAAAGATACCATTGTTTCAACTGTTATGAGTAACTTAGGTTTCCATAAAGCTGTGGAAGCAGCAGGAATGACTGCTCTAGAAACACAAGTGGGTGACCGTTACGTAGTAGAAGAAATGCGCAAGAACGGCTATAACTTTGGTGGAGAACAATCAGGACATATGGTCTTTTTGGACTACAATACGACTGGAGACGGCATGCTTTCAGGAATCCAGCTATTGAATGTCATGAAACAAACTGGGAAAAAATTATCAGAGTTGGCGGAAGAAGTTCAAACCTATCCGCAACGTTTGGTGAATATCCGCGTCAGCGATAAAAACGGCGCAATGGAAATCCCAGCGATTAAAACAATTATTGAAGAAGTAGAAAAAGAAATGAATGGTGATGGACGGATTTTAGTACGTGCAAGCGGAACTGAACCATTGTTACGGGTCATGGCAGAAGCTCCAACACAAGAAAAAGTGGATTCTTATGTAGAACGCATTGCGGATGTTGTTAGAGCAGAAATTGGATTAGATTAAGTAAATTAAGAAAAGAGGATGAGACATAAGTCTCATCCTCTTGCCTTTTTTTTAACTATTTTTCTTAAATATGCTTCAAAAGGCAGGCTCGACGTCCACTTCACGAATAATGCTCGATGGTCGGTGACCATACTGCGCTTATTCGCTCCAGTGTTTCAAGTCTAAACGCCTTTTGTCCCACACTCTTTCCTACGTTTAGTCAAGAGATGGAGTTAAAAAGATATAAGAAAGGCTTAAAAGATCCTAGGGAGTAAAGAAAAATATGCTATACTAAATTGGAATTTCAGTTGGGAAATAAAGCAATCAATAGAAAAAACGGCTGCTAACCAGCGCGGGAAAGGGTGAAGGATATAAAATGGATTACAAAACATTGATGGACATCGCTATATTGGCAGGAAAGATCATGCTGGAAAGCAATGCTGAAACCTATCGTGTAGAAGATACAATGAACCATATTTTAAAAACGTCAAAATTTGAAACGACGGAAGCATTGGCCATCGCCACTGGGTTAGTAGCTACACTAGATGATTCTAGCATTGATGACCCGATCACGATCGTTAAACGAATCAATTCACGTGATACGAATTTAAATAAGATTGCAGTTGTCAATACTATTTCACGGCAATTGACCAGTGAAGAAATAACCATTCCAGAAGCGTATGCGGCTTTGCAGAATATTGAAAAAGAACAATATAAACGACTTTACAAAGACCTTGCTACATCAGCTCTAGCTGCTTCTTTTGCTCTGCTGTTAGGTGGCGGTATTTTTGAGATACTGGCTGCTGGGATCAATGGAGGATTGTTGGCCTTAGTATTGAAAGGCGAAAAAAAATTAGATATGGGTTCATTTGTCCGTAATGTCTTATCTTCTGCAGTTATTTCGGTAGGTGCTGGGTTGATGCATGCGTTCCTTTTTCCTACGCTGAACATGCACTTAGTCATTACTGGTACCATCATGCCGTTAGTGCCGGGAACAGCCATCACAAATGCAATTCGTGACACTTTACAAGGAGATTATATGTCTGGCGGAGCTAAAGCCTTAGAAGCCTTTGTGGTCGCTCTATCCATTGCTCTAGGAGTCGCGATTGGATTGGTTTTAATTGGAGGTGTCGTCTTTTGATTAGTCAAATCTTAGGAGCTTTTCTAGCAGTTGCAGCAGCGACTATTATTTTAGAATCTCCCAAAAAGTATATTTTTGCGACAGCTTTTGTGGGAGCTTTAGGATGGGGCGTTTATTTACTTTGTCTTGAATCTCTTGGGCCTATCCCAGCAACATATGTTTCAGGATTAGTGATTTCTACACAATCCCATATTTTTTCGCGGATTTTTAAAGTTCCTGTAACGATTTTCTTTTTGCCGGGATTTTTTCCTTTGTTTCCAGGTTCGGGAATGTATTTAACGGTTTATGAATTTATCCAAGGCCACAACGCTTTAGCCCAAGGACATTTGCAAAGCACCATCCAAGTAGCTGGGATGATTGCTTTAGCTATTTTTACTATTGATACAGTGTTTAAAGTAATGAAAAGAGCCCAACACATAAAAGCAGAACGAACTACGTAAATATATTTTAAAAACCCTTCACATCAAAATTTTAAATTTTGATAGGAAGGGTTTTTTTATGGGAAAGAATAGTTATCTAGTTTTATTCAACAGCTGTCTTTTTATTTTTTGGTTAATATATAAGCTGCCAGCCAAGCTGTGAT
>NZ_DAMDAK010000016.1:7291-12223 GCF_032094055.1 Carnobacterium sp.
CAAAATATAAAGTGTTTGTAGTTGTTCCTAAAATATCTTTGCCGACGTTCATACCGGATTTAAATAAATCGTAGCGGCTTATTAAAGGATGATGATGGTATACTTCATTCATTGCCGAAGAAACCGAAATAGAAGTATCGGTGATGGCTCCTATAGTTCCCATTATAATCGTGCAAACAGCGATTTTTCCGAAATCTATCCCAACATATAAGGTAAAGGAAGTGAGTTCTTCTAATTCTTCTATTCCGAATCCTTGGATCATCGATTTCTTAACGAATATAAAAATAAGCAGTAATAAAAAAAGCAGCGTGATAAGTGTAGAAATAAAGGCAGTGACTGATTTGATGCTAACCGAATTTATATAAAAGAGGTTGATACAACTAATGACTACACAAGCCAGTAGAGTTAAGATAATCGGGTTAATAGTTTGTACAGTCATTAAAAAGATAGTCAAAAAGGTTACGCCAAAATTTAAGAAAAGCGCAATAAAAGATCTTGTTCCCTTCTCTCCGCCAATGAATTTCATTAGGATAAATAAAATGATCGCTAAACAGACTAATACGTTCATTTGATTGCTCTCCTTTTATAAATGAAATAAGCTGCAATATAAATACTTATTGGAATGGCCAAGACAATTCCAATGCTTCCAACGAGTGCCCTCGTCAATTCCAAGGATAAATTCATCGATACTGTGTACCCTAATGCAGAGCCGTTTTTTAAATAGAGAAGGATCATCGGAATACTCCCGCTGACATAAGCAAAAAACAATACGTTCGTCATTGCGCCCATAATATCTTTGCCTATTTCCATACCAGATGCTTTTAAGGCTTTTAGCGAGATATCTTTGTTTTTATCATATAGTTCATAAAGAGAGGAGATGATGGTAATCGCGATATCCATTACAGCTCCTAAAGAACCCACTAGAATGCTGGCTAAAAATACTTTTTGCGGCGATCTTGTTATAAACGCCATTTCCTCATATCTAAGCCCTTTTTCAGCTGTTAAGACCAGTACGATATAGGCAATAAGCAAGGAAGAAAAAGTTCCTGCCAAAGTTGCTAGAATAGCAGCATACGTTTTTTCGTTGTTTCCACTGACCAGTAATAAAGAAGTAACAGTAAAAAAAAGAATTAACCCACTGCAAATCAGTAATAAACTAGCATGTTCTGAATTTGTATAATGGTTTAATGCAATAGACAATATTAGGACATTGACAACTAAACTGATAATTGAAAATAATCCGCTTCTTTTACCGATAAGCAGCACAGTGATAATAAAGAGCCAGGCTGCTGCAACAACATATTTATCCCGTTTGGGACCATCAATAATCCCTCTTAACTGCTCTCCCTCGTTAGATTGGATGGAAACAAATAATTCATCGCCTAGTTGGTACTTATGATCATCTGCCCCTGATGAGGAGTAGTTATTTTCTAATGCTATCAATTGACCTTTTCGATCACCGTTCTTTAGTTTGCCGATGATCGTTTGATGGAATAAGCTGTCTTCAGTATGAGGCAGATCAGCCAATTCCTTTTGTTCTGTAAGTGTTGCTTCTACTACTTCAACTATGGGCTGTTTATATAAATGAAAGTTGTTTTGCATAACCCACATAGGCAAAATGAGACACAACAAAATAAAGCCGTATAAAAAAAGTGATTTTTTTCCAAAATGGATTTTCAAAGAAAGACCTCCAATGTACAAATTCCTATTTACTTGATCGAGTTAATATAGATGCAAAAGGAACTTTTCCTTTACAAAATAAAACAAACAAATCTCCACTATTGTAACACATCTTTTTTTGCTAACGAGTAACGGTCAGATGTGTATGGTTAATAAGAAAAGACAACTAAAATTAATTTAGTTGTCCCTGGTTAGTCTAAACCTATTTTTTTGCTTTTTTACGGTTTTTTAACTCTTCCGATAAGAATAACGGCTCATTCGAATGATCATAGTATCTCTTTTTTTGAAATAGCGCTATCATTAATAATGAGATAAATGTTAAAATGCTATCTAACAAGTGCTAGCGAATTATTCTGCTTTAACTCTTATATTATTTAAAAATAAACAATAAGCGGCACCCTATTAAAAGGAGAAAAATTATGAAGAAACCAAATGCTTTGAAAAAAGAAGATAAAGTAGCAATCGTCAGTCTTTCAAGTGGTATATTGGGAGAAGAGTTTTGTTCTCACCAACTTGATCTAGGGAAACAACGTTTGATGAAATTAGGGTTGGAGCCTGTCTTTATGCCTAATGCTTTAAAAGGGCTCGACTATTTAAAGCAGCACCCTGAAGCGCGGGCTCAAGATTTAAAAGATGCTTTTCAAGATCCTGCTATCAAAGGTATAATTTGTGCTATTGGAGGCGATGATACGTATCGTTTATTGCCGTTTTTACTAGAAGATAAAGAATTCATTCAGAATGTACAAACAAATCCTAAGTTATTTACGGGTTTTTCTGATACGACTGTCAATCATTTAATGTTTTATCAATTGGGAATGGTCTCTTTTTATGGGCCAAATTTCATCAATGATTTAGCTGAACTTGGTAATGACTTATTGCCGTATACAGAATCTACTCTGCACTCTTATTTAGAAGGACAGGAACAACATGAAATCATTTCAAGTAAATATTGGTATGAAGAACGTACTGAGTTCTCTCAAGCTGCTGTAGGGACTGAACGTATTCGACATCTTGAAGAAAAAGGATACGAAGTTTTGCAAGGAGCAGGTTCGTTTTCGGGTCCGCTGTTAGGTGGCTGTTTAGAAAGTTTATATGATTTGCTGGCAGGGGAACGTTATCCAGATGAAGTTGAAGTAAGTCAGAAGTACCACTTGTTTCCGTCTATAGAACAATGGAAAGGGAAAATCTTGTTTCTAGAAACAAGTGAAGAAAAGCCTACGCTGGAGGAATTGCAAAAAGAACTATGGGCTTTAAAGCAAACCGGTATTTTCTCTGCTATTAAGGGTATCTTGATTGGAAAACCGCAAGACGAAATGTATTATGAAGCGTATAAAGAAATTTACAAAAAAGTTGTTTCTGATGATACACTGCCCATCTTGTATAACGTTAATTTTGGCCATGCTTACCCCCATTGTGCTTTGCCTTATGGAGTAGATATAACGGTAGATTTGACTCGAAAAACGATTTCTTTTAATGAATCATATTTTCAAACTACTTAGTATAAAAAATGATAAAGACGTATTTCAGCAATTTTCATTCTATTTCCAACATACAACCGTAATTTGACCATCTAAATGAATAGGTGGTCTTTTTTTAAGCATTGTACTCCTCTTTTAATAAAGCCATTAAGTAGGCATTTTTGTATTTACCTTTAGTATAGAACTGTTCTCTCAATAAGCCTTCTTTTTTAAAGCCTTGAGATTCGTAAATGTAAACTGCTTTTTCGTTATCAGTATCGACATATAAATATACTTTATGCATATTCAAAATATCGAAAGCATAACTTGTTGCCCGTTCAAAAGCAAATTTAGCATAACCTTGTCCACTAAATTCTGGTTTGATAATGATTTGAATTTCACAATTACGATGGATGTAATTGATTTCGACTAATTCAACTATGCCTACAGTCGTTTTATCATCTTCTACAATAAACCTTCTTTCAGATTCATCTAATAAGTGCTTATCGAAAAGGTATTGCAGCTCAGTAAGCGATTCATAGGGTTCTTCAAACCAGTAAGACATAATAGAGTGTTCATTATTTAACTCGTGCACAACAGGCAAGTCATTAATTTCCAGCGCTCTAAGTTTCAAAATATCTCTCCTATCCATAATATATACCTATACTACCTGATTCCAGTTCTATAGTGCAATCTTTATAAGTTGATTTCAGGGCTCAGTTTACATAAAAGAGGAAGAGAATAAAATTTTCCATCGTATCACTACTTTGCTAGCGGTAAAATATCTTTTTAACCAATAGGGATGAGGATATGACTTCCCTTTTTTCTTTATTTTCGCTAAAATAAAAAAAAGGAGATGGTACACATGAATGAAGCAATGAAAGTCAACAATATCGAAGAGTATATGAAACCGCTAGATATCGAGGTAGCGCAAAATTTTGTATACGGCTATACAGAACCAGGATTGCTGTCTTCTCTTACTTATGGAGCACTAGCATCTTTTGTGGATATGAGTCATTTTTTACTGGTCTTTTCGCCAGACGAAATTGTTTTGGTCGGGTTAACACTGATGGGTGATTTCTCAGACCTATATGCTCGTATTCCTCGTCAGGATATTGAACTGTTTAAAGCAAAAAAAGGATTGGTTCAGTATAAAATAGAAATAAAAGTTAAAGGAGAAAAAAAGCTGAAGTTTAAGGCAAATAAAATGATTGCAGCTGCAAAATGGCAAAAGGGCAATCTAGCTTTCCTTGAATCGAATAATTGGTATCAATCGTAGAGAATGAGTTTAAATCAAATAGTTCGATTGTCCTTATCGAATGGACAGAATTAAATGATGGTATTTTTGGTTTTATTTAGCTTTTTTATAACATTCACCTTTGCTTTTTTGAAAGGATTTCATTTGAAATGTAACGAAAGTACAGGTACATATAAAAGTCTTTATTTTTCTAACCAAGAAAAAAGCGGAATGGCATGTTGAGTGTATAAAGCAATAGAACAAAATCAGAAAAAACAAACCTGAATTGCTATATAGATAATTGTGTCTTGAACTGCAGGTAAAATAGATTCACTTAAAAGGAAAAAAGTTGAACAAAAAAATTAGGTTCGGCTTTTTTCTTTACGGTTAGTAGCCATTTCAATGGTACAATGAAACTTAGAGTATACATATTTTAAAAAAATAGGAGTTAGAGTAAAAATGATGATTGAGGATGCTTTATTAGTAATAGTAGGGTTATTGGCAGCAGTAACCGTGCTCTTTTTAACGTTAGGCCTGTGGTTATATTTGAAGAATCAA
>NZ_DAMDAK010000016.1:12233-15446 GCF_032094055.1 Carnobacterium sp.
AAGCGTAGATCATGTATTAGGAGAAGTGGTTGGTTACTCTGCTAACCAATCACGGGCGCCTATTGTAGAATACGAAGTCAACGGTAGAAAATACAAAAGCACTTTGCGTTATTCAGCAGTTATAACAACTTCTTCTACATTTAATCCTGTAAAATCAGAGATAAAAGGTGATTTATTAGATACAAAGTTGAGAATAAGAAACAATTCTGTGCTGTCAGTTAATACAATAATGCCAGAATCTTTTCCTATAGGAAGCAGGATGAATGTTTACTATAATCCTGATAAACCGAAAGAGTCTTTTGTTGAGCGTTTTGCACCGAATTATGTAGGAATGATATTTATGGGTGTTGCGATTATTCCTATAGTTAGCGTTATTTTGATTATTGTTTTGACTTGAGGAAAATATAGAAAGAGGAAAATAAAATGGAATATGAAGAGATCATCGAAAGAATGTCTAATCAAAAGTTGTATTACTGCAATGACAAACGGGTACTTAAAAACCAAACAGAGTATTTGGAATTCTTATACGATTTCAATCATACTCGTCCGGGTGAACAAGAGAAAAGAAATCAGCTCTTAAAAAAGATGTTTGCTGAAATAGGTGAGAACTGTTATATTGAGCCGCCATTTCACTCAAATTGGGGCGGGAAAAATTTGCATTTTGGCAATGATGTCTATGCCAATTTTAATTTGACCGTTGTGGATGATTGCGATATTTTTGTAGGAAATGCGGTATTATTCGGCCCGAATGTCACTGTTGTAGCCGGAACGCATCCAATCCACCCAAAGTTAAGAAGCAAGCAGGCACAATATAATGTTCCAGTTCATATAGGAGATAATGTCTGGATAGGAGCAAATTCAGTTATCCTTCCAGGTGTGCACATTGGAGAAAATGCAGTTATTGGCGCCGGTAGTGTCGTTACAAAAGATATACCGGCCAACGTTGTGGCAGTCGGCAGCCCTTGCCGGGTCCTTAGAGAGATTAATGATCATGATATGCACTATTATTATCAAGATTTAGAAATAGATATAGAGTGAATGAAGATGAATAGATCCAATTCCCTCCATAAACAGGAGGAAATTTGTATCTCTTCACTATAATACGATGCTTAAGCCGCTGAACATTAAGTTAGCGGCTTTTTTGTGATGGATTATTGGTTCAAGAAAAATTAAAAATGCAATTTAATGCAGTAGGTTATATGGATGATAAAAAAAGGTTGACAATAAGTGATTACAGTTGTAAACTAAGTGCAGGACGAATCGATTACGAATGTAGATGAAAAGAGGGGCTTTAAATGACGACAAAAGTAAAGACAACGATCACTGAAGCTGAATGGGAAGTCATGCGTGTTGCTTGGACAGCTGAAACGGTCACGAGCAAAGAGATTGTTGCCGTTTTAAAAGATAAAATGAATTGGAAACCCGCTACGATCAAAACCTTGATCGGTAGACTAGTCGAAAAAGGGTTGTTAGCAACTGAACCGGTCGGCAACAAATTTATTTACACGCCTACTGTCAGCGAAGAGGATAGCGTTAAAAATGTAACATCCGATGTATTTACACATATGTGCAATAAAAAAGTCGGTACAACACTTGCTAATTTATTGTCAGAAGCAACATTGAGCCATGAAGACGTACGATTGTTAGAAGAAGTTTTAGCTCAGAAAAAGAAAGAAGCTGTAGATGAAGTAGCATGCAATTGTGCTCCTGGTCAATGCAATTGCTGATAGCTTAGAAAAAATTTTAGGAGGAGAGAATATGGCCCATAAAACATTCGCAATTGAGGGGATGACCTGTGCTTCCTGTGCGCAAACAGTTGAAAAAGCTGCTAAAAAATTACCAGGCGTCCAAGAAGCCAATGTTAATTTAGCAACAGAAAAGTTGACAATTGATTATGATCAAACCAATTTATCAGAAAAAGACATCCAAACGGCAGTGGCTGATGCTGGTTATCAAGCCGTTAGTCCAGGAGTACAAAAAACATTCGCAATTGAGGGGATGACCTGTGCTTCTTGTGCCCAGACGGTCGAAAAAGCTGTGGGAAAGTTAGCTGGTGTTTCAACTGCTAGTGTTAATTTAGCTACTGAAAAAATGCAGATTCAGTACGATCCGGTTGAAGTTACACCTGCTGAAATTACTCAGGCAGTAGCGGGCGCTGGGTATGAAGCCATCGAAGAAGTTGACTCTGCTGCTGAAGCAGACGAGCACCAAGATAAAAAGGCTGTCTACATTCAAAGCATCTGGAGACGATTTTGGATTTCTGCGCTCTTTACGGTTCCATTGTTGTATATTTCAATGGGACATATGTTAGGAGCGCCTGTTCCTGAATTTCTAAATCCGGCAGTGAATCCCGGCGTATTTGCCATTGCTCAACTTATTTTGACCTTGCCGGTTATCTTTTTAGGAAAAAAATTCTTTACAGTAGGGTTCAGAGCGTTGTTTAAAGGCCATCCAAATATGGATTCATTAGTAGCCTTAGGAACCAGTGCAGCATTTGTTTATAGTGCAGGAGCAACTGTTGGAGTTTTCATGGGGCATCCTGATTATGCAATGGAATTGTACTATGAATCAGCTGCAGTTATTTTAACGCTGATCACCTTAGGAAAATATATTGAGGCATTATCGATGGGAAAAACTTCTGAAGCGATCAAAAAATTAATGGGCTTAGCTCCTAAAACAGCTCGTGTTGTCCGTGATGGACAAGAAGTTGAACTAGCGGTTGCGGATGTCCAAGTCGGCGATAGTATCATTGTCAAACCTGGAGAAAAGATGCCGGTGGATGGAACGGTCACTGAAGGGACGACTTCGGTTGATGAAGCGATGCTGACAGGAGAAAGTATGCCAGTCGAAAAAAGTAAAGGCGATACTATCATTGGTGGTAGTATCAACACAAATGGAACGATTCAGTATGAAGCGACCAAAGTTGGAAAAGATACGGCTTTAGCACAGATCATCAAATTAGTAGAGGATGCACAAGGTTCAAAAGCACCGATTGCTAAACTAGCGGATACGATTTCCGGCTACTTTGTTCCCATTGTGATTGGATTAGCCTTGTTTTCTGGTTTGGCATGGTTTATTGCAGGACAGTCTGGTATCTTTGCTTTAACGATCATGATTTCTGTTTTAGTGATTGCTTGTCCATGTGCGTTAGGATTAGCGACTCCCACGGCAATTATGGTAGGAACTGGAAAGGGAGCAGAACATGGCGTTTTA
>NZ_DAMDAK010000016.1:15456-20261 GCF_032094055.1 Carnobacterium sp.
AGCGGGACAGCACTTGAAGCAACTCATCAAGTCGAAACTATCGTTTTTGATAAGACAGGAACCATCACAGAAGGCAAACCTAAAGTAACGGATATCATCAATACAAATGAATTTTCTAAGGAAGACTTGCTGCTTTTAGCTGCTTCTGCTGAAAAAGGATCGGAACATCCACTAGGTGAAGCGATTGTCAATGCAGCAGAAGAACAAAAGATGACTTTATTGAAGACACATGATTTTAACGCTGTTCCGGGACATGGAATTGAAGGAACGATAAATGATCAGTTTGTTTTATTAGGAAATAAAAAATTAATGGATGAACGTTCAATTTCATTGGGAATGTTGACCACTGTTTCAGATGAATTAGCAGGTCAAGGAAAAACGCCTATGTATGTAGCGGTTGATGGTCAATTGGCTGGTATCATTGCCGTTGCAGATACGATCAAAGAAAATAGTAGAATGGCCATTGAAAAATTGCATCGCATGGGATTAGAAGTTGCGATGATCACGGGCGACAATACCCGGACTGCTGCTGCGATTGCCAAACAAGTTGGAATCGACCGCGTCTTAAGCGAAGTGTTGCCAGAAGAAAAAGCAAACGAAGTGAAGAAACTCCAAGCTGAAGGCAAAAAAGTTGCGATGGTAGGAGACGGGATCAATGATGCACCGGCTTTAGCACAAGCTGACATCGGAATTGCTATTGGTTCGGGAACAGATGTTGCCATTGAATCAGCGGATATTGTTTTAATGAGAAGCGATTTGATGGACGTTCCAACGGCAATTGAATTGAGCAAAGCAACCATCAAGAATATCAAAGAAAACTTATTTTGGGCCTTTGCTTACAACACATTGGGCATTCCGGTCGCAATGGGAATCTTGTTCTTATTCGGCGGACCATTATTGAATCCGATGCTTGCTGGAGCAGCGATGAGTTTTAGTTCTGTATCGGTTCTATTGAATGCTTTGCGGTTAAAGAGATTTAAACCAACTACAAAGTAAATAAAAAAGTAAGACCACTAACTTTACGAGGAGAGATAAGAATGCAAAAAGAATTAACGATCGAAGGTATGAAATGTGAAGGCTGTGCTAGTACAGTTGCTGAAAAAATTCAAGCAGTAAACGGTGTTGAACGTGTAATAATTGATTTAGATAGTAAGACGGCTGTGGTAGAAAGCCAAAAAGATATCAATGAATCGGTATTTCAAGAGGCGCTGGCTGATACCAGCTACGCTGTTGTACCAAACGCTAAATAATATATTTAGGAAAAGAAGAACAGATGCTGATTATCAATCAGTATCTGTTTTTTTGAATGAATATAAAACAGAAAACTGATTGGTGGGAATCAAAACTTTTTTAAAATTAGTTGACTTCCACAGCGTTATTCAGTATGCTTTGTTTATCAAATTCAAATTGTGAGGGATTATTATGGAAAAGCAATCAGCGATCCAGAATCAACTACAATTAAATAACTATTACTTTAGCTATCTTAGATGCTGTTTGTAGAAATGATTACTCATGGATGCAAACAACTAACAACTTTGTTTGTATCTATAATGGCTAGAGCTCTTTGAGTTTGATGATTTAGGCCACATAGATGAAATTTAAAATCTAGGTGGTTATCACATAACTTTTATACTAAAATGTCTTTTTGTTGAACACAGACGAAACACCCACCTAGATTTTATCCAAAATCTAAGTGGGTGTTTTTTTATTGGTTAGGAAAGTTGTTTGTCATTAATGGGTTAGCTAAAAGAGGAGTGCTGATGGGCTTCTCTTTTGGATAAACCAAAAAAATAGGAGGAAGAAGAAATGAAAAATAAGCAAAGAAAAAATAATAAATTAGTAGGTTTAGCTATGGCATTTATTGCAGCACTCAGTTTGGCAGCATGCGGAAATGCAGCAGGCAGCCAAAAGGATGAAGTCGTACACGTAGGTATATTGCAGTTTATGGAGCATGGCCCATTATCTTCTGCTCGTGAAGGATTTTTAGATGAGTTAGCAAAAGCAGGTTATGTTGAAGGCGAAAATTTAATAGTTGATTACCAAAATGCACAAGGAGACCAAGCCAATTTGCAAAGTATGAGTGAGCGGTTAGCTGGAGAAAATGATGTGATTTTAGCTATTGCAACTCCTGCAGCTCAAACGTTAGCCAATTTAACGAGTCAAGATCCCATTTTGTTTACAGCTATTACAGATCCTGTTGATGCTGGTTTAGTGGAAAGCAACGAAATTCCAGGTATGAACCTTACCGGAACAAGCGATATGGTTCCGATTGAAGATCAAGTTTCTTTGTTATTGTCTCTTACACCTGACGCTCAAACGATTGGTATTATTTACAATTCCAGTGAACCGAATTCTAAAGTTCAAGCTGATTTAGCACAAAAAGCGCTTGAATCTGCGGGAGTGAAAGTTAAAATAGCAACGGTCACAACAACTAATGATGTTCAACAAGTGATGACCTCTCTGGCTCAAGAAGTTGACGGAGTCTACATTCCTACAGACAATACTTTGACCAGCACGATGCCAACTGTCAGTGAGATCGCGAAAGAACACAGCTTGCCAGTAGTTCCAGGATCAGCTGGAATGGTGGAATCAGGCGGATTAGCAACTTACGGTATCACATACGAAGACTTAGGACGTCAGACAGCACGGATGGCTTTGGAAATAATTAAGCAGGGGAAAAAACCAGCTGAAATGCCAGTAGAAACCTCCGATCATTTAGAACTGTTTATCAATGAGGAAACAGCCGAATCCCTTGGTATTGACCCAGCTAGCATCGTTATGCCAGAAAAAGCAGATTAACAAACAAGAACCTCAATTAAATGGATGTTTGAGAACGAGCAATTTTTCCGCGTAACCGCAGACCAAGAGCAATGGCAATAACCGCTTTGATGATGTCCCCGGGAATAAAGATCAACATTCCCATTTGGAAAATTTGAAATACTGATAAGTTGCTACCCAAATAACCATTTAAAATAAATGCCATATAAGGAAGTCCAATCAGGTAAATAATCAGCGAGCCGATAAGAACAGCTACTGAAACAGTTTGCATAGAGAAACGGTATTTTTCTAATATAAACGCGATAACATACGCTCCTGCTGCAAAACCAAAAACAAAGCCAAAACTTGGAGTGAGGAAAGATTGAAATCCATTTATAAGGATGACTAAAATTATATGCAATCCTTGCGATACAAGGGCATTGTTTTTTGTCAGCAATACTCCTGTCAACAAAGCAAATAAGGTTTGCAGGGTTAAAGGAATCGGCCCAAGAGGAATACTGATAAATCCGCTGATAAAGGTTAAGGCAGCCATAACACTGCAATACGTAAGATCTCTTGCATTCATTTTCATTTTAGATTCTCCTTATTAAATGGACGTTTGATGGTTATTTCGCCATAAGATAAGGTACGGTGTTCGCCATCTCTCATCTTAACGATCAAACCGCCTTGTTGATCAAGATCAATTGGAACAGCTTCAAACTCTTGCTTTCCTTGTTTAAAGTTGATTTTTTTTCCAAAGACAAAACAACGTTCTTTGTAAGCTTTGAGATATTCTCTAGTCTCAATCTCTTGGTAAATATAATGGAATTGATTAACGATTTCAGCAATTAACTCATTACGAGTTAGTTCAGGGTTTTCTGAGGATAATAAACTTCCTGCGATGGATTGCAATTCTGCTGGAAAGCCTTCAAGTGGCATTCTAAAGTTTAAACCGATTCCCAGAATAATCGTTTCAATCGTTCCATTTTCAAAATTTGTGATGGCTTCCGTTAAAATACCTGAAATTTTATACCCATCTAAGTAAAGATCATTGACCCATTTGATTTGCGGTTTCTTATTTGTTACTTTTTCAATCGCCAAACAAACCGCAACGGCAGCAGCAGTTGTGATCAATGTTGCATCCATTGTCGTCAAATGCGGTTTTAGGATAAGGCTCATGTAAATGCCTGTTTTAGGTGGAGAATAGAAAAATCTTCCTAAACGTCCTTTGCCTTTTGTCTGTTCTTCAGATAAAACGATCGCTTCTGTAGTTGCTTGGTCAACGATTATTTTTTTCGCTTCATTATTAGTCGATTCCGTTGTTTTCAAAATATGAAAAGGCCGTTCTTTTAATTCTGGCAGCAAGAAAGGACGTATCGCTTCAGCCGATAAAAGATCAGAAGTTGCCGAGAGACAATACCCTTTATTCGGTACTGCTTCAATTGCATAACCATCTTCTTTCAATAAATTGATCGCTTTCCAAATAGAAGTTCGAGAAAGCTGTAAGGTATCCGCTAATTCTTGTCCAGAAACAGCGGATCCTTTATTTTTTTCTAAAAAAGTCAATACACGTTGTTTTGTTGTCATACCCTTCACCTCTTTAACGAAAGTGTAACGATTTAACAAATGAATGGCAACCAGTTTTTGTTTCAGGGTAACGATAAAATGTAGAGATACCGAAAAATGGATGAGGAAAAAAATAGCTCCTAAAGAAAAGAAAGGGACAAATGCTAACTGTATAAAGTCATTTTTTAGCTAATTGTGTTACTATTGTTTTGAAGCAAATTACTAATGTGATTAAGCAAAATTTAAGTATTGTCTGGTTCAAGCTTATAGGGGTGATCCTTGCTGAATCATTACCTGTCAGACCGAAATACGCATAAAAAAAGAAGGACAGAGGAGTTTTTATATGGAGATGAACGAATTTCTTGAGTTTTGCAAACAAGGGCATCCAATTTCAGAAGAGGATAAAGAAGTAAATGAACTGTCAGCCCGCTGCAGTGATGAAGCTCAAAAACTCACTATGACTTTGAATACATCCTATCATT
>NZ_DAMDAK010000016.1:20271-28553 GCF_032094055.1 Carnobacterium sp.
AAGAAATAGTGGCTATTTTTAGTGAATTGACAGGCAAAAAAATCGATCCTTCTTTTGTTTGCAATCCACCGTTCTATACGAATTTTGGAAAAAATATTTCTATTGGGAAAAACGTATTTTTTAACATCGGTTGTTCCTTTCAAGATAGAGGCGGGGTCAGTATCGGAGATGGTGCCTTATTGGGAATGAACGTTACAATTGCCACACTTAACCATGGCTTATCCATAGAAACACGAAACACTGTTTATCCTTCTTCCGTTACAATTGGAGAGAATGTTTGGATCGGTTCCAATTCAACTATACTGCCGGGTGTCACTATTGGAAACGGATCCGTTGTTGCTGCAGGAGCAGTTGTCAACAAAGATGTACCAGCGGATACAGTTGTTGCAGGTGTACCAGCAAAAATCATTAAAAAAATCAATACTGAAGCAAAATAAATCGTTTTAAAGGGGGAGGAAAAGAATGGAAAATAAAGTAAGTCAACTTGTTTTTTACCAGCAGCTGGACAATCAAGAATGGCCGCTCTATCTAGCTGCCACATCAGAAGGACTCTGTTTTGTTGGTTCGTTGGGTGAAGGCTTCGCTGAATTAGAAAAATGGACTGAAAAATATGTATTGGATGCTTTGTTAGAAGAAAATGAAGCAGAGACAGCTAAATACGCTGAACAATTGCAAGAGTACTTTAAAGGAGAAAGAAGTCGCTTCGATATTCCACTTAATGCGATTGGAACCGATTTTCAACAAGAAGTGTGGACAGCATTAAAGGATCTGTCTTATGGCGAAACGACTTCTTATGGGGAAATCGCTAATAAGATCAATCGACCTGGTTCTTCCCGTGCTGTCGGAACCGCCATTGGGAAAAATCCTATTTTAATTGTTGTTCCTTGTCATCGAGTAATCCATAAAAATGGAGAGATTTCCGGATACAGGGGTAAGTTGCCTATGAAGAAGAAACTGTTGGCTTTGGAAACAACAACCTTTGGCAAATGAAGTTTGAACTGATAGTGATTTGACTGTCGGTTGAATGAAAAGATAATAGTAAGCTGAAAGTGATATGTCTATTTTTTCTTGACTATTTGGAAATAATCTTTATACTAAAAGTTAATTGCACAAATCGATTGTTTTCTAGGGTTCCGCAATCTAAATGATTGGACTGGTCCGAGAGAAAACGCACAGTTTTTCTGTGTCACGGAGGGACAAAAGCCCGGGAGTAACTGGTAAACAGTTCACTTTCGAGCTTTTTATTTTGCAATAAATGAGGAGGGAAACTTTTATATGAATAAGCATTGGGGAAAAGTATTATTAGGTGCTGTTTGTGAAGTACTATGGGTAGTTGGTTTAAACCATGCGACTAATGTTTGGGAATGGCTGGGAACGCTTTTTGCAATCGTGCTTAGTTTTTATTTGATTATTGCAGCAAGTCAATACATTCCAGTGGGAACAGTATATGCAGTCTTTGTTGGTTTAGGAACAGCAGGAACAGTCTTTTCTGAAATTATTTTCTTTAACGAGCCTCTAAATATCAGTAAATTGCTGCTGATTTTTCTTTTGCTAGCCGGTGTTATCGGCTTGAAGTTAGTGACCGAAGACAAACCTGAAAAAGGAGGTGTTTCTTAATGGCGTGGCTATCATTAATTGCAGGCGGGTTATTCGAAGTAGTGGGTGTCATGATGATCAATCGACTGAATCAACACCGCAATTGGCAATCACTGCTTTTATTAGCAGCAGGTTTTGGAGCTAGTTTTTTCTTTCTATCGTATGCGATGAAAACCATTCCTATGGGAACAGCTTATGCTATCTGGACAGGAATAGGAGCATCTGGCGGAGCTCTATTAGGAATGTTGCTGTATGGTGAATCAAAAGACTGGAAAAGAATCCTTTTTATTGCAATGATCTTAGGAGCAACAATAGGGTTAAAATTAGTATCCTAATAAAGCAAAGAACCTAGCAAAAAAGCTGATTGAGATATGTTCTCAATCAGCTTTTTTTGAAGTGAATGAACGTTAAAAGGAGCTGTTTTTTGCTTAATGAAGTTGAATCCTTTACAGTAAAGAGTATGTAACAGACAAGTTTTAGGAGGGGGAAAATGAATCAATTTATGGAAAGAGCAGTAGAACTTGCTGTAAAAAATGTTTGTGATGGAGGCCAGCCTTTTGGAGCAGTACTAGTAAAAGATGGGAAAATCGTTGCTGAAGGTGTAAATGAGCTTCATCATACTTATGATATTAGCGGACATGCTGAAATGTTGGCTATTCGAAAGGCGCAATCAGAGCTTCAAACACATGATTTATCAGAATATACAATTTATGCTAGTGGAGAGCCATGCCCCATGTGTTTAGCAGCGATGTATTTATCTGGTATAAAACAAGGATTTTATTGTGTGTCGATCGAAACTGCGGCGGAAGCTGGCTTAGGAGCCTCTAAAGCCATTTATTCAGATTTCGAAAAACCGCGTTCAGAACGTAAGCTTTCTATGCAGCAAATACCGTTAGAAAAAGAACAAGAAGAGCCATTGGAAAAATGGCAGAAAAAACAATAAGAACCGTCGATTGGTAATATTTTGAAACCCTTATAACCAATAAAATAGAACTGAAAAAATAATCATTCAAAACTTGTGCTTCAAGATTTGGATGGTTATTTTTAATGACAATAGAGTTGTTTGCGCTTTTATCATTGATTAAGAGAAAAAAATAAGTTTAGTGTGGGCTTTTTCTAACTAAACAGTATGCTAATGGTTCTTTTCATATTTTTGTTTTTTAAGTAATGTTGTAACAAATCCTATTATTTATTTTTAAAAGGTGTGATAAATTTCCCACAATAAGAGAAATTTATCTATACATGAAAGGTTTATCTATTCATCCAGATAAGATTGTTGAGACGAAAAAAAAGTGGTATATTTCACTTGTGGAAGCGCTTCAAATAAAGAAAAGGAGATGAAGTGAAGATGATGCAAAAGTTACAGAGGTTTGGTGGTGCAATGTTTACGCCAGTTTTGTTGTTTGCTTTTTCAGGAATAATATTGTCCATCGCTATTATGATGCAAAATGCAATGATCGTTGGAGGGATAGCAGCAGATGGAACATTTTGGTCAAATTTGTGGGCTGTAATCGAAAATGGAGCATGGACAGTATTTAATCAAATGGAATTATTATTTGTAATAGGACTGCCTTTAGGATTAGCCAAGAAAGCTAATGGAAGAGCGGCTCTAGAATCTTTAGTTGTTTATATGACATTTAATAATTTTGTTAGTAAAATTATTGAATTAATGGGAACAACGTTTGGTGTAGATTTTAATCAAGAAGTAGGCGGCGCAAGCGGCTTAAAGCTAATTGCTGGAATAAAAACATTAGATACTAACCTAATTGGTGCTATTTTGATTGCTGCAATTGTAGTCTGGATACACAATCGTTTTTTTGAAACTAAACTGCCAGACTGGTTAGGAATTTTCCAAGGATCATCCTTAGTTGTTATCATTGGCTTTTTCATAATGTTGCCAGTAGCGTTTATGACTGCATGGATTTGGCCAGTAATTCAAAGTGGCATTGTTTCATTGCAAGGGTCTTTAGCAAGTTCTGGAACTCTGGGTGTTGGTATTTATGTCTTCTTGGAAAGACTATTGATTCCTACTGGACTTCATCATTTTATTTATCAACCCTTTATTTATGGGCCTGCAGTATTAGAAGGCGGGATCACAGCAAACTGGTTACAAAATTTAAATGAGATTGCTTCATCCACAGCGCCTATTAAAGAGCTGTTTCCAGCTGGTGGATTTGCTCTGCATAATGCATCTAAATTGTTTGCACCGCTTGGCATATCGGCCGCTTTTTATGCAACAGCGAAACCAGAAAAAAGAAAGAAAATACTAGCGTTACTGATTCCCACAGCGTTGACAGCAGTATTGGCGGGGATTACAGAGCCATTTGAATTTACATTCTTGTTCCTTGCTCCTCAGTTATTTTTGGTACATGCAGTATTAGCAGGTGCTTTGGGAGCAACACTCTATTCGTTAGGAGTTGTTGGAGATATCGGCAGTGGTTTAATAGCGGTGGTAAGCCAATATATTATACCTATGTCCCTAAACCATGTAAGTTCAATTATTTTATTAATTGTTGTCGGTTTGCTCTTCAGCTTGATTTATTTTGTAGTGTTTCGTTTTGCCATTCTTAAATTCGATATAAAAACGCCTGGCAGAGAAGTGGACGAAGAAGCTTATTTTAAAGAAGGCGGCGCTCATGGGTTAGTAAGAAAAGGGAAAGCTTTCCAAGTTATTATCGGTTTGGACGTGCCTCAAGTAAGAGATGCTTTTGAAAATCAGCTTACTATTGAAGGGAGTGATTTAGCCGCTACTGTTGAATAAAGTATGTAATAAATAAAACCAAAACAAAAGAAAAGGGGAAATAAAAATGACATTAAAAAAACAATCACTACTTATAGCAGGCGGAGGAAGTACATTTACGCCAGGAATCATTATGATGTTATTAGAAAACCTAGATAAATTTCCTATTCGTCAAATTAAATTTTTTGATAATGATGAAGAGCGACAAAAAGAAATTGCTGATGCTTGTGAGATCATTTTACAAGAACGTGCTCCGGAAATTACATTTTTAGCTACAACAGATCCAGAAACAGCATTTACAGACGTAGATTTTGTTATGGCACATATTAGAGTAGGAAAATATGCAATGCGTGAACAAGATGAAAAAATTCCATTGAAATATGGAGTCATCGGCCAAGAAACATGCGGTCCTGGCGGAATCTCTTATGGAATGCGCTCAATTGGCGGAGTTCTGGAACTGATAGATTACATGGAGTTATATTCACCTGATGCTTGGATGTTAAATTATTCTAACCCAGCAGCAATAGTAGCTGAAGCTACTCGTAAACTAAGACCGACTGCTAAAATCATTAATATTTGTGATATGCCTGTAGGAATTGAACACCGAATGTCGGAAATATTAGGTTTGCAATCACGAAAAGACATGACAGTACGGTACTATGGCTTAAATCATTTTGGCTGGTGGACGGATATTCGTGACAAAGACGGCAATGACTTGATGCCGAAAATCAAAGAACATGTAGCCGAACATGGTTATGTGACACCAAATGAATTAGTTGGTCGGCCAGGAGAAGAAATTGAACCAAGCTGGATGCATACTTATGGTAAAGCTAAAGAAGTATATCCTTTAGACCCGAAAACACTGCCAAATACGTATTTAAAATATTACTTTTTCCCTCAAGACGAAGTTGCGCTAGCTGATCCAGATCACACACGTGCTAATGAAGTAATGGAACATCGTGAAAAGTCCGTATTTTCTGAATGTAATCGCATTGCTAATATTCAAACAGCTGAAGATGCAAAATTAGAAACAGATGACCATGCTTCTTACATCGTTGACTTAGCACGTGCTATTGCTTATAACACGAAAGAAAGAATGCTTTTGATCGTTCCTAATGATGGAGCTCTTTCTAATTTTGACCCTACAGCAATGGTAGAGATTCCATGTATTGTAGGATCAAATGGTCCTGAGCCATTAGCGCAAGGCGAAATTCCACGTTTCCAAAAAGGTCTGATGGAACAGCAAGTAGCTGTTGAGAAACTGGTTGTAGAAGCTTGGGCAGAAGGTTCTTACCAAAAATTGTGGCAAGCTCTTATTCTTTCAAGAACTGTTCCAAACGCAAGAGTTGCAAAACAACTCTTAGATGATTTAATTAAAGCAAACCAAGGTTACTGGCCTGAGCTAAAAGATTCCGTGAAGGTAACGGTGCCTATGGTATAATCATAATAAGATGTAAAAAATAGAGAAATTTTGATTTCTCTATTTTTTTCGCTTTATTATTTTTATAAGGAGAGATCAATAGTGGATTTAGAAGCTTTAATTAACCAGCACTATCGTGAATTGAATGAAAGCGATTTACAGATACTGTCTTACATCATTCAAAATAAAGAGAAGTGCAAAGGAATGACCATTATTGCCTTAGCTCAAGAAACCTTAACCTCTAAATCTACCATTTCCAGACTCGTAAAAAAAATTGGGTTCTCTGGGTATAGCGAGTTTAAATATAGTTTGAAAAATGAAACAAAAAAAGAATTGGATCAAACTGTTTCAAACTTTAGCGATACACAAAGAGAAGATATCACCAATACACTAAAGTTGTTCAACCAAACAAATTGTGAACCGATAATCAAAAAGATTCACCAGGCTGAAAGGATTTTTTGTTACGGTACTGGCTGGGGGCAAAGAGATGTTCTTTCGGATTTAAGAAGAAGTTTGATCGTAGTAGAAAAATTTCCCATTGTTCTTTCTTCGAAAAAAGAATTAGAGATAGCTTCAAAAGTAACATTTACTAAAGGTGATTTGCTGATTGTGGTGTCTTTAAGCGGAGACATTCAAGAAGTGAAAAATGAAATGAATGTTTTGACTCTTAATGGTATTGATATTCTATCCATCACTAGTCTGAAGAACAATAGTTTAGCTTCATTAGCTACCTATAATTTATATTTTCAAAGCACGCCTGCTTTATTAAATGGAATAGAAATTTTTTCGTTTTTACCAGTATTTCTTATAACAGACTCATTATGTAGAGAATATATTAAAGCTTATCAGTCTGGTAAGATATGAAACTAAGCAAAAGATTAAAAGCAGGAGATGAATATCTTTGTATCCATTTTTATATAGAAGTTTTTTACTATATTATTTTTATTCCAGAAGGGAGCAGCACAATATGGAAGAATGGCAGTTAAATAGAATTGAGTCTGCAAAAACGGAACTAATCCTATGTTAATGTTAGAGTTGAAAGGAGGGGGGGCAGTCTTTGGAGATACGCAATTTTTAACGGGATATTGTGTTATGCTACCAAAAAAAGTAATTCATTCTTTAAATGATTTGACTTTAGAAGAAAGAAGAGACTTTTTGGTAGATATGAGCATTGTAGGAGATGCGATTATACATATCTGCAATCCATTAAGAATTAATTACGATATATTAGGAAATACAGATTAATTTCTGCATGGACACATCTTTCCAAGATATAATTTGGAAAAAAAGAGCGAATAAAGAAACCTGTATGATTATACGATGAATCAAACTGGTATGATAACTAGAAACTTTATGGCGAACTTAAATACAGAGAGAGCAGACAAAAAAAACAGTTTATATTAAAACTATATAAATGAAATAGAAAGTATTTCAGAATCAGCTGGGCTGAAGAAAATAAGCTATACTAATAAAAAGGGAGGTTATTCTTTAGATGTTCGCACAAAAAAAGAAGAAAACAACGTTATGGGCATTGTGTTCCATCGTGTTGATTTTTTTACTGCTCAGTTGTTTATATGAACCGATATTATCAAAGCTTCTCACAATTCGGGTAGAGAAGACCATGATAGATGGAACATTAAAATATCCGCCTTTTACTCCTCTTGAAGTACAACCGTTTGGTACAGATATTCTAGGATTTACCATTTTCGCTAAAGTCATTCAAGGATTTAAGTATACTTTTTTTATTGGTTTATTGCTAAGTAGTGCTCAAATCTTATGCGGTTTATTGTTCAGTGTTTTATCTCTTTATAAATTAGGAACAGCATTATTGCTGCCTGTCTTTTCATATTTTGATAAGCTTTTTACATTGATACCTAAACCTTTTTTGTTGTTGTTGTTAATAGGCCCATATTACCATATTTTGTTGTTTAGTGCAGAGGATGTTCCGCCGACAGCTAATATGGAATTTATACTGATTCAACTGTTTGTTTTGTTTCTTGTTGGTCTTCCAAATTTGGTTAAACTTTTTCATGCTGAACTGAACTTTCTTTTCAAGCAAGATTTTGCTCTTGTCAGCCAAACGTTAGGCAGTTCTAAACTGAGGTCGGTTCAGTATTCTTTTAAGCCGCAATTAACGGAACTTATATTAAATTTGTTTTTCAAAATCCTAACACAAAATTTAGCCCTCTTTATTTATTTAGCGTATTTTCAATTGTATTTAGGCGGTTCATTAGAAACACAATTAGATGCAACGACTAAATATACCGTAACCATGTCGAACGAATGGAGCGGCTTGATTGGGCAGAATATTAATCGTTTAGCCAGTACTCCTTGGACAGTACTTGTTCCATTAGCTTTTTATGGCGGTCTGATTTTCATGCTCAATGGAATCAAGCGTGCTTTAATTGGAGGGATGCAAAATCAATCCATTTAAAAAAGTAATAAAGCAGTTGGCTTCATTTATTTCTATACCGGCAGGGATTATTCTGATCGTTTGCTTGAGTTACTCATTGCCTTTAAAAATGA
>NZ_DAMDAK010000016.1:28563-32519 GCF_032094055.1 Carnobacterium sp.
AGAAAACCTGGTTTGTTAGTGGATACGATCAAAGATACTCTTGCACAAATTTTTACATATCGTAATGTTTCTGAGTTATCCACAGTTTATCAACAGGCAAACGGCAGCTACACAATGAAACTAATCAGCACAAGTTTAGTCATCACGTTATTCTCACTAGGTATATATAGTTATGTTTTTCCGAATTTAAGGAACAAAACAGTAAAGAGACTGATACGATATCTAGAAGATATTGAAAGCTTGCCTGTCGTGGGCATTGTCCTTTTTATTCATTGGTTTAGCGTGGTTATCTATAAAGCGACGTCTATCTATCTCTTTAAAACAGTTGGCACGCCAAGAGAACCTGCAGTAGTGGTCCCATTAGTTATATTGAGTATTTTTCCAATTATTTTTCTGATCAAATACATGACTCCCTATATCAAAGAAGTTTATCAATCTAATTATTTTGTTTTTGCAAAATCACTGGGATATCCTAAATATAAACTCTTTTTTTCTTATGTTATCCCCAACTTATTAACATTTTTGGAAAGCATCATGATGTTCATCTATTTAGAAATGATTACCGTCATGCTTTTTATTGAGATTCAATTCAATACCGGCGGACTATTGACTGGTTTAAGAAATACGCAAATGATGCCTGCTGAACACAGCCCGCAAATAATGGTGATCAATTATTTGTTCATCTTATTGCTTCCATATCTTTTTATGAGTATGTTATTTAAAATAGGCAAAATTTTAAATGAACTAAACAAGAAAATGTGAATGGTGCACAAGTTATTGTTAGAAAGAATACGTAGAAATTACGGAAATTATAAGTAAGGAGGAATAGTTTAATGGAAAGAATAGTTATTGTGGGGCCGTCTGGATCTGGCAAATCAACTCTTTGCAGAACCTTGTCAGACAAATTAGATATTCCTGTCATACATTTAGATTCACTCTTTTTTAAATCTGGTTGGATTGAAATTGAAAAAGAAGAATTAATAGAAAAAGTCACGCAAATTATTGCTGTTAACGAAAAATGGATCATTGAAGGAAATTATTCACCCACACTTCCTATACGATTAGAACATTGTGACCAAGCAATATTTCTTGATTATCCTCGATTTCTTTATTTTTTCAGAGCTGTTAAACGTTCTTTTAAGTACTATGGTCATACCCGTCCCGATATGGCTGAAGGATGTTCTGAACGTTTCGATTTTTCTTTCTTTAAATATGTCTGGCATTTCCCTGAAAGGCGTGGAAAGTTGGTGTCTACTTTGCATGCATACAGTACAGACAAAACTAATATAGTGATTCTCAAGAATACAAGAGAACTAAAGCGCTATCTTGATACAATCAATTAGATTAAACACCTAATCATTTATAGAAAGTAAAAAAAGCATAGGAGACTGTTTACGATGAAAAAAATTTGGTGTTTGCCATTGTTGTTCTTATTTTTAGCAGCTGGTTGCAGTTCAGAAACTGCTGCACCCACTTCATCTTCCATATCAAATGCTGTCCAAGAAGAGAGCATTGAAAATTATATACCTTATAATGGAGCTGATTTAAAAATAGGAATTGTTGAAATCGTTCCTGAGGTGAATGAAAAAAATATTACTTTTACCACACTAACACTAGGCGATTTAGAAAAAAATGAGGTGGTATTAAATGAGTTAGATGCTATTTTTATTATGAAAGAACACTTGGTTGAAGCTTCTGCAAGTAAGTATACTGCAATTTATCATAATTTAAAAATTCCAGTATTTTTTATAGATACAACAAAATCGTTTATTCCTTTTACTGAAGAAGAATTAAATTATAAGGAAGTTGAAGATTTTGAAAATCAAACTTACATAGCAGGGATATATCCTGAAGGGACTGAATTCAGGACTTGGCAGTATGGGCTATATAATAATGTTAAAAATAAAGAAACTATCAAAATGACTTATACAAATGTCTTTTTGACAATTGATGAGCTTATTCACGAAAGAAGTAAGAAATAAGCTAATTTTTATAAGGAAGGACTTTTCCTTAAGCCATTTGATAGATGGTATTTCAATTCTTTTATGCTACACTAACTATAATAGCTAGTTAATAATTTTTAAAAGGGAGATGACTATGGTAAAAGCAGTTATTTTTGATATGGATGGTGTGATAGTAGACACTGAACCGGTCTATTACGAAAGGCTCCATGAGTTTTTTAAATATAACAATATTCACCCAGAAATTGAAGAGCTGAATAAGATTGTAGGTTCTAGTTCTGTCGATACTTGGGATGCTATTCAACGTATTTGGGGAAAAGAGCTAGATAAAAACCAATATGAAGCAGCATATGATGAATTTTATAAAGATATGCCGATTGATTTCAGAAAAATAGTAGATCAAGACATCACTTTCGTACTTGAGTGGCTGACCAAGGAAAATTATAAAATAGCTCTAGCTTCTTCTTCATCTCATAGTAATATCCTAGAAGTTTTAGAACAATGCAATCTCAAACATTATTTTCATTCTATTTTAAGTGGAGAAATGTTTAAACAGTCAAAACCGCACCCAGAGATCTATTTTAAAACGGCTGAGGCACTTGAAGTAAAACCTGAAGAGTGTCTTGTGATTGAAGATTCTACTTATGGGATCAGAGCTGGAAAAGCAGCTGGCATGTATGTATTGGCCAAAGAAGATAACCGGTTTAATTTCAATCAAGACCTTGCGGATGGAAAAATTCAACGATTAAATCAAATCGTTACAGAATTAAAAAATTAAGCTTGCACAAAAGTAAAACTAGCATTCTTCGATAAGGAATTGAAGAAGACTAGTTTTTTGTTCTGCATACAGTAAGCATTAAGAATTCCTTTCCATATGATAGGTAAGTTAAATTTATTGTTTTGTACTTTTCAACTGCAGCCAGAATAATTCGATTTTAGCAGCTAAAAACTGTTTGACACCTCATTCTGTATGGTTTTATAGCCTTATGGTAGATAAATCCATTATATAGACCTTAAGTGTGTGGAAAAAAAGGATATGGTCCACAAACTCCTTTTATGTGCCTGAAGTGTAAAAAAAACGAAGATAAGGTAGGTAAACTCCTTTCGCGTTCTAACGATCAAACTCCAAGTTGGTTTTACTTTGAAAAAAGACTTCTTTGAAGTATGATGAAATAAAATCTTACTTATAAAAAATCAGGAGGTTTCTAATGAATCCAAAGTATAGTAAATTATTTGAACCTTTTACCTTTTCTTCTGGCGTAACGATTGACAATCGGATCATTATGGCACCAATGACGACTAATTCATCTTTTGAAAATGGCATGGTAACTACCGACGAACATAACTATTATAAACGTAGAGCAGCAGGTCTTGGTGCAGTGATTACTTCTTGTGCGCAAGTAATGGAGAATGGATTTGCAGGATCCCTCAGTGCAGCTTCTGATAATCGCGTTGAGAGTCTTTCAAAATTAGCAAAGACAATTCAAAGTACAGGTGCTAAAGCAATTTTGCAAATTTTTCATGTAGGGCGGATGGGTACAAGCAGAACATTGAGAGGCGAACAACCGGTTAGTGCAAGTGCAGTGCCAGCTCTTCGAGATTTTTCAGAGACACCAAGAGCCTTGTCGGATGAAGAAGTACGTGAACTGGTAACAGCATATGGTGAAGCTACTAGAAGAGCCATACAAGCTGGATTTGACGGTGTTGAACTGCATGGAGCAAACACGTATTTGATTCAACAATTTTTTTCTCCACACTCGAATCGCAGAGACGATTTTTGGGGAGGCACACTTGAAAAGCGAATGAACTTTCCACTCGCAGTCGTACAAGCAGCAAAAGAAGCTGTCAAAACATATGCAAGAAAACCCTTTATACTTGGATACCGAATTTCTCCTGAAGAAATGGAAGAACCAGGCATTACATTGGATGATACGTTGCAGTTAGTAGTTAAATTAAAAAATCAAGGATTAGATTATCTCCATGTTTCAGTCGGAA
>NZ_DAMDAK010000016.1:32529-38617 GCF_032094055.1 Carnobacterium sp.
TATCAATGCTTTGGATCTAGGAATTCCATTAATTGCCGTTGGGCGCGAATTGATTGTGGAGCCTGATTGGGTCAAGAAAGTTAAGGAAGGAAAAGAAAAGACTATTCGTACGAAAATTCATCCTCAAGACCGAGCTGATTTAATGCTGCCTGATGCAATGTGGGAATATATCGAAAGCAATCCTGGTTGGCTTCCAATTGTTGAAACAAACCGCTAAAGTGAAGCAGCGTTATTCAAAAGAAAAGAAATAACCAACAAAGGTTATTTCTTTTCTTATGGTATAAGGAATTATATAAATTTTTCTACGCTAATCTCAAATATAAAAAAATAAGCACCTTAAAGGAGTGAATAGCCAATGATGAAAAGACAAAAAAAACTTGTTTTTGTCTTTATAGGGAGTTTATTTTCGCTACTGCTCGTAGCTTGTACTGCCAATCATACAAAAAATAGTGAACAATTGGTTCAGGACCCAAATATACAAACAATCGAAAGTGTACTACAACAACTATTGAATGCACCTGATGAAGAACTTCTGACAGAATACTATTACCTGACAAATACATTTGATGAAAAACCAGAAATGACTAGCTCAGCCGCTGATAAATTAAATAATCTATTAGATGAAAGATTTGGCGACTTCTTTACAAAAACAGGCTATGAAAAATTTATTGATGAACTGGTATTTAAGTATTCGATCGCAGCGGAGTCTTCAGAGTATCAATTAATGGTAAATGGAATGGATATTACCCAAGATAAAAATGATTCTCAGCATTATGTTTTTAAAGTTCATTTAGTTTATATAACGGATGATGGAGAAGAAAAAACAGCTCTTGTTACAGGAAAAGCAGAAAGTCAAGAAAAAGGAAAATTATCTTCGATCGAAATCAAAGATGATGAAGGGCTAGAACAGGAGATGATGGAAAATAGCCAATGAGTTATTCGAACAGTAAGTAATGTTATGTAATTGCCTCTATTGAAACTAAAAAGATTGGCTATTCAAGTTCATCTGCCAATTTTTTTAGTTGTTCTTTATTCTGCAACCAGTAGTTTCTGCCATCTTTTTTTAACCAGTCTTTTTCACAAAATTGTTTAAGTACATAAAGAAGGTGACGATAGCTGACGTTTAGATAATCAGAAGCTTCAGTATGCTTTTCACTATAGCTGTTCTTTTTTTCAGTAAGCAGAATAAAAGCAGCTAATCGGTTTTCTAATGGATAGCCGCTATTTTTAGCGTAATTTTTTGTTCTTGTCAGTGTTCTTTCGCCTAATGTCTTGCATAATTGTTGTAAAAAATAAACATCTTGTAGCAACTTCTGACCACATTCTTTTAGCGAAAAGGCGATACAAACACAATTCTCCATAGCTTGAATGCCTTTCGCTTGCGTCTCAACTCCGACTAAACCTAGGTCTCCAATAAGCGAATATTCGGTTAAAAAATTAATTAAAGATACTTTCCCATTTTTATGTGTCATAAATACTTTAGCTTTACCAGAAACTAAGTAATAAAGATAAGGAAAAGCTTCTCCTTCGTTTGTTAACATCTCTTTTTCTTTAAATGTATGAATGTTAGCATAGGGAAGAAAATCTTTAGAGAATAGGGATTGAACTTTTGCATCACTTAGATAAGCGTTAATTATTTCTTGATTATTTTCAGCTTTCATCAACTCACCTCCTTATTAGTATGAGATTTATCATACTAAATTACAAGAAGGAATGTTATTCTGTTTAAGAACAGCAAATAATTTTTTGTGATAATATGGGAAAGGAAAAAGAAAAATGACTAAACATACCTCTTTAACTTTAAAGTATGCCGGTTTACAAAGTCTTTATTGGATGTGTTTTTGTGCCATTTATGGTTTTGCATCGGTATTTTTGCTGGCAAAAAACTTTGAAAATCAGCAAATTGGTGTGATACTAGCGCTGGTAAATATTTTTTCGGTTGTGTTACAGCCTGCAGTCGGTTTTCTGGTTGATCAGTTAAGCAGCCTATCTTTAAAAAAGGTGATTTCTTCTATTGCAATCGTGAATATTCTTTTTTTAATCGGATTAATTACGGTACCAGATAATCCTCTTATCAGTACAGCCTTATACATTGGCGTAACTTCATTAACACTTACGTTACAGCCTTTGCTCAATTCACTGATTTTTGAACACATTAATGAAGGACTAGAGATCAATTATGGCTTAACGAGAGGAGTAGGTTCACTTTCTTTTGCTTTTATTTCCTTTTTTCTAGGAAGGGCTCTTAATGAGTACAATGCAACGATCATCCCTCTTCTTTGTGTTTCTTTGTATTTGATCTTTTTGCTTCTCATAGTCACTTTTCCCGCAACGGAAACGCAATTGAGCAGAGAAACATCCGAATTTTACTCAAATGAAGCAACACGTCCTAAAAGCCTGTTGCATTTTTTTAAACAGTACGAACGTTTTCTTCTTTTTTTAATAGCTATCGTCTTTCTTTTTGGATTTCATACGATTATTAACAGTTACTTAGTGCAGATTATGGCTAGCCTTGGCGGAAAGGATAGTGATTTTGGTTTATCTTTGACAATCGCAGCTTCTGTAGAATTGCCGGCGATGTTAGGATTTGGTTACTTAGCTTCCAAATATAAAAGCAGCTCATTGCTAAAAATTTCCAGCTTTTTCTTTGTTGTTCGTAGCCTGTTGTTTCTTGGATCCAGCACCGTTTGGATGATCAATATTGCTCAATTATTCCAAGCGCTTTCTTTCGCGATTTATGTTCCAGCATCAGCTTATTATGTGAACAAATTAATGAAAAAAGGGGATAAAGTAAAAGGACAGACCCTGGTGATTGGGGCAACTACTTTAGGAAGTGTTTTTGGAAATGGGCTAGGAGGTTGGTTGTTAGATAATGCAACGGTTCATACAATGCTAACAGCTGGAATGCTGAGTGCAGTCTTCGGTTGCCTGCTACTGTTTTATGCTATAAAAAAAGAAATTTAAAATATAAAAATGAAAGAGAGATTGAAATGATGAAAAATTACCGAACGTTACTATTTGATGTGGACGATACTTGAAGCGCGATACGGCCAAATTAATCAAAGTCTATGGAAAGCTTTTGAAGAAGGGAAAATTGGGCGTGACGAAGTGGTCAATACACGTTTTTCTACTCTATTTAAAGAGCTGAAAAAAGAAATTGATGGGATTTTATTTGAACAAAAGTACCGCAATTACTTAAATGAAGGACACGATTTAATGGTGGGTGCATTTGATTTGGTTCAGGAATTAAAAGATGATTATGATTTATATATTGTAACTAATGGCATTTCGAAGACACAATACAGACGGTTACGGGATTCGGGTCTTTATCCGCTATTTAAAGATATTTTTGTTTCAGAAGACACCGGGTTCCAAAAACCTATGAAAGCCTATTTTGATTATGTCTTTGCTCGCATTCCAAACTTTTCAAAAGAACAGACATTGATTATCGGCGATTCTCTCACTTCAGATATCAAAGGTGGTCAACTAGCTGGCATCGCTACTTGTTGGTTCAATCCTGGAAACAAAGTAAACGAAACGGGTATTGAACCTGATTATCAAATCCAAACATTAGAAGAACTTTATCAAATCTTACAAAAACAACTCGTTAAATAAGCAGTTTTTATTCTCTTACACTTATCTCCTCTCTTTAATTGAGGCGATAAGTGTATTTTTTTAAAAACTGATATGAAAAGGTTTGCATTTTATACTTATGTGGAGTACAATTCAATTGTGCACAACTTAAACAGGAGGGAATACATGAAAGGCAATCATTTTTTATTAGAAGAGCAGCTTTGCTTTTCAACTTATACTTTATCCAAACAGTTTACAAAATTTTATCGTCCTATTCTGGAACCTTTTTCATTAACTTATCCACAATACTTAACACTGCTTTTATTATGGGAAGAACCAGAACAAAGCGTTCAAACGTTAGGAAAAAGGCTGGTATTGGATAGCGGAACGCTAACTCCTATGCTGAAAAGAATGGAAAAAAACGGCTATATTACTCGAAATCGTAATCCGGAAGACGAAAGACAAGTAATGATCAAGCCAACAAAAAAAGCAAATGACATAAAGGATGAGTTGCTTAAAAAGGTTGCTAATTGTCTTTCTCTTTTAAATTTTGATGAAAAAGAATATTTTGCTTTAATTGCTCAACTCAACGAGTTAACGACAAAACTAGGAGGAATAAACGATGACAAAGCTATATGAAACAAAAATGATCAACACAGGCGGTAGAAACGGTGAAACTCATTCTCCAGACCATTCCGTTGAATACAAAATATCAGCGCCCGGCAGTAAAGGGGAAGGAACAAATCCTGAACAATTGTTTGCAGCAGGATATGGTTCTTGTTTTAATGGAGCTCTTGAATTAGTGCTTTCACAAGCAAAAATAAAAGCAGCAAGTACAATTGAATGTACAGTTGCTTTATATAATGATCCAAACGAAGGTTTTGAACTAAAAGTTGTGTTAGAAGGCGAGATCAGTGGATTTTCAACAGATGAAACATTGGAATGGATGGAAAAAGCTCATCAAGTGTGTCCTTACTCTAAAGCTACCAGAGGAAATATAAACGTTGAATTAAAAGCAAAATAAGCTGAAAAATAATGGCAAGGATGGATACCTGATCAGACAGCCGTTCAATTAATAGACAAAAGAAACCTTAATGGCTAGTTCCTTTTAATAGGCAATTAGAAATTAAGGTTTTTTGTATACTAAAAAGACAGAAAATTAAGCACAAACAAGTAGTTAGCTCCCTAAGTAAACAAGAACGTTTGTTTGTTTTTTTATTCCCATTTGTGCGAGCACATGCTACTATGGAATGAGAAAAGATTATACAAAATGCACAATAGGAGTAAGTTATGCAACTATTCAAAGGAAAGAAAAATAAACGCCGTCTCTTCATCTTTTTAGCATTTATCAGCTTCTTCAGTGCAAATTGGTTTTACCGTACCATTTTTCAACAGAAGCTGGCCTTGTATTTAAAGCCAATTTATATTTTACCAGATACCCGTATCGTTTCATTGATGATTTCTTTAGGTTTGGCTTCTCTTTTAGTTGGGGCCTTTTATTACATTATTTACCATACGAAAGGTATAAAGAGCGTGAAATCCTCTACTCTTGTGTATGGAATAGCCTTGATCGGCTTTTTATTTTTTAACAGTTCCAGCCGTGAAGGAATGACGTTAAATCCGTTAACTTTTGTTGGAGAATTATTAAAAGGCAGAGGTATGGATATGTTTTTTAACTTGGCTTGCTTTATCCCACTAGGTTCTTATTTGAAGCGGTGGAATCTTCAGAAACTAGCGATAAAAACACTTATTCCTTTATTTTCAGTAGAGCTTGTTCAATACATAGTAGGGCTAGGATCTTTTAATGTGAGCGACTTGCTTTTGAATTATATGGGATTATTCGTAGGGTACAAGCTGATGAACGCTCGTTTTGTTAAACGGCTGATGACTAAGTAGCCAAAATATTACCTACTCTACAAAAAAGCTCTCTTTCTTTTCCGTTACATAACTGGAAAGAAAGAGAGTTTTTAGTATTGCAACTACTTTTCTACTTCAATTTTTTTATTTTCTATGGCATTCATCGGAGTAGACTTAATATAAAGGATGATTGTTTTGATTACTGCAAAAGCCGGGACTCCAAAAATAATTCCTACGATCCCCATCATTTTTCCTGCTACTAATAAAATGATAATAATAGTCAATGGGTGGATCGCTAAAGATTTCCCAACGAATTTCGGCGTCAGGAAATTAGCATCAAGCTGTTGTACAATAAATACGATCAAAGCAACAAAAAAAGCTGTTGCCGGAGAGATCGTCAAGCCGACAATAAATGCAGGCGCAGCACCAATGAAAGGACCAATATAAGGAATAAGATTGGTAGCACCGTTAATGATTGCTAATAATAGCGTATAAGGCAGTCCAATAAATAAAAAACCAAAGTATATTAAGATAGCCACCACAATACTCGCTAAACCTTTTCCACTGATATAAGCAGAAATCACTTCGTTTGTTTGATGCAGCAGTTCAATAACGTGTTTTTTATATTTTTCGGGAAATAAATTGGCAACAGCCGGTT
>NZ_DAMDAK010000017.1:0-9921 GCF_032094055.1 Carnobacterium sp.
CGATTCTTTTTGGAATCATCAGCAATTTGTCTGTTATAGCCATCTCGCTGATTGGAATTCGAGAAATCATCGCTATTTTCACGAATCAGCCAAATAGTCCGCAACAAGCCTTACTGATTATGATGAGCTGCGGTCTGATTCGTGGAGCAGCGAGATATGCGGAACAATATTTAAACCATGATATTGCTTTTCGCTTACTAGCGTTAATTCGAGAAAAAATATTTGCTGTATTGCGAAAGTTAGGACCTGCTCGGTTAACAGAAAA
The DNA here is from genome assembly GCF_032094055.1 of Carnobacterium sp. Taxonomy (GTDB): domain Bacteria; phylum Bacillota; class Bacilli; order Lactobacillales; family Carnobacteriaceae; genus Carnobacterium_A. Next base: position 266 of record NZ_DAMDAK010000017.1, read on the forward strand.
GAAGAGCGGCGACTTAGTCACAGCGATCACAACAGATGTTGAAGCATTGGAAGTCTTTTTTGCCCATACGATTTCACCTATCTTTATTGCTTTAGGAACGTCTATTGCATCCATTGTTTTTTTATCACGTCACCATTGGGGATTAGCGCTTATCTTATTATTAGGTCACCTAGTTGTTGGCGTTATTGTCCCTTTGTTCAGCTTCTTAAAGCATCAAAAAATTGGAGAAGATTACCAAACAGCTTTTGTGGCACTCAATCAACAGGTTATCGAAAATGTTAACAGTCTTCCAGATATTTTTCAATTCCAACTAAAAGAACAACGAGTGCAAAAACTAAATGCTATAGGTGAAGCATTAAATGATCAACACCGCAAACAGCTTCAACAATCAAGCCTATTGCAAATAGTCAGTGAAATCGTCTTAGTGATCACGGCAGTCAGTATTCTCTTAGTAGGGAATTTTCTTCACTTGCCGGCAGCGACAGTTCTTACTGCAACGGTTCTTAGTCTCAGTTCATTTGGTTCTGTCTTAGCGTTAAATGGTTTAGGGAGTGCTTTGCTTACTACTTTTGCCAGCGGTCAACGATTGTATGCGTTGACGCAAGAACAACCCACTGTTTCTTTTGAGACAAGCCAAGAAAAACTGTCTGAATTTGACGAAGGACAGATGAATCAAGTTGCGTTCACTTATGTAGCGCGCTCACAACCCATTTTGAATGCTGCTTCTTTATCATTAAACCAAGGAGAATGGCTTGGAATTGGCGGAGAGAGTGGTAGTGGAAAGAGCACGTTGGTCAAATTATTGATGCGTTATTGGGATCCAACCAACGGAACCATTGAGTTCGATGGCATTCCGCTATCTTCTATTCAAGAACAAGCACTTCATCAACTAGAAGGCGTGATGGAACAAAGTACCTTTCTTTTTGAAGAGACCATTTTTAATAACGTTCGCTTAAGTAGGATGGATGCTTCCAGAAAAGCAGTAGAACAAGCTGCACGTCAAGCGTCTCTTCACGATTGGATTTTAACGTTGCCAGAAGGCTATGAAACTAAAATTGGAGGACAAGCCCGCAATGTTTCAGACGGAGAGCGTCAACGTATAGGATTAGCTCGTTTGCTTTTGCAAGATGCACCTTTATTATTACTAGATGAACCAACTAGTAACTTAGACTACATTAATGAACAAGCTATCCTTAACGTATTGTCTTCAGAAATCAAAGAGAAAGCTGTTCTTTTGGTCTCACATCGAGAAACAACTCTGGCCTATGCAAACCAACAACTTCATTTAGAAGGAGGGATGTTAAAAAGAGACAAATGAAATCTTAAGAAATAGCTTTTAATTTGTTTTCAAACTGTGGCAAATGGATGCTGTTTACAATCGTTACGTTTGAAAAATGACTTTTGGGTGAGTATAAATCAAGAAGACTGGAAAGTTGACAACACAATATTTGTAAGTTAGTTTGTCATGTAGTGGTTTGAAGGATCTGGTTATAAAGTTCTTGAAAGATAAAGTAGGCCTGTACATACGGATGTGCAGGCCTTTTCTGCAAATGAGGTCTTTATCTTTTACAACACAACAAATATTGATTTTCTTTACTCTACTTAAAAAGTAGCAATAAACTTTATTTAACATAAGAAATTATAATGTTTCAGAAATACAGAGTCCGCACGCACCAAGGGCACCGTTTATTTCATTATAAGGTTTAAAGATACGTTGTTTAGGATGTTGAAGATTCAATAAAGATGCATTCTCATCAATATACTTAATCAGGAGATCAGCCAGTTCAGGCTCACTCAATAATTCACTATGGATATAGACGATATCTGAATCCATAACCATTAATAAATTATTGATTGCAATAGAAAAATAATAAATGGCTTGATTAATAATTGTGATCGAACCTTCATCTCCTAATTGATAGGCTTTAATGAGTGTGTTGATATCAATCTGTTCTTTTTCGGATACTAATTGTTTGAGAAAAGTATGAGGTATATTTTCATATATTAGATTTGCTTTTTTTATCATCCAAGATTCACTAGTATAAGTTTGAAGACATCCCCTTTTACCACACTCACATAATTCACCGTTTGGATTGATGACAGTATGTCCAATTTCACCAATCAAATGATTTGTTTCTGCGTATATTTCCCCATTGTACATATAAGTACAAAACATCCCGCGACGAACATGCAGAAAAATAAAGTTCTTGTCTTGTTTATCATCTCCAAATAGGCGTTCAGCGATTGCCATACATTTGACGTTATTTTTTAAATAAATAGGCAGATTAATTGAGTCAACAACATTTTTTAGTGGAAATGTTTGCCAAAATGGATTGTTTGTTTTAATAGTTTGATTAACGGGATCATAGTGGCCAGGTATCGCAATGCCTATAGCGACAGGGTTATATTCTGTACATTGATCGATAAACTGATTCAATTTATTCAGAAAAAAAGTATCTGTAAGCTGTTCTTGATAATCCCAATTATTGTGATGAAGGATTTGCTGTTCAATAATTGTTCCAAGATTGTCACTTAAACAAAAAGATAAAAAATTATCGGATAGCTCTACACCTATGAAATAATTATGATAGGGAGAAATAGCTAATAATATTTTCTTACGTCCTGGTTTACTATATTTTTCGTCTTCGCCCAATTCATGAATATGATTTTCCTTAATAAGGTTATTTGTTATTTCACTTACGGTAGCAGGGGTGATAGATAGTTCTTTTGATATGTCGATTCTTGAAATCGGGCCTTTCGTATATATTTTATCTAATATTCTTGTTTTTTGTATACCTTGTTTCTTAGGCAGGTACATGGTAATAGCCCCTTTCTGTGCTAGATTACAGATGAATCTATTATTTTAATAAGTAAGAGAGTAGTCATAGTAGAAAAAGTGTACGGTATTAAACTTGTGTTTCTTTCTCTACTTTGTGCGAAGCTTTAGTTTGGCGAACGTTAATTATAAGGGATCATAATAAAGATAGTATAACTTAATATTTATTTTTTGTAACGTTTATGAAGAAAAAACATCTCGAACACAATTAATTGTTTACAAAATAAAACCAAACTATTATACTGTTTTTAATAACTAAATATTACTAAAAAATAAATGAAAGGGTTTTACGATGAATGTTTAGTTATAAACTATAATTAATAGGAGGGGTATTTATGTCTGAGTCAAATAGTTTTATTGAGGAAAAGCTTATGCCGATTGCTTCAAAATTAAGTGCTAATAAATATTTAACAGCAATTCGGGATGGAATTACCTTAGCTATGCCGTTGATTATTATTGGATCTATATTTATGGTAATTGCTAGTTTTCCAGTTCCTGGATGGGAAGATTGGTTAGGAAATATTGGAGTGGCTGGTTATTTATGGAAAGGCGTTGACAGCAGTTTCGGTTTAATTGGTTTGGTGGCAAGTTTTGGAATTGCTCAAAGTTTAGCGAATCAATATAAAGTAGATGGTGTTGCTGCTGGAATTATTTCAATGTCTTCTTTTGTTATGGTTACACCTTTTATTTCAGGAGAAGCCGGGGCAGGGTTAACTGTTCGTTACCTTGGCGCTAGTGGTTTGTTTGTTGCTATTGTTCTAGGATTGTTTAGTGCATTTATTTATCAATGGTTCATTAACCACAATATTCAAATTAAAATGCCTGAGAGCGTGCCGCCAGCTGTTGCAAGAAGTTTCAGCGCTATTATCCCTGGCGCAGTAATCATCACATTCTGGTTAATTATTTATTCTCTTCTTGATACAGTATCTTGGCCTAACCTTCATGAACTTGCTCAAGTGGTTCTAGGCGGACCACTCGGATTATTAGGTAATAATATTTTTGGTACAGTAATTGTTGCTGGTTTAAACAGTTTGTTATGGTTTATTGGTATCCATGGAGGGAACGTTGTGAACTCGATTATGCAACCCATCTGGATTTCAAACCTAGCTGAAAATAATGCTGCTTATCAAGTAGGAGCAGAAATGAAGAATATTATTACGATCGCATTTATGGATAATTTTGTTTATATTGGCGGTGGTGGTGCAACGATTGGTTTAGTATTAGTACTTGGTTATATAGCCCGTAAAAAGAATACGAGCAAACAAACTAAAATTATGGCTCCAATAACCGTTGTACCCGGTTTATTTAATATTAATGAACCAACAATGTTTGGTGTGCCCGTTGTTTTAAACTTTGCATTACTGGTTCCTTTTATTGTTGCTCCAATTGTAAATGCAATCGTTGCTTACATTGCCATGTCAACAGGACTTGTTCCTCTAACTAGAGTTGTCGCTTCTTGGACGATGCCGCCTATTATTAGCGGATTCTTAACCACAGGAAGTATAAATGGATCAATATTGCAAATTGTTTTGATTGTATTGGATATTCTGCTTTATCTGCCATTCTTCTTAGCCCTTGAAAAGCGGTTCAAAGCACAAGAAGAAAATGAGCCGTTGTATTAAAAATAGAAGGGAAGTTATATAAAATGGTCAAACGTTTAATAAGTGCAAATGCTTCAGAAATTCTAAGTATGAGTGCGCAAGAGTTGAAGCAAAGCATTAAAGCAAGTGAAGGTCGTGTTATTCTGTCTGAAAATGTCGCTCCGCGTGAATCTTTTATCGGAGACATTACAAATTCTGAAATCGCCGGTGCATTTGGAGCAGACTTGATTCTTCTAAATGGAATAGACGTATTAAAACCTGATATTTTTGCAATTGGGGAGTATGAGGGATCGTTTGTTGATCGCTTGCATGATTTAGTCGGCCGCCCGATCGGAGTCAATTTAGAGCCGGTGGATACATCTGCAGATATGGTGGAAGAAAGAGCAGAAATTGCTGTAGGCCGCCAAGCAAATAGTGAAACATTGAAACAAATAGAAACATTAGGCTTAGATTTTGTCTGCTTTACCGGTAACCCAGGAACAGGTGTAACAAATGCCGCAATTATTGATACAGTAAAAAAAGCAAAAGAACATTATTCCGGCCTTATTATTGCTGGAAAAATGCATGGTGCTGGAGTTGATGAAGCTGTTGCAGATTTAAACGTCATTAAAAGTTTGGTTGAGGCTGGAGCGGATATTATTCTCACACCATCAATTGGAACAGTGCCTGGGTTTGATAAAGAAGATTTGAAAGAAGCTGTTAAATTAGCGCACCAAGAAGGAGCTCTAGTGATGACTGCTATCGGGACGAGCCAAGAAAGTTCTGATCCTGACACGATCAAGTATATGGCTTTACAGAATAAAATATGCGGAGTTGATATTCAACATATTGGTGATGCTGGATATGGTGGTGTTGCTACCGTTGAAAATATTTTTGCAATGAGTAAAGCCATTCGCGGACAGCGCCATACAGTATCGAGAGTTGCGCGTTCGATTAGTAGATAATAGTTAAAAAACTGGTCGAGTATATTCCATAAAGTTGCAAATGAAAGAAGCTTTCTAACGTTTGTTAGAGGCTTTTTTTGTATCTTATGGCTAATTGCTGATATGTAATGTTCCTTTTAATTTGATTAATAAATTGAATTTTTAATTTCCAGAAAATTAATAGCTGAATGGTATAAATTTATCCTGTATGATAAGTACAAAGACGAATGATATTGAGGAGGATGATTAGGTGGAACATATCGGCACTCAACCATTAGAAACAGAAAGATTACACTTAAGAAGGATCACCCTAAATGATGCAGAAGACGTGTATCACAACTGGGCAAGTGATGAAGAAGTAACCAAACATTTAACATGGAAACCCCATAACAGTATTGAGGATACAAAAGCCAGCATCTCAAATTGGCAAAAAGAACTGGAACAAGAGGATTGTTATCGCTGGTGTATCGAGTTAAAAGAAAACCAACAAGTCGTCGGAACGATTGATGTGGTTCAGATAAACAACGACATTGAATCTGCCGTGATTGGATATTGTATGTCTAAGAAATATTGGAATAAAGGAATCATGACAGAAGCTTTTATAGCTGTTAAAGACTTTTTATTTGAATGTGTTGGATTTAATAGAATAGAAGCTAGCCACCATACTAAAAATCCAGGATCTGGAAAAGTTATGAAAAAGATCGGAATGAAATTTGAAGGAATCAAAAGAGAGGGCGCAAAAGATAACGAAGGAAATATTTGTGATATAGCCACTTACGCTATGCTTAAATCAGATTGGGAAAATGAGTACAACGAGATAGAGCAAAACGATTAACTTTTCTATCCTAAAAAGTGTCGTTCAAAAAGAGTAAGCTTGAATATTAAATGGTTCTGTCCTACAATGAATAAGAGAGATAGAAAGAATTGAATAGCCTTGTTAGGTGAGGCTACTGTACTAGAGAGATGCTGCTGCCCAGAAACGTCCAAAGACGCCAATGGGTTAACAGGAATTTTCGAATTAAGGAAATTTTTAACGCAGCTGGGATCGTCCCTATGCTGTACAGTGCCGAAACTCAACGAAGGGGTGCTGGTATTAAATCCGTTTTGAGCAACTGTCTGTCAGTTGTTTTGCACGCTCTTCGAGGCGTGCTTTTTTTATTTCTATTTTAATGTAAATGGTAAATAAAAGACAACAGGAGAAAAACGTTTTTGCTGTTAGCTTGATTCGTTACCATAAAATTCTCTAGGGGGTGGTTCAAGTGGATTCTATTCCATCTTGTCGACAGATGAAAAAATCGAAAAGTTTTATTTATATAGTGCAAAAACTAATACAAGAAGGAGATACACTTTTAATGAGCCTTCCTGAGAGGAATGATAGTAATGAAAAGAATGGATGACAGAAAAAACACATATTATGAAGGAATCTTCAAAGCCGCAAAGGAAAACAACCGTAAAAAATTTCGTAAGCTATTTTTGAAACTTCATACAAATGATCAAGTTGAACTTTTTCATCTCTTATATCCTGAAAAGAGAAAAAAAGTAGAGAGCTTTTTAGAGCCAGCAGAATTTGCGGAATTATTTGAATGGATGGATCCTGCTGACCAAACAGAAGCTTATGAAGCCTTCTCACCTGAATACATTGCGGACTTATTCCATTATATGGAGATAGACAATGTGGTAAACTTTTTATCTTATCGAGACGACGAAGAAAGACAAGTACTCTTAAATTTGCTAGATGTAGAAGAAAGAAGCAGAGTAGAAGAAATGCTCGCTTATGAACCGGAAACTGCCGGATCCGTTATGACGAAAGGATTCATTAGCGTTTCTCCTGAATATACTGTGCAACAAACAGTGGAAATGGTGCGTACTTTTGCTAAGGAAGCAGAAATGGTTTACTATATTTACGTTTTAGACAAAGCCAGCAGATTGGTAGGCATCTTATCTTTACGAGACACGATTTTGAATCAGGAAGATACAAAAGTCCAAGATGTAATGTTGACTCAATTAGCCTTTGTGCGCATGAATGATGATCAAGAAGCTGTTGCTCGCATGATTCAAGATTATGATTTGTTAGCAGTCCCTGTTTTAAATGATGAAGATGTGATGTTGGGAATTGTGACTGTAGATGATGTGATGGATATTTTAGTTGAAGAAACGACAGAGGACTTTAATGAATTCTCTGCTATCCGAAAAACGAAAAGTAAAACGGAACGAGGAGAAGAGAGTGCATGGCAAATTGCTCGTGCAAGGATGCCCTGGATTGTCATTCTTGTTTTTCTAGGAATGATCAGTGCTTCTTTGATCAGTTCATTTGAAGAAACCTTGAGTCAAGTGGTCGTGCTTGCTGCTTTTATCCCGATTATTATGGACTCAGCGGGAAACGTCGGAACACAATCCTTGGCAGTTGCGGTCCGAAATATTTCTATGGGAGAAGAAAGAACCAAAGAAGAATTTTGGCAAAATGTCCTAAAAGAACTCCTAGCAGGAATGATAATCGGATTATCTGCAGGAGTAGTTTTAGCACTTGTAGTAGGCATTTTTTATCAGAATCTTGTTTTAGCACTGATTATTGGATTTTCTCTTTTGGTAACTTTAAGTTTATCTACTGTAGTAGGGGCAGTCATTCCTTTCCTTATCAATAGATTGAAAATTGATCCCGCTATTGCTTCTGGTCCTTTTATTACAACGATCAATGATGCAATGGGGTTACTAATTTACTTTAGTGTAGCAACAAGATTGCTTCATATACTTTAGAAAATAGCAAAACAGCACTAAACGCCTTAAGCTGCGTTTAGTGCTGTTTTTTGCACAATTGAATATTTGTTTAGACCTTATTTCCACAATAAACTTTCAGTGAGTTTATTCGTTGCCTTTTTTGACCCATTCTGCCACTTTAATGGTGCGCTCAGCTTGATATTTCACAGCATCTGCTACATCTTCGATCATTTTTCCGTCTTGTCCTACAGTCACACTTGTTCCGTAAGGGTTGCCGCCTGCTTTGAATAAGACAGGGTCTGAATATCCTGGTGCTGCAATAATGGCTCCCCAGTGCATCATGCTAGTATATAATGATAGAATCGTTGCTTCTTGTCCACCATGCGGGTTTTGGGCAGAAGACATGGCACTAACCACTTTATTAACTGTTTTGCCGCTAGCCCAAATACCGCCTTGGATATCTAAGAATTGTTTCATTTGTGAAGGCATATTTCCGAAACGTGTCGGAGTGCTGAAAATGATAGCATCTGCCCATTCCAAGTCTGCGGATGTTGCCACTGGAACATCTTTTGTTGCATCGACAGTAGCTTTCCATGTTTCGTTTCCTTCAATGATTGCTTCAGGAGCTAATTCTTGTACTTTTAATACTCTGACTTCAGCGCCTGCTGCTGTTGCGGCTTCTGCTGCCCATTGTGCTAATTGATAATTTGTTCCACCCATACTATAAAAAACTACTGCTAAATTTACTTTTGTCATATTAATCTTCTCCTTTGATTTTCTTTTTTTAAAATTGTATCCAAATTAGTTTGTTCCATTAAAAGTCGTATTCTTCGTCTTTTTTCTTCCGAATAGCTGCGAACGCTTCAACGGTCAATACCGTATCTTCGACGAGTCGTTCTAAACGAAAGAGGACGTCATCATTTATGATCTCATTCCGCAAGAAATCTTTTTCTTCAATAAATACATATGTCGGGACAATATGAGCTTTCATATACGCTAAGATAGGTTTCAACTGTTGTTCCACCATCAAATAATGCTTGGTTGTACCGGCTGTCATCACACTGCTGACGACTTTATCTCGAAAAGCATTGACCGGCAGCAAATCAAAGATATTTTTAAGCGTGGCAGGGATAGAAGCTTGGAATGTGGGTGTACCAATGATAATGGCATCGGCAGCCATAAGTGTCTCTGCAACGTATTTTGTATCGCCTTCATACTCAAAATAATTCCGTCCATCACTGAATACCATTGAGTACTCGGCTAAATCTAAAAGCACAACTTCATGTTCCGGGTACTTTTGTTTAAGAATCTCTCCTGTTTTCAGCATAGCTGTTTTTGTTTTGGAACCGATGATAGAGCCGGCTAGTACAGCGATCTTCATAGTTCACCTCCTTATTTTTTTGTGTATTTTTTAATTGCTGGGATAATGTCGTTTCCAATAAGTTCAATATTTTTCATCAGCTTATCAAATGGCACTCCGCCAAAGTCAATTTGTGCCATAAAACGCTGCATTCCGAACAATTCATATTGATACAGGATCTTTTCAATGATTTGATCTGTACTGCCGACCATTAACGCGTC
>NZ_DAMDAK010000017.1:9931-12316 GCF_032094055.1 Carnobacterium sp.
TCCGTCGCTTGAGCAAATTGTTGTTTTGGATATCCAGTACCACGAATGGCTTGGAAACCGCCATTAAGATGTGGGTACATTTCTTGAAGCGCTTCTTTTGTCGAGTCGGCTACATAAAACAAACTGGTTGTTGCGACAGGCAAACCAGCTGGATCAAATCCACTTTGCCGAGCAGTTTCACGGTAAGCATCAACAGAATGTTTAAAGTTCATTGCCGGCCCGCCCAACGTAGTCAACATCATTGGGAGTCCCATATAACCTGCTTTGATTGCACTAGAAGGCGGACCTCCTACAGCACGCCAAATGGGAAGCGATCCAGTTAAAGGACGCGGTAAGATCTCTGCATTTTGTAAGGGAGCACGGAAATTTCCTTGCCAGGTGACACGTTCATTTTCGTTGATCAATTTAAGCAATTCTAGCTTTTCTTCGTAAATTTCTTCATAATCTTGTAAATCGACACCGAATAACTGATGAGCCCCAACACGTGATCCACGGCCGGCAACTATTTCTGCACGCCCATTTGAAATCAAATCAATCGTTGCAAAATCTTCATACACACGTACAGGATCTAAGACACTTAATACAGTTGCTGAACTAGAGAGTTTAATTGTTTTTGTTGCTTGGGCAATCGCTGATAAAATTACGGTGTGCGCTTGTGATGCAAAGTAAGTTTGGTGGCTTTCGCCCACACTAAAAACATCTATTCCAGCTTGTTCAGCAAGCTGACTCATCTCGATCAGTTGTTGGATTCTTTCTTGTGCTGAAATTCGGCTTCCTGTTAAAGGATTCATGATGTGATCACCTAAAGAATACAGACCAAATTCCATGCCATTTGATTGGTTGATACGATACTTTTCCATTAGTGAATCTCCTTTATCTGTTGTAGTCTGATTTTGTTTTCATCATGGTTTTCGTTTATTAGCTAAAGAATACTGCTATTAATTTTTGGTTGACTAGTCAAGTGATAGGGCAAAAAAATATCATTTTTCCAGATATTTTTTTTTGCTTTGTTTTTGTACACGTGACATAAGCGAAAACAGTACTTTTTGTTCTTCTTTTGATAAACAGTCTTCAAAAAAAGAGGATTGGAACTCAAGTTGGGCTTCATAGGCGTTTTCTAGTTTTTTACGGCCTTTATCGGTTAGAGAAATTGTTTTTGTTTTCCATTCCTGTTTGCGCTCGATTAATTGATCTTTTTCTAAGCGAGCTAGCATGCGAGAGATTCCGCCTTGTGTGACCGTAACTTTTTCTGCAAGTTCACTTTGAGTTAAAGGTTCGTAGGTTGAGATTTGAAGTAAAGCATCAAATTGAGCAGTCGTTAAATCATATTCTTTTAAGAATTCGTTTGATAGCAAGTTACTTTGATGAGTGAAACGAGCGATTCGAAGCCAAATCAATGAGCCAAGAGTATTTTTTCGCATATTGTTCATCACTCCTTTTCGTTATCGTCACTTTACCACTCAACTGATAAAAAGGCAAGAAGAAAGTTTCAAAATTAATTTATAAAGATGAAAAGCCTTCACAAATAGACTGACAAATAACTGAGATAAAATATGAGTGTGCATTGTGTTAAAAATAAGATGAAGTATTTCAAGTATACTTTATGTTCTTTTTTACCTACTATAAGATGTTTGAATTTTTATCGATATGTCAGACAAACACGCTTTGCCTACCGTAAGACGTTTGAGTTTCTATTGATATGTCAGGCAAATCTATTTTTCGGAGAAATATAGCAAATTTAAGACATACATAAATACTGATCAAAAAAATTGCAGTGCTTTTCCAGTTGACAGCCAAGCTGTTTTCTGGAATAATGAATTTAATCAAATAACAGGTACCTTTAAATCAGCCCAGAGAGACTGACAAGGAAGCGGATAAAAATACAGGAGAAGTATGTACAAGTGCAGTTGCACAACTATTTTCTGTATTTGAAAAGAGGCTGATTGTCAGGTGTAATCTGATAATCAGCCTCTTTTTTTGTGCTTTTCGGTACCCATAGAAATGGGAGGAAATAAGATGAAGAAAACCGATACAGAATTTTCGTTACAAACGGTACCGCAATCGAGCCGTAATTCTTTTGCAAAAACAATGACAGTGATGTTGGGATTTACGTTCTTTTCAGCCAGCATGTTAGCTGGAGGACAATTGGGATTGAATCTGACATTCTCTCAATTTTTACTTGTCGTTTTGCTGGGGAATTTAGCACTTTGTCTTTATACTGGAGCACTGGCACACATTGCAGCTAAAATGGGGTTATCTACTCACTTGTTGGCTAAGTATTCGTTTGGTGAAAAAGGTTCGTACTTACCGTCTTTCTTATTGGGCTTTACGCAAGTCGGCTGGTTCGGAGTGGGTGTGGCAATGTTTGCCGTTCCGATTGCAAAA
>NZ_DAMDAK010000017.1:12371-14457 GCF_032094055.1 Carnobacterium sp.
GGGGTGGAATAGTTATTTACTGATCTTCGTCTTTGGAATCGCGATCACGTTGGCTTCGCTTTATGGAATGAAATCGCTGGTGGTTTTAAGTTTTATTGCTGTTCCTCTGATCGCCATATTAGGAAGTTATTCCGCCATTGAAGCAACTACGGTCATGGGCGGTTTACCAGCCCTTTTCGAGTACGAACCGAAAACAACGATCACATTATCAGCTGCTCTAACGATTTGTATCGGGTCATTTATCAGCGGCGGAACATTGACAGCTGACTTTGCTCGATTTGCAAAGTCATCGCGTTCTGCTGTCGGTGCTACTTCTACTGCGTTTTTCTTAGGTAATTCGCTGATGTTCTTATTTGGAGCAGTAGGGGCGATGGTTTATGGGCTTTCAGATATTTCAGAAGTCCTCTTCTTGCAAGGGCTGACGATACCAGCGATTTTAGTATTGGCACTGAATATCTGGACCACCAATGATAATGCGCTTTACGCTTCTGGTTTAGGATTTGCCAATATTACAAAAATCTCTAAAAAGTTCTGGGTTCTTGTGAACGGAATCGTTGGAACCGTGTTGGCTATGTGGATGTACACGAATTTTGTCGGCTTCTTGAACTTACTGAGCGCTGCGATTCCTTCAATTGGAGCAATCATTATTGCAGATTACTTTTTTGTGAAACGCTGCAACTATGCCAAATTTGAAGAAGCAACTTTTGTTCCAGTTAACTGGACAGCACTTCTGGCTTGGGTTATCGGTGTAGCTTTGGCTCAATTTGCACCTGGGATCTCTCCGCTCAATGCATTAGTAGGAACAGCTGTGGTATACACAGGATTGATGAAACTGCCGCTCACTAAAGCAATGGCACCATTTGAAAAAACAACTAAAGGAAGTGTAGAATAAATGATCATTCAAAATGCAGCTCTAAAAGGAAAAAAAGGGCTTTGGCAAATTACGGTAGAAGAGGGTAAGTTTACTAATATTGAACCGCAACCCGAAGTCGCAGAAAAAACAGCAGATGTGCTGGATGTCAACGGCTCATTGGTACTACCGCCATTTATTGAACCACATATCCATTTAGACACAACGTTGACAGCAGGCGAGCCAGAATGGAATCAAAGCGGAACCTTATTCGAAGGCATCCAGCGTTGGTCTGAACGCAAAGCTTTTTTAACTCATGAAGACGTTAAAACACGTGCAAAAAAAGCCCTACAATGGCAGATAGCTCAAGGAATTCAATATGTGCGCACACATGTAGATGTGACAGATCCTAATTTGACAGCCATGAAAGCCATGTTGGAAGTGAAAAAAGAGATGGCACCTTATGTCAACATCCAACTCGTTGCATTCCCGCAAGAAGGCATCTTATCTTATCCAAATGGAAAAGAGCTGATGGAAGAAGCCTTGAAAATGGGAGCCGATGTTGTGGGTGGTATTCCGCACTATGAATTTACTAGAGAATATGGCGTAGAATCACTTAAAATTGCTTTTGACTTGGCGGAAAAATACGATCGTCTAGTGGATATTCACTGTGACGAGATCGATGATGAACAATCGCGTTTTGTCGAGGTCGTCGCAAAAGAAGCTTATGAAAGAGGGATGGGATCGCGAACAACAGCTAGCCATACAACCGCGATGGGATCCTACAACAACGCGTATACGTCTAAATTGTTCCGCTTGCTGAAATTGTCTGATATTCGGTTTGTTTCCAATCCCTTAGTCAACATGCATTTGCAAGGACGATTTGATACGTATCCAAAACGTCGAGGATTGACGCGTGTCAAAGAATTATTGGAAGCCGATTTAACGGTTTGTTACGGTCATGATGACATTTATGATCCTTGGTATCCGTTGGGAACAGGAAACATGCTACAAGTTTTACTGATGGGATTGCATGCTTCTCAATTGACTGGTTACGAAGAAATTATGAACGCTATGGATTTGATTACAACCAATAGTGCCAAAACGCTTCATATTGAAGATCATTACGGCATTGAAGAAGGGAAACCAGCTGACTTTATCGTTCTGCCAGCTGAAAACGAGTACGAAGCCATTCGAAGACAAGTACCGGTCCGCTACTCTTATAGACACGGCAAA
>NZ_DAMDAK010000017.1:14467-16117 GCF_032094055.1 Carnobacterium sp.
AACTCAACCAAGTGAAACACGCACCTTAGTAGATGGGTTTGAGGAGCCTGTACAATTCAGCCGCTAAGCCCCGTAATGACTTAAAAATACTAAACCTTTAACAGAGCAGGATTTCCTGCTCTGCTTTTTTTATGGAAATAACTTAATCTATTTAACAATCCTAGAGGCTCTTTTAAACCTTCAGCTAGTAAGATATAATTGATAAGCAGTTGAAAGCAACTGGATTTGAAGATATAGAAAATATAAATGATTAAGCTTTGGCTGATACTGTATCTATTCAGTTGAATCACGCGGTAAAAAGTAATCTTAATGGATTATAGATCAACATTTATAGAAGATGTTAAAAAGGAGGCGATAAGATGCCAGATTATCAGAAATATACGAAAGAAGAGCTGATCTTGAAGATAACGTCTTTGGAACAATTAAATAAAAGATTACTGCAATCTTTTCAGGAAGCAGAACGGCTAGAATTCGGATGGACAGGAAACCTAGGACAATGGTTTTGGGACTTTACTACCAATGAAGTCACTTTCAACCCTTTAAAAGCAGAAGCAATTGGCTACATGCAAAAGGATTTACCTGAAAAGGTTCCTTACCAATTTTTTACAGATAAAGTTCATCCTGATGACAAAGAAGAAGTAATGCGACTGATGACAGAACACCTTAGGGGAGAAATACCTGTTTGGGAAGTGAAATACCGTATTCAAGCCAAAGATGGAACATGGAAAGTGTATCAAGACCGTGGAAAAGTAACGGAACGGAATGAAAAAGGAGAGCCGCTTTTTCTTACAGGAATTGTGTTTGATATTACACAGGAAGAACAGGAAAGGAAACAATTACAAACTAAAAATGAACGGTTAACCAACCAAAGGAAAAAGGACATGCTCACTTCATTGTATTCCCGCTCTGCCATTACAGTAGAATTGGTAAAATATACAAATCGAGCAAGGAAACAAAATCAGCCGCTATCTTTGGTTTTCTTGAGTATTGATCACTATTCTGACTATGAAAAGAATTTTGGAATTGTAGGAACAGAAGAAGTGTTAACAGTAACAGGAAAAATAATCCAATCAGCCATGCAAAAGCAAACTGTTGCTGGTAGGTATAGAGAATCGGCATTTTTAATCTTATTAGAAAATACTAAAAAGGAAGATGCGTATAGATGGGCTGAGACAATCAGACAAGCAGTACTAGAAACTCTTTTTGATTTGCCTAAACAAGTAAGCATCAGTGGCGGGATCTCTGTATATGATTCAGAAGAAACGATTAGCGAGTTGGTTCAAAAAGCAGCATTAAAATTAACTGCAGCCCAAAAAAACGGTGGAAATCAAATAATAGTCTAAAAACGTTCTTTTTTAGATACGCTCACAATTTTTTATATCGGTTCTCTAGACTAATTACCTTGTTGCAATAGTGTCCTCTTTCGTTTAAAAGAATGATATCAAAGATAATTGATTAAGACGCACAAAAACTTATACTTCTGTTTCTTTATGAAAAGAAGTATAAGTTTTTATTTTTGGTGTCTTTCATATCAATAGAAGCTTTGAAATTTTGTGTTTTCGTGGAAATAGTATACGTAGATTTCTTTAATTGAATGACTTTTAGCTGTATTTTAAAAAAGCTTATGGCAATTTCCATGTACTTAGTAAA
>NZ_DAMDAK010000017.1:16127-17302 GCF_032094055.1 Carnobacterium sp.
CGATCCCAATGATCCCAAAGGCTCCGGGACCTCCATGACTAGAAATAACAGCGCCTGCTGTAAACCAATCTGGATTCTCGAAACCATAACTCTGTAAAGTAGACTCAGCAAGCTGCTTATATTCTTCACTCAATCCCGCTGTTCCACCGATAATTATCGTCTCCGGCTCAATGGTATAATTCTTAATAAAGTCTTTAATCGTATTTTTTAAACAACGGTCAAATGATCCGCGGTATTTTTTCGCAGCCACTAAATAGCCGTTTTCGAGAATAATAGTAGGATGAAGTTTCAAAAGAGAGGCACCAAGATAGGCTGCATTCGAAACACGTCCTCCTGCCTTAAGGTATAAGAGTGATTGAGGAAGGAAAACAAAGCGAGTGCGTTCCCGTATATCTTCTACAAAAGCAATGATTTCTTCCGCCGTACAGTTTGGGTGGTTTTCAATAAATTTTGCTGTTGCAACAATCACAGCAGTTAGACCGCCAGAAACGTTTTTACTATCGACAATATGGATGTTTTCGAAGTCTTGCGCAGCAATGTGACACGAGTTATAAGAAACAGTGGTTACAGCTGAATAAGCGATATGAATAATGTGGGCTTCAGGATAGTTGGCAAATATTTGTTCGAAAGCAACGCTATTATCTTGCGGAGTAGAGCCGGAAGTTTTTGGTAATGTCCCTGATTCGTTGTAAAAACAGTAAACTTCTTCAACATCGAAGCTTCCGTCATCAAATGTTTCGGAACCCATGGTTACATGCATTGGAATGACATGGATACCATAACGTTCAATAAGTTGCTGAGATATATCGGAACCGCTTTCGGTAGTGATAATAAATTTTGTCATGTTTCCCTCCTGTGGTTGTTTCTAGAAAAAGTAGTCGTGGCAATCATATCATAAGGGAAGGGGGAAATCCTACTTATATTTGATTGTTTTTTTACTGATCCATCTATTAGTTCGCCGCGGCTGTTTTCTTTAGAAGCATCATTTTTTGCTTTAAGGCAAATAGGGTAGTAGACATCAGGAGCGGGTTCTAAAATTTTCATGAGTACAATTTCATATTCTCAGTCATTTCCGAAATCATATGTATAAAGAACTCGATC
Source organism: Carnobacterium sp. (assembly GCF_032094055.1). Classification (GTDB taxonomy): domain Bacteria; phylum Bacillota; class Bacilli; order Lactobacillales; family Carnobacteriaceae; genus Carnobacterium_A. The sequence continues at coordinate 17,229 of NZ_DAMDAK010000017.1, forward strand.
TTTTTCTTTCTTGAACCATTTAGCCAGCGTTTCTTCTCCTTCATTTAATAGTTCCATGGAAGAGGCGAAATTCC
>NZ_DAMDAK010000017.1:17312-21765 GCF_032094055.1 Carnobacterium sp.
TTGACAAAAAAAGATTAACTTGTTATATTTTGAATGAGAATAAATAAAACCTAGATGAATGGGGATATGTTTTGTGAGTGTAGCAGGTATCTAACCAATAAGTTGAATAGCCGGTAAACGATAAGTTTATTTGGCATGCTTATAAGTGATACCTGTCGATAAATAGAATTTTTTATATTCTAAAGACGATAGTATGTATGACTATCGTCTTTTTTTGTACTCTCTAGGTTTAATTATTTATTTTAGGACGGGTATCTCTTCATTGGAAAGGAAGAGAGCTATGGATAAAGAAACACTTAATAAATTACAATTTAATAACGTTCAAAAAGAAGTACAAGCTAGAGCAATTGGAAACTATAGCAAAATTCGTATTGGAGAGCTTTTGCCGCAAACAAGTCTAGCAACCGTGAAAGTTTGGCAGCAAGAAACACAAGAGGCGCGTTTGATCTTAGATAGTAATCAACACGTGCCTTTTATGGGGCTAAGTAGAATTGATTCTTTAAGAGCACAAGTTAAAAAAGGGTTGGTCTTATCCTCTACTGACTTGATTGAATATGCAGATTTTCTTAGAAGCAGCCGGCTGATCAATAAGTTTTTTGAAAAAAACCAATATCAAACACCATTGCTTTATCAGTATAGTAAAAGTTTGCCAAGTTTATTAGAGATTGAAGAAGAAGTGTATCAAAAAATTCAACATCAAAAAGTAAGCGATGCTGCATCAAGAAATTTAAGAAAAGTTCGTAAACAAATTCGTGAAAATGAAAAAGAACTTCAGGATAAATTGACGAAATTCTTAAAACATCCTAGCAATAAAGAAATGCTTCAAGATGGGATGATTATTCAAAAAGATGGACATTATACGGTTCCAATTAAATCCAGTTACAAAAATAAAATAGTTGGAAATACGATAGAACAATCCAATAAAGGAACAACAGTCTTTATTGAACCAGCAGCTGTAGCGAAATTAAATGAACGTTTGATTATGCTAAAAGCTGAAGAAGTTGCTGAAGAGTATCAAATTTTAGCTGAATTAACAGGTTACTTGGCTGATAAAGAACCCATTATTGAATTTATCATGGAAACAATCACTGCTTTTGATGTTATTTTTGCTCGAGCAAAATATAGTCGAGAAATCAATGGAATCACTCCAAAAGTAAATAAATCTGAGATAATCCATATCAAAAAAGGAATTCATCCATTTCTACCTAAAGGAGCTGTTCCATTAGATTTTATTTTAGGTAAAGAGCACCGCGGCTTAGTCATCACTGGTGCGAACGCTGGTGGAAAGACTGTTGTGTTAAAGACAGTGGGCTTATTAACCTTAATGACGATGTTTGGATTACAAATTCCTGTACAAGAAGGAACTGATATTGCAGTATTCGATGAACTATTTGTGGATATTGGTGATCACCAAAGTATGGAAAATGCGTTAAGTACGTTTTCTGGGCACATGACGAACATTGCTTTCATCTTGAATAAAGTAAAACGACATTCGTTGGTTTTATTAGATGAGATTGGTAGCGGAACGGAGCCAAATGAAGGGGCTTCTTTAGCAATCGCGATTCTGGAAACACTATATACTAAGGGAGCACTAGTCGTAACTACAACGCATTATGGAGAGATTAAACGTTTCGCTGAAGAACATGAAGACTTTATCCCAGCAGCGATGGAATTTGATCGAGAAACCTTAACCCCTAAGTTTATTTTACATTTAGGAGAAAGTGGCGACAGTCAAGCTCTTTGGATCGCTAAAAAAGTCAACATGGCATCTTCTTTGATCCAGCAAGCGCAAGAGTATATGGACAATAAAGATTATCAAACCAAGAGAAAAGAATTCCCGAAAAATGAAATGGAATTTAAAATAGTCAAAAAGGTGAAAGTTTCTTTTGGAAAAGGTGACCGCGTTCTGCTTACAGAAAGTCAAAAGAAAGGCTTGGTTTATGAAGATACTGGTTCAGACAATGTCACTGTTTATATCGAAGAATATCTTGTGGAAGTCCCAAGACAAAGAATTCAACTAGTGATGGCAGCTCATGAATTATATCCAGAAGACTATGATTTAGAGAATTTGTTTACTGATTATCAAACGAGAAAAACGCAGAGAGACCTAGCCCGTGGATCTAAAAAAGCACAAAAACAATTAAATAAAGAAATGAAACAAAGAAACGAAAAAAGAAGAGTAAACGAGAAAAATTAAAGATGAACTGATGTAATAGAAGAATAAAGCAGTAAAAAAATCAGACTTCCCATTATGGCAGGTTAGAAATAGCAAGTAATTCTAGCCTGCTGTGATGGGGATTTTTATGATACCTAAAAGAAGGGGTAAGCGTATTACATGATAGTCTTTTCTTAATCCTTTATACTAGGTAGTGTAGATAGTATTCATAGAAAGGATGAAAATAAGATGACAAAAATAGAGAAATTCGATTTAAATGATGGAACAAGTTTACCGGCTATTGGATTTGGAACAGTAAACGTCCAAGGAGCACAAGGTTTGAACAGTGTGCTTACGGCAATTTCTACGGGTTATCGGCTCATCGATACTTCAACTAACTATATGAATGAAGGGATGGTTGGTGAAGCTATTCGTCGTTCAAGTCTCCCCCGGGAAGAATTGCTTATCAGTTCAAAACTTCCAGGTATGGCGCATGAATACGATAAAGCAATCAAGATGATACAAGAATCCTTGTATCGTATTGGTATCGACTATTTTGATAAATATTTAATCCACTGGCCATTACCTAAACAAGATAAATACGAAGAAGCTTGGCAAGCATTAGTAGATGCTCAAAAATTCGGTTTGATCAAAACGATCGGTGTGTCGAATTTCTTGCCAGAACATCTTGAACGCATTATTGAAAAAACGGGCGTTACTCCTGCTACGAATCAAATTGAACGTCATCCATACTTTAATAACAAAGAATTAGTCGAAGCCGATAAAAAGATGGGCATCTTGACAGAAGCATGGAGCCCATTTGGACGTGAGATCAACGATGTATTGGAAAATGAAACGATTGTAGCTCTTGCTGAAAAATACGGAAAAGAACCAGCTCAAATTATTATTCGTTGGAATTTACAAAATAACGTATTGCCGATTGTGAAAGCCTCTTCTGAAAAACACCAAAAAGCCAATCTTGATGTTTTTGATTTCGAGTTAACGGAAGAAGACTGTCAGAAAATTGATGCTTTAGATAAAGGGGAAGCTGGCAGGGTAGAAGGGCAGCATCCGAATGAATACGAAGAGTTTGACTAAGGTATCTTTTGATTAGACGTATAAGAAAGGAAGTCAAGATCTATGGCAGAGACGTTTTATGTCGAAGAAAACCAACCATTTCCTAATAATTCGCTCCCTGTTCTTTACTATCCCAAAAGAGTAACTGATTTATTAGATGGCTCGAATTCAGCAGAGAAGGTGTTAGCTTTATTTGAGCAAAATGGTTACTCAAATGGCTGGGTAAATGGCATCTTTCCTTACCATCACTTTCATGCCACGACCCATGAAGTATTAGCGTGTATTGCTGGAGAAGCAATTGTTCAGCTTGGCGGACCAGATGCGGAAACCTATTCTTTTTCCAAAGGGGATATTCTCCTACTTCCTGCAGGTGTAGCTCATAAGCGAATTGATGCAAACGATGAATTTCAAATAGTCGGTGCCTATCCTGATGGACTTGAGCCAGATGTACAAAAAGGCGAAGCAGAAAATTATGAGACCATCAAACAAATGGTAGCATCTGTTGCTAAGCCAGCTAAAGATCCGGTTGAAGGGGAAGATGGAGCGGTACTGAAGTATTGGACTTAGAATCATTTGTTGTGGTATTCAAAATCATAAGAAAGTAGGTTTTAAGAAACTTGACAAAGTTGGTCAAATTTTAAAATAGCCAGACTACAATATGCGTCAAAAGAGAGAATTGCTGATATGGCAGTTCTCTCTTTTGTGTTACAAAGTAACGAGATTAAATTATAAGTTCTGTTGTTCGAATGAAGAAAGTTACAGATATAACAGGAGGGATAACAAAGAAAAGCAATCTTTTCCTATAAAGTCTTTTATTGGAAATAAGTTTTCACGATCACAAGCTGGTTCATGCTAAGATAGCTTTAAATAATATACAACACTGAAGTACATTTTGATGATCTATTTTGTCAGATACAAACAAATAACGAATAAGAACATTGTCTATCACAAGTAATAAACTAAAATCATTAAAAAATTTATGGATTGGGAGAGATCATTATGCAGTACGAAGCAACGAGCCCTGAAGAATATGTCGAACTGCTTGAAAACGATTGGAGAAAAGAAAAGTTGTTGCAAATAAGAGAACTCATTTTAAAATATGGTCCTGAACTGGAAGAAGGGATTTTATATAAAATGTTGGCTTATAGTGATGGGGAAACACAAGTATTTGGTTTAAATGCACAAAAGTTGTATGTCAGTTTATATGTTGGGAGCATACAA
>NZ_DAMDAK010000017.1:21775-27017 GCF_032094055.1 Carnobacterium sp.
CTGACCAATTATTGGAAGGATTTAATTATGGTAAAGGTTGCATTCGAATTAAAAAGACAATTGAGATTAATAAAACAGGACTTGAAACCTTTATAAAGCAAACGATTGAAAAGTGGAGAGCCGGCGAGAATATTTCCTGTTAACGAATTGGAAAAATACAACTCTTTTTAAAAAGTATGCTGCGCCCTTAATGATAGGGATGCAGCATACTTTTTTGTTTGAAATCAGTATTTCTTTTTTGGATGCCGATCAATAACTTCAGGGTATTTTTCAAGCAATTCTTTTCCAGCTGGTGTTAATTGATATCCTCTGACTTTGAAATGAGGAGCAAGCTGTTCTTCTGTTAATTGTTCTTTAGCTAGTTCCATCAACTCTGTTTTGTTCAATTTAGAATAGCCTGTCAGCCCAAGCTGCTTGAAAATCGCTTTTAATTGGGCAGCGTTAAGATGAGTTAATGAATCAGTCGCTGAAAGTTCTTTTGCATAACCTTTTTGTTGAACTTCATCTAAGGCTTGCTTTGCATTGATACCATAGTCGTATTCAAAATATTTTGGGAAAACGCTCGTATTCGTAAATGTACCAAAATTTATGCGCCATAATAAAATAAGGTAGCCAGGAAGGATGTCTTCCTCCAACCGGATCATATTTCGCTTAGGCACTGTACTTCCTGAACCGATACTGACCGAGCTTAACCATTCAGCCAAATCACGTTTTGGCGATATATAAGGCGCTTCCGCATAATCCTCATAGAGTGTGAGAACGTTTTGTACATCTTTGTTCTTTAAATCTAAATGACTATTTTGTTTATCGATGTTAGTTGTATTCATTAGAATCTCCTTTGCATGCTGAATAATTTTGCTTCTCTTCTATTTTGATAAATGACAGAAGAGAAGTCAATAGATTTAAAAAGGATTCAATCCTATTTTATCATAGAGCAGGATATTATAAGTTTTTCTGCATTCAATGTTTAGCGGGCCAGCTAAAATATGATCGCATTTTCTCTCTCGCATACTGTTCAACATTTTTGTATCTGTTTATTTCAGATAGTTTAAGAAAAACGTAATTCAATATAAATATATTGTAAAACGATAAATAAGATGTTAAAGTGAAATAAATAATTATTAAATGAGGTGTTTGTTATGAAAAAAGGTACCACACTCTTTTTAAAATTAGCTGTTATTCTTATCGGACTCCCGGTTCTTACATTGAGCTTATTTGGATTGACAAGGTTAATTAATAATCCAGTGAGTCCGGCCTATGATCAATTATTATATCCCATTTTGACCGGTATATATGTATCTGTTTTACCATTCTTCATTGCTTTATACGAAACATTTAAACTATTAAATCATATTGATAAGAATCAAGCTTTTTCTGATCTATCTGTTAAAGGGTTAAAAAATATTAAATTTTGTGCATTAGCAATCAGCAGCTTATATTTGGTCATTCTGCCATTTGTTTATGTCGTAGCAGAACTAGATGATGCACCAGGTCTCATCATTTTGGGAATGGTTCCTGTTTTTGCTTCACTGGTGATTGCTGTCTTTGCTGCTGTTCTGCAGAGACTGCTACAAGAAGCGATTAGGATAAAATCAGAAAATGAATTAACAGTCTGAGGTGAATAATATGGCAATTATAATTAATATTGATGTGATGTTGGCTAAAAGGAAAATGAGCGTAACGGAACTTTCGGAGAAGGTTGGAATCACGATGGCGAATCTTTCTATCTTGAAAAATGGAAAGGCAAAAGCGATTCGATTAACAACTTTAGAAGCGGTTTGTAAGGCTTTAGAATGCCAGCCTGGTGATATCTTGGAATACAAAAGTGATGAAGATACTCAAGAGTGATTCAGAATAATTCTGCAATTGCTCTTTTTTATTTATGTTCTTTGATGGGACGATCAAAATTGTTCTTGAAAAAGACTACTATCAATAGTTCTATATTGGAGAAGAAAGATGTCCAGATAAAGAGAATAAATTAAATTAGACTATAGAAAAGGATAAATAACTGTTAAACTACCATTGAGAATCAAGAAAGGGTGCACGGAAATGTTAACCATCAGTAATTTTAGCAAGACGTATAAAGGCGGGAAAAAAGCAGTAGATAATATTAATCTTAATGTAGAAGTAGGAGATATTTTTGGTTTTATTGGTCATAATGGAGCAGGAAAAAGTACGACAATCAAATCAATAGTTGGAATTCTTGATTATGAAGAAGGAGAGATCTTAATCGATGGTCACTCAATGAAAGAAGAACCGCTTTTATGCAAGCAGGCTCTCGCCTACATACCAGATAATCCAGATCTTTATGAACATTTGACGGGCATTCAGTACTTGAATTTCATTGCAGATGTTTTTGGTGTTCCCTCAGCCATTCGAAAAGAGAGAGTAAGAAAATATGCAGATTTGTTTGAAATTACCGGAAATCTTGGCGATCTAATTTCCTCGTATTCGCATGGTATGAAGCAGAAGTTGGCTATTATATCAGCTGTGATACATGATCCGAAGTTGCTGGTATTAGATGAACCTTTTGTTGGCTTAGACCCTACAGCTGCCGTTGTATTAAAGAAAATAATGAACGAACTTTGCAATCGCGGAAGTGCTGTTTTCTTCTCAACTCATGTGTTGGATACTGCCGAAAAGTTGTGTAACAAAATAGCTATGATCGATCATGGAAAACTCGTTTTTGCAGGAACTATGAAAGAAATGTTGAGAGAAAAAGAGGGCAGTTCCTTAGAAGATATTTTTATAGATATTCTGAATCATCATGAGTAAACAAAAAAGGAGGAGGATGTATTAGCTTATGAATGATAGGGATACAAAAATAAAACGAAAAAATTTAAGTTGGCTCCTTGCAAAAAATCGGTTGATAGAGCAGCTTGGTATCAATGTTTTTTGTTATGAAAAAGATAAACGTAAAAGAAATAGCAAGATGGCAGTGACAGCAGCTATTATTATTTGTTTGATTATGATTATTGTTTATTGTGGCGGAATGGCCTATGGTTATGCATATCTAGGATTGTCAGAATTGATTCCTAGTATTGCCTTGATCATCAGCAGTCTATTTGCGTTATTTTTTTCATTATTCAAAGCGAATGGGGAATTCTTTGCTTTTAGTGATTATGATCTTGTAATGTCTCTGCCGGTTCCAGTAAGGACGATTATCAGCAGCCGGTTTTTGAATATGTATATTTGGAACACATTCATTACATTTCTTGTGATGTTTCCGATGGGAATTATCTATACTTGGTTTGCCAAGCCGGCTTTTGGTTCTTATCTTATGTGGATTGCAAGTATCTTTTTAGCCAGCCTGATTCCTACTACTGTGGCGGCCATTTTTGGAGCGGTTATTACAGCAATTTCATCCAAGTTTAGATACGCAAGCGTAGTAGCTACACTACTTTCCATAACGTTTGTAGTAGTATTCATGGTATTTTCCATGACTTTTTCAACATCGGATACCGGTCTTGGTGAAATTGTAGATTCTCAGACAGGAAATATAGATGCTGAGGCCTTTTCATCCATGGCTCCTGTTATTTCTGACAGCTTGAATCAGGTATACCCACCAGCAAAACTTTTCATGGAAGCAGTAGTAGATGGAAAAATTCTTTCTTTTTTACTTTTTGCAGGAATTTCTATTGGCTGGTATATCCTTTTTGTACGCCTATTATCTGTAAAATATAAACAGATTAACACAGCTTTGATTTCGCATATAAGCAAGGGGGATTACAAACTAGGAGTATTGCAGCAGAGCAGTATGCTGTTGGCTTTATATAAGAAAACCATTATGCGTATTTTAAAGTCTACGGTATGCGCTACGAATTTGCTGGTTGGTTGTGTCCTTGCCATCTTGTTGGCTGTTGCTACATTGATTGCTGGACCTGAAAAAATACTGCAGAGCCTTGATATTGTTGACTATTTGCCTATTGTAAAAAACGCAGCTGGCTATGTCATTGCAGCTATGGTGTGTATGACAAATACGACCGCTGTTTCACTTGCATTAGAAGGAAAGAACATCTGGTTGATTAAATCCTTGCCAGTTTCTCCGAAAACACTGTATGATAGTTATTTACTAACTAACCTGACTTTTACTATCCCGACTTCCATTATCTGCTCAATCTTGTTTAGCATTTCCTTGAAAACAGGTTTTATCGAAACGGTCCTGGTGATACTGACTCCGCTTAGCTTTGCGTTATTTACTGCAGTAGCTGGTATCTTTATTGGAAACAGAATGGCCTACTATGACTGGCAGGAGGAAACGCAACTCATCAAGCAAAGTATAATGAGTCTAATTGGGATGTTAGGCGGGATGCTGCTGATTCTGATTTGTGGGGTGATAGCTAATGTTGGTATTCTTCCAATAACAGCAAATGCAGTTACCTTTACTTTAAATATCCTAGTTTTAATACTTGCAGCAATGATTTATTTATATGAAAGCAATCGTCCGATAAAAGAATAAAAGACAAATTATTTTAGGAAAATAAAAAATAAAGAAGACTCTTCAAGAAGTGAATTTCTAGAGGAGCCTTTTTTATACTGTTCAAACTGTACCATTCGCGATATTTTATTTCACTCTTTTATTACTTCATTCTCATCGTAACTAACCCAATCGCTGTAACCGCCTGGATACAATTTTGGCTTTAAGCCCGCTTCTTCCATGAATAATGCATTCACTGTCCCTGTTATACCTGAACCACAGTGGACGATAATCTCTTTGTAGTTTTTAAGCGGTTTAAATTTTTCGTTTATATCTTTACTATCAATTATGGTCCCTTCATCGACCAAATCCATCCAAGGATAATTTAAAGCAGTGGGTATGTGTCCAGGTAATTTATCCAATGGTTCCACTTGTCCTGCATACCGTTCATATGCTCTAGAATCGACAATAGCTATATCTTTTGACGCAGTAGCTGCCTTTACCTCTGCGATTTCAGCAATCATCGTTTTATCTAAATTTAAACTTAAAGAGGTCGATTGTTTAGGCTCTGGAATATCTGTAGTAGTTTCTAGTCTATTCTCAACCCAACATTTCATGCCGCCTTCTAATAAAAATACATTGTCTTTACCAGCGTATTTTAGCAACCACCATAACCTGCCCGCCATGGCCAAATTTCCATCATCATAAATAACTATGGTAGAGGAATCACTGATCCCTAACTTTTTCATCTCGGCAATAAAAACTTCCATATCTGGTAACGGGTGCCTGCCCCCATGATTGCCAACTTCTCCAGTCATGGTATTT
>NZ_DAMDAK010000017.1:27027-36388 GCF_032094055.1 Carnobacterium sp.
ATTTTCCATAGACACAAAGTGAGCATTTTTGATGTGTCCTTCTTTATACTGAGTAAAACCTGCTGCTGCATCATTTAATTCTGCCCGAGCGTCCAGCAGTAATAACTCATCATTTGAACTATTTTCTAATAACCATGATTGTGTAACAAAGTTTTTCATAAGTCCTCCTGAGTAGAAATTTATTTAAGAAAATAAAAGTGATTCATATACTAAGCTATTTTTAGTAGCTAAAAACATAGGGAAGGTAATGTTCTTTAATAGATAGTATATAATACACCTTCAAAAAAATCAGTGAAACGTTAATTTAAAATAAACAATTAACTTTTGAAAAACTCATTTTTATCATTAACTTTAGTCATACTCTAGAGGAAGGCAATATAAATAATTCTAGAGAAAAAATATTCTAAACGTGAATATTTTTTCTTAGTACTCTCAGAACGTTGTTTACAATATTTTCCGGTGTTACCATGAGTTTGAGAAAAATAAACTAACATACCGGAGGCGTATCACATGTTGGAAACAAATTTAGAGCGAATTATTGAAAATATTGAAACCTTGGCGACTTTTAATGCGACACCTGGAAATGGAGTTACTCGTTCCGCTTATTCAAAAGAAGATCAGCAAGCGAAAGAGTATTTAATCAATGAAATGAAAAAGCTTGGCTTAACCATTTGGGAAGACGGTTTCTCAACGTTATTCGGCCGTAAAGAAGGAAAGTTAAAAGATGCCCCAGTTGTTATGATTGGTTCTCATTATGATTCAGTTGTTAATGGTGGTGCTTTTGATGGAGCAGCAGGGGTCATTTCTGCATTAGAAACCATGCGTGTTTTATTAGAAAATAACATTGAAAACGATTACCCGATTGAGTTGATTTTAATGAATGCAGAAGAAGGCGAAACATTTGGCCCAGGAACTGGTGTCTCCAACTCGCGTGCGATGGTAGGCACAATGACGAAAAAAGAACTTGAGACAGTTAAAAACCGTCATGGACAAACAAAATTAGAAGCGATGAAAGAATATGGACTCGTTCCTGATTTAGAAAGTGCTAAAAGAGCGCCAAAATCAATTAAGAATTTCGTAGAATTGCATATTGAACAAGGACCCATTTTAGAAAAAGACAATGTTGATATTGGTTTGATTGAATATTTGCCAGGAATTGGCCGTTATAAAGTACGATTCCATGGAGAGCTAGAAGATTCTACCGCTCCAATGGACACACGCAAAGATGCATTAGTAGCAGCTTCGAAATTTGTTATCGCTGTTAACGAGATCATGAAAGGATTAGGATCAGGAATTGCAGGTACAGTTGGTGCTTTAGATATTTCTCCGAACTCTAATCAGTTTATTCCGGATTATGTACAAGCATTAGTGGAAATTAGAACATTTGATAAAGCAGTTCTTGACAGCACTAATCTAAAAGAAGAAATCAAGAAAGTTTTAGCAGACATCGAAGCAGAAACGGGAGTTCAAACTGAGTTGCTAGAAATGGCTCGTATTGGCTATCCAAACCCAACTCCGCCAAGCGTGATGGATGCTGAAAATGTAGAGAAAATGAAGGTAATCTGCGATAAATTAGGTTATTCGCATGCAATCATTAATAATGGAACTGGACACGACGCTATGATCATGACTGATTTTGCTCCTACCAATATGATTTATGTTCCAAGCAAAGACGGTATCTCGCATCATCCAGATGAATGGACAGATTATGCTGACTTGAAAAAAGGAGCAGATGTGCTGTTAAACTTAACGATGGATATTTGTATGGAAAATAATTAAGTAGAAAACTAAGTTGATTAAGATATTGTTTAAATAGTTTTAATAAATAAATTTAAATTGAATAAAACTCCTGATTCACTAGATCTTACTGTGTTTTCAAACAGAGTAAGATCTAGTTTTGCTTTATAGAATGAAAATTGCTTGAAAGCAGCAAGAAGCTTTAGCAAATAAAATTAACTTTCAGCGTATTAGAATACTGGTGGATTAGGAAAACCGTATTGTTCTTCGAAGCACGCGCTTAAACAGATTCAATCTTTTAATCAGCTCCCTCCATGTGGTAAACTGATTTGTGTATTAAGATTTAGTTAGTAGAGGAGGCGGCTAATTCATGAGGCTCGAACAGCTTGTTAATAAATATTACGACTCGTTAAATGACAATGATTTGTATGTTATCAGTTTTATTAGTCAAAACATTGAATTATGCGGAGACAAAACGGTATCTGAAATTGCTCAATACTCGAATGTTTCAGCTTCAACAATTATTCGTATGGTTAAAAAACTTGGATTTAAAGGGTATAGCGAATTTCGCTATTTTTTAAAAGAAGAAATTAAAAGAATAGAAAACACTAAAGTTTCCAGCAACGATTATTTTAACACGTCTACTGTATTAGAAGATGTCAAAGCTACTATTCGTTTATTTGAACAAGATAAAAGTGCTGAAAAAATTTATGAATTAATGGTTAGTTCTAAACGGATTTTTGCTTATGGTACGGGCTATGGACAAGGCTTGATGTTGAGCGAATTTTCAAGGTGTTTGATGAACAGTAACATTCATTTGATTATTATCCCTAGCAAGGTAGAGCTGGAATTAATTGCTCAAAGTATTACATCAGACGACCTATTGTTTATTATAGGGTTATCAGGAAATGTGGATTCTATAGAGACGGTGCTTAAAAGCATCTCGCTTAAAGGAACACCAATGGTTTCAGTGACCGTTTTTTCAAGGAACCCATTATCTTATCTGACAGATTATAATCTTTATTATCAAGTATCAAATATGAACAAAACCAGTAATTTAAACAATACTTCTTTTTGTACATTGAATTTGGTTTTAAGTTTGTTGTATGAAGGATTCATTAATCACAGTAAAGATCATTCACAGTCCTTTCTTCAAGAAGAATAACTTCTGAATAGTTAAATGAGTCTATTTTTACAAATAAAAGAATGACGCAAAGATTGGCAACATTGATTGTTGCCAATCTTTTTTTGCATCCACTGAAAGAATAGAGCAAGACGAAAAAACCTGAATAATCATTCAGGAAATGAATCAAAAACCGTGTTCTGGTTCGTGAATTTATCTGTATGAAAGCGATTGATAAGTTTCGTATAGGATGATAACCTTTATTTAGCAAGTCGACTGTAAACGTTTACTGATAAGGAGGAAGATGTTTTATCTTGTTATTGTATCTTAGGTTATTCTATTAAATTTAAAGAGGGTGGGAGAAAATGAGAACACAGATTCAAAAATTAGGAAAAACTTTGATGGGCCCATTATCCATTATTGTAGCATCAGGAATGTTATTAGGAATTGTATCTATTTTACAAAATCCGGCTATTGTCGGCGAAGGACTATCTAATGCTCATGCAATTCAAACGTTTATAGGCGGAGTACAAGCGATTGTGTCCACAATGTTCGGCTTACTGCCAATTTTATTTGCTATTTCTGTTGCGACAGGCATGGCGAAAGAAGATAAAGAAATTGCTGGATTTTCAGTCGTTATTGGATTTGTTCTATTTCATGTAGTCATTAATTATTTATTGCAACTGAATAATATTACAGCTGATACTACTTCTGTTGAGTATTTAACAAGTCATGGAACAAGCGATATCCATGCAGTAGAAATTGGGAGTGTCTATGAAACGATGCTCGGTATTTTTACCTATCGGATGGGGGTTTTCGGAGGGATCGTAGTTGGTCTTTGGACAGCTTTTATTCACAATCGTTACCATACAAAACAATTGCCTGTAGCATTTAGTTTTTTTAGTGGAAATCGATTTGTTCCAATCGTCATTATTTTAACGATTCCATTTCTTTCTATTCTTTCTTACTTTGTATGGCCGTTCTTCAATACAGCTATCAATGGGTTAGGTAGTTTGATTGGAAAATCAGGTGCTTTTGGTTCTTTCATTTATGGTTTCTCAGAACGTTTATTGATTCCAACTGGATTACATCATGTATTAAATCAATTGATTCGCTTTACTCCGCTTGGCGGAACTGCTACAGTAGATGGAGAAACGGTTTCAGGAGCTTTATCTATTTTTAATGCTGAAATGGCTTCTCCAAACATGAATTTGGATATATTGCGACAATCAACAAGATTCTTAACTCAAGGGTACCATCCTTTTATGTTATTCGGGTTGCCTGGAGCATGTTACGCAATGTATAAAACTTCTTATTTAGAACAACGACCAAAAATTAAAGGAATGCTTTTTGCTGCTGCGTTAACTTCATTTGTAACGGGTATAACTGAACCGATTGAATTCGCGTTCATCTTTATCTCTCCGATTCTTTGGATATTCCATGCATTTATGGCAGGGTTGTCTTTCCTATTGATGACTTTAATGAACGTTGCTGTAGGAAATGCCGGCGGTGGTATGATTGATTTAACCATATTCGGTATTTTGCAAGGTACGTATACTAGATGGTATTTGTGTGTGGCAGTAGGGTTAATCTACGCAGTTGTATACTACTTTGTTTTCAAATACGTTATCGAACGTTTTGACGTGAAAACTCCTGGAAGAACCACCATTGAAGAAGATGCTGAAGAAGATGTAATTATTGCATCAGATGATAACTTAGGAGCAACTATTTTAAGTGCATTAGGCGGTAGAGAAAACGTTGCTGAAATTGATAACTGTATCTCACGTTTACGCTTAGTATTAAAAGACACTTCTGTTGTCAATGAACGTTTGCTAGCCTCAACAGGATCAATGGGACTAGTTAAAATTGATCAAAATAATATTCAAGTGGTCTATGGCGGAAAAGTTGAAAAAGCAGCTCAGTCACTAAAAAAAGAAATAAGAGCTCAAAAATAAGTAGAATAAAATAAAAAACAACGGCTTCATTCATAATAATGACTATAAAGTTGAAGCAACTTGGAGGATAAAAAGATATGAAAACTATTTTTGTAAAAGATTATGACGAAATGTCGAAAAAGGCGTTTGAAGAATTAAAAGAAGTCATTGAAGAAAATAAAGAACCGATACTTTCTTTAAATACAGGAGGCACACCTAGAGGATTATTTAAGTATTTAGTAGAAGGGATAAACAATGGTCTTGATATCAGTACATCTACCATTTTCAATCTAGATGAGTATGTAGGTCCAAAAAATGCTGTTTATACTGTTCGGACCTATATGTATGAAAACCTTTTTAACTTAATTCAAAGCCAACCTAAACAAGCCTACTTGATCAATGGAGAAACGGACAACCCTGATCAAGAGATTGAAAGATATAAAGAGCTTCTTTCTCAAAACAGAAGAGATATTCAAATATTAGGACTTGGAACGAATGGACATATTGGGGCCAATGAACCAGGTACTCCATTTGACTCCACCATGTTTTTGGCTCAGCATGAAGAATCAACTATTCAAAGCACAATGAAAGAATATGGTATCACTCGAGAAGAAGCACCAACTGAAATGTTTACACTGGGATTTGAAGAAATTCTAGATGCTGAAAAAGTATTGTTATTAGTTTCAGGTGCGCATAAAGCTGAAGCAGTTAAAGCATTTTTAGAAGGTGAAATTACTCCAGAATGTCCTGTTACTGCTTTAAGAAATCACGAGAATGTTATTGTTATCATTGATGAGCCAGCTGCTTCGTTATTAAAAAAATAAATTGAACGTTAAATCTAACAACAAGATAGATGTAAACCGGCAAAATTTCTTTGTCGGTTTTTATTTTTTATAAATAGAACAAACGTTATCATATTTAATGAGATTTCATTTATAGGAATCTACAAATATATTACGTAGATTGAATGTTTCAAATGACTATAAAAGTTATATGTTTTGTCTATTATTTTTAAAACGAATTAATGATGTAGTTGAAGAACAACATGAAGGTCTGTTTGAAAAATACATATAAAAAATAGGAGAACTTTTAAAGGAGGATCATTTCAATGCTATCTCTTTATCTGTTAGCACTAGTGAAATGGTGTATAATAAAGGATAAATACTCAAAAGGAGAAAGTTGATGGCAAAAGATAGTACGGCGGATTATGAGATTACAATAGAAAATATTGCCTATTCGGCAACACAACAATACTATGGCTTACGGATATTATTCTTAATCAAAGGGACGTCAACAGCAATCGTTAATGGCAAGAGTTACTTTTTAGAAAAAAATGATATTTTGATTATTAATCGAAAAGACTATTATTCTATTTCAGGAAGCAAAGAAAACATTATGATTAGTCTGAGTATTTCTAGCCACTTTTTTGTTATGCATTATCCAAAGTATTTCCATTATTCATTTGAATGTTATTCAAAAGAGTTGGATATTGGGCGAGAAAACATCATAGCCGGTTTGCGTCGGCTTTTAGCTGAATTGGTCATCGCTAATTTACGTAAAGAAGAAGGTAGTTTTCTAAAAGAGAAAAGTGCATTATATCAAACGATGCTTTTGATCACTCGCTACTTTAAGTCAGAAAATTTGAATTCTAACAGTAATGAAAATAAAGATGAACGCATCACACGAATCATTCAAATGCTGGAATTAGAATATGCTGAGCCGTTAACATTAGCAGAAGTAGCTGAGAGCGAATACCTATCGCCGACCTATTTATCGCGTTATTTTAAACAGACGACAGGAATGGGATTTTTGCAGTACCAAAAATCCATTCGGCTAAAACACAGCGTAGAAGATCTGCTGTATTCAACAGATAATTTATTTCAGATTGCTGTAAAGAATGGCTTTTCAACAGCTAAAAATTTTGCAGCAGCATTCAAAGCAGAATACAATCAGACTCCGACACAATACCGCAAAATGCATCGGAATGAGGAGTTGAAGAAACAAGAAACACCATTAAATAAGTTGGAAGACAAACGAGTTGCGGAATCGCCGGAAGTACTCATTCAATTGGCTAAATATCTAGAAGGAACAACAAGCCAAAATTTATTAGCACATGAAATCCCCATTGAAGAGCGAAAAATAAAAGTCGGACAACAAGGACTTTCCGAAACAACGAAAGAAGAAAAACACATTTTATTTATAGGTGATTTGAAGGAATTACTAAACGAAAATGTTCGGCAACAAGTTCTTCTAACAAAGAAAAAAGTAAGAGTCAATTTTATTAGTGTGCAACATCTGATTACGGGTGGAACCTTGACTCCTGAAGTAGAAACGGATGAATTAATACCGACTACGCCTAAATATGCGAATTCCGATTTAGCTTTGCAATTTTTAAAGGAGCAGGAAATCAGCCTTTTTTTAAGAATACCCTACAAAGAAGTCATCTATAATGAAACATACTTTTTTAGTGAGCTTGATAAATTTATTGTTCATGCCATGCAAGTATTTGGTCGGAAATTTGTTGAACAATGGAAAATACTTTACTATGTCCCTAAAGAAACAATGGTTCTGTCTCAGGAATTGGAACGGATTTATCTGAAATTGTATAATATTATAAAAAAATACACTACTCAAATGCAGATTGGAACGTTCTTTCCCTACAATGAAGATAAAGACAATCTTTCAGTACACCATCAATGGCAATTTAATCAAACAAATAATATCGAATTTATTTGTTATAATGCCGATCAGAATGAAGCGATTGATTTTTCCAAAATTAGCGATGAAAATTTTCTCGAAAGCCAAGATTATATTTTAAACAAAACACTGAAAATGAAACGGTTCCTAAAAAAGCACCAATTAAATAAACCACTTTATTTGGAAAGTTGGAATACGCTGACTGGGAATACTCGCTATACAAATGGAACCTTTTTTAGAGGAGCATTGATTTTAAAAACGGTTCTGGATTTGGGTTCTGAAGTGGAAGGATTAGGTTTTTGGATAAATAATGAAATTCATGAACGAATTAGTGGAAGACGCGATTTATTAGTAGACGGGCTGGAATTATTCCACTTTTACAATGGCAGACGTCCTGCGTTTTTTACAATGATGCTTAAAGAGCGCTTATATGGCGAATTAAGTGCAAAAGGAGAAGATTATCTTATGACTCAGAATGAGGAAGGCTATCAACTGCTTCTTTTCAATGAGAAAAATTTTAATCCTCGCTATTCTGTTGATGAGTTATTTATGCGGAACCATCAAAAAGAACTTCATGTTCAACTGGTAGGGATGGATCCAGGAGATTACCAAGTTCGAAAATACTATTTTGATAGTGAAAATGGCGGTCTTTATACTAAATGGGGACAACTAAACAGCAAATATGGGGTGGATTACGAAGCGATTGAGTATATCTCAAACTCTTCCCTGCCTAGGTTAGAGATCATTGATGAAGTGATTGATGGAAATTGGGGCTTCTTTGCATCAATGGCAAGCAATGCTATCCAGTTGATTGAATTCCGCAAAGCGATTGGTTAGAAGTAAAATTTTTTGTTTCTTTTAGTTGCTGTGCCAAATCATTTTAAAAAATACATTAAGCAATACAAAAGACACCCACTGTTTAATTTTTGAGCAGTGGGTGTCTTTTTGTGTCCTTAATTAGAGAGATTTGGTAACAGTAAAATATTGAAAGGGCTTTATGACAAAAACATCCCCTTGTTATTTGCTTTCTCCATTATTTTTTAAAGAAAGATAGCAAAAATACGGATTTTTTTCGTAATAAACGTCCTTTTTTTATTTTTTAAAGGCAGTATACTAGATAAGTGCTGATGAGGAACCACAAAAATAAGACATAAAATTAAAAGGAGAGAGAATATGAACGAAACAATCAAAGCGCAATTATTTAATAAATTATCTGAAAAACATGATCACATGATTGAAATCTATCGTTACTTGCATATGCATCCAGAACTATCTTTTCAAGAAGAACAAACAGCTAACTATATCGCAGCATTTTATGAAGGCAAAGACTGCCAAGTTCGTACCAATGTTGGAGGCCGAGGCATCGTAGTGACGATCGACAGCGGAAAACCAGGTAAAACCCTTGCGATTCGTGCTGATTTTGATGCATTGCCTATTCAAGAAGAAACTGATTTGCCATTTGCTTCTCAAACGCCAGGCGTGATGCACGCATGTGGTCACGATGGGCATACAGCCTATATGTTGATTTTAGCTGAATCTTTAATTGAAATGAAAGAACAGTTGGAAGGAAAAGTTGTTATCTTACACCAACCAGCTGAAGAGGTTCCACCAGGTGGAGCAATCGGTATGATCAAAGATGGCGCATTAGATGGAGTAGACAACGTAATGGGGATTCATGTGATGTCTGAAATGGAAGCCGGCAAAGTATTTTACCGTGAAGGCAACGTACAAACGGGCCGTGCCAATTTTCACGTGACGATCCAAGGAGTTGGGGGACATGGTTCTTCCCCACATAAAGCAAATGATGCCATTGTTGCTGCCAGCTATTTTGTTGTTGCCGTACACTCGATTGTCAGCCGTAGACTAAATC
>NZ_DAMDAK010000017.1:36405-36628 GCF_032094055.1 Carnobacterium sp.
TTGATGTGGGTTCAATCACGATTGGAAATTTTGATGGGCGCGGTTCTTTTAATGTCATCAAAGATTCTGTTTTTATTGAAGGAGATGTTCGATCAATGACGGAAGAAACCAGAACATTGATTGAAAAAGAGATCCGTTCAAAATTAGATGGAATTGCCAGTATGTTTGATGTGACTTATGAACTGGATTACGAAAACGATTATCCGGTATTGTATAACGATCC
>NZ_DAMDAK010000018.1:0-15240 GCF_032094055.1 Carnobacterium sp.
GTCTGTTTTCGGATGCTTTTGTCTGCTAGAACGCCTCTACCTTACACTTCCAGTCTGTTTTCGGATGCTTTTGTCTGTTAGAACGCTTCTACCTTACACTTCTAGTCTGTTTTCGGATGCTTTTGTCTGCTAGAACGCCTCTACCTTACACTTCATCCTTCACTAATTGCGGAACAGCATGAAATTCTACAAAAAGCTTAACCTTTTTTTATACTATCTTACACCATCAAAAAAGTTGCCGTATTCCACGTATGAACTTTGGAATACAGCAACTTTTTTAATATTTTTCACTAACGGATGACGTCATTTGTTTGACCTGCAATAAAAGCTTCCACCCTATCTTTTCTGATAATTGGGCTATCGCCAAAAGTAGTATGTGCTAAAACAGCATTTCCTGTTGCAAAATCGACAATTCGTTGATCAGACCATTTTTCAATAAATCCGGTTATGATGCCTGCCGCATAAGCATCTCCTGTCCCGATTCGGTCATAAATGTCTAAATCATACACAGAACTGAGAACAAACTGATTTTCATGACGCAAAAAACCTTTTATTCTTCGGTTTTTCCCCTCTTTTTCACGCAGCGTTCCAGCAAATAAGCTAATTTGATACTTTTCTACAAATTGTCGACTCACAGCTTCGAGGATTTCTGCCGGCTCTTCCAAATCTGTTGGCAAAGGCATATCCATTAATTCAACTAAATCACGGATTCCGCCAATCACGATATCACAATTTGGTAAAATGCGTTCAAATTGAGCTTTTACCCATTCCGGTTCGTTTTTCTCATTTAGACTTGGGCGATAATTAAAATCAAAACAAACCTTTTTCCCTAAGCGATGAGCTGTGTCAGCCAGTTGAAAAGCTGCTTCTCTTGTTCCTTCAGACAACATTAAAGCAATTCCACAAATATGGATGAGATCTGCTGATGATACCGCTTCTTCCAAAGCATAATCACTAAGGGTGCTTTCGCCGAAAGAACTCGCTAAACGGTTTAAATACGTTACTTCAGCAGGACGGCTGCCGTAGCCCATTTCTAAAAAATAAAGCCCCATATGATTGCCTTGATACACGATCCATTCATCTTTAATTCCTAACTTCCGAAGAGACCCTGCAGCAGCTCTGCCAAGTTGATTATCTGGCAAACAAGTAATTAGCGCTGTTTCATATTCAAAGTGTGCTAAGCTGCTTAAAATATTTACTCCGGTTCCAGTAAAAGATAAATCTACGGTATCGGTTTGCTCAATTAATTTGAAGTGAGGTGGTGTCAAACGCATCATCACTTCTCCGAAAGCTGCTATTTTCATAAGACGCTCCTTCATTTTCCTTCTGTTATTGATTCAGTACACGTTTCATCATCTCGTAAAGAACTTTTACATCTTTTGGTTTTGTATTGCCTGTTTCTTTATCAATGATTGAACTATACACATGAGGAATAATTTTTTTGACTCCTGCATCTACAGCAATTTGAATGATTTCTTCAAAGTTTTCCAAATCAATTCCACCAGTTGGTTCCAGCATGAAGTCATTTTCAGCACATGCTTTCGCAACTGCTTCATATTCATCTTTATATGCCAAGCCTTTCATTGGAAAGTATTTAACGGAACTGCCACCCATATCTTTTAATAATGCGATAGCTGTTTCGATTGGAACTTCTCCTGCCGGCACTTGACTGCTTAACGGTCCAGTCGCAATATTGACCATTCCAACTTTTCCAGTAGGAGAGATCAAGCCATTGATAACCGTTTCTTCTTGCTTTAATGTTGCCCGACTTGTTCCTACACCGGTAAACACTTGATTGACATGTTGAGGCTGTAATTCTCCAGAGATACGACTGACCATCTGACTTTGATTAGGGTCACCTGCGCCTAATCCGACAGATAAGGCATTTTCTGTCGCTGCTTGGTAAAGTTTCATATCTGCAATCGCTGCTTCATCTGTATCGTAATTTTTAGACAATACGCCTAAAACAACATGTCCTTCTGCGGCTTCATAACAGTCTTTTGCATTTTCAACTGAATGTGCTAATACATTCAAACAAATACGGTCTGCTAAAAAATTGGGTGTTTTTTTCATTAGGTACTCCTCTTTTTCTTTATTAATTTATTTTTCTTGAATTAAGATTTCTTTTAACCGTTGAACGATTTGATCCATTTCAGTTTGATTCACAGCTCGGATATCGAATTCAATAATGCCATTATTAGCACGATACTCTCGTGTATAGATAGCCAAATTGCCTGTCTTCAATTCTGCGATTACCTCTTTTGCCGATAATGAAGCTGTTGGTTCAATTTCTACTTTGGCTCGGTATATCTCTCTGCCAGCTGCATCTTGCTCCATGCTAGCAGACAAATGATCAATTGTATTGAGAGCTGCGATAAATGGAACCAGTCTTGCTTGCATTGCTTCTCCTGTTTCACTACCACTTTCAACATACTGTTCAACTGCAGCAGTCAAACCTAAAATATTTTCTTTTCCTATCTTCATTGCGCGGCCAATGCCTTTGCCTTGTAGACGGACCCATTCAATAAATTGAGTTTTTCCAATCACTAAGCCTGAACTTGGGCCTTCCAAAGCTTTCGCCCCGCTGTAGATTACTAAATCAGCGCCTGCAGCGACATATTTCTCTAAATCTTCTTCAGCTGCTGCGTCAACAATCAATGGCAACTGATGGCGGTGTGCCACTTCAACTGCATCATTGACCGTCAGCATACTCTTTTGAACAGTATGGTGACTCTTAATGTAAAGAATCGCAGCTGTTTCTTCCGTTATCATCATTTCAATGTGTTCAGGCGAACACATATTGGCATAGCCAGCCTCAACTACTTTTCCTCCGCCCAGTTCGACCATCACTTCAACCGACGTTCCATAATCAACATTATGCCCTTTCGGCAAGATGATCTCCCGCTGTTTGATTCGCGGAGTGAAGGGATGATAAGCGTGATGTTCATTTCCTTTACCAATAACTGCTGCTACAGATTGTGCAATGCCAGCTGAAGCTGAGGATACGATAACCGCATCTTCAGTACCAATCAGTTCAGCAATATGCCGTCCTGTTCGTACCAGCAATTCTGACATTTCAAAAAAATGTTCCCCGCCGAATTTTTGAGCAGCCAATACCGTTTCAGAAATTTTTGAAACGCCCAAAATGGTCATTTTCCCACTGGCATTGATGACTTCTTTTAGCTTATACTTTTCGTAAAGATCCATCTTGCTCTCCTCCTGCTCTGTATTTCTTACCGCCAACAATAGCATATATAGGCTTAATGCACTCTGTTGCGGTTCTTGTAAATCCATTAGAATCAGTTACTAGTTTTTCTTTGTTTTCCAGATTAAAAATGGTTACGTCTCCATCCATTCCCACAGCCAAATGGCCTTTTCCTTTTAAATGGAATGCTTTCGCCGGATGACTGGTTACCATTGGGATGATTTCTTGTAAGGAATACCCAATCACCAGCATTTTTTCCATTGTGGTTGCTAAATCATAGACCGGACCAGTTTCACGGTTTCGATGGTAAATATCAGTACTGATTGTTTCGCAAACAAGACCAGCTTTTTTAGCGATTTCTGCTACTTCAAAATTAAAGCTGTCTGTCCCATGTCCGATATCAAATAAAACGCCGCGGCGATAAGCATCCCAGACAACATCTTTTATGTTTTTTTCTTCATCCAGAATGCCATTTTCTTTTCCATTGTAACAATGCGTCAGCACATCGCCTTGTTCCATTAAATTTAATGTGTCTTTTAAGTTAGGCGGAGCTGAACCAATATGGACCATCAAAGGTAAATGCTCATTCTTAGCTTGTATTTTTTTAGCCAGTTCTAAAGGGACAATATCATTTTCTCCTACAACCGTTTTGCTCATTCTGGCTTTGATGCCAACAATAAAATCAGGGTATTTTTTTAAAACTTGGTGAATCAATTCTTCTTTGATTTTTTTTAAGTCTGCCAATTCATCTTGTTCAACGATTCCCCATTTGGAAATATTGACTAACGCATAGACATTGGTTTTAGTATTTTTAGCAATTTGATAAAAATCTGCAATGTTTTCTGCACCGGTTGTTCCCGCATCAATAACTGTCGTGACTCCTTTTGGTACGCCAATTTCATCAGGGTAATCGTAATAGAGATTCATTTTTTCATAACAATGAACATGATCATCGATCCAGCCGGCAGTGATAAATGATTTGTGTTCGAGGTCAATTATTTCTTTTGCCTCTACTGCTAATCTTTCTCCAACTGCCGTAATTTTACCTTCTTCAATTGCGACTTCAAGAGGTTCTCCTGTGACGGATTTTCCGTTTTTTATATATAAGTCAACCATTCCACCAAGTCCTTCACTATTCTTCAAATTTAAATTTGCTCCATGGGTAAATAAAATCTAACAATACTTTTTCATCTTCTTTGATTTTTCCAACTAAATTTTTTCGATTATCTTGATGAGGCTCCAGCACTACTTGTAATTCATTTTTGTATTTTCCAAATTGATCATTTCCGATGACAACATCGCCTCGTTCAAATGGTTCTGTATGATCATGCGCAGGATTAGCGTATTCGCTAAATTTTTTGCGAACTTCAGTTGACCGAATCATTTGTTCAGTAATATCCCCTCTCCGATAATGTTGAGCTGTTGTGACAATTTCTTTTTCAATAGGATTCACAGCTTCCAGAAAATCAACAGCTAATGTAATTTGGTAAGGGTTTATTTTAGATAAAGCCAGTAACTCCTCGTCCGAAGCATAAGCATTTCCGATAATCACATCATCGATCATGTTAGTAGCAAATAAATGTTTTGCTTGGACTTCAATCGGCAGGTCTCGATGCATTTCTAAAGTAGGCAAGCCATCGTTAATATTCCAAGGGCCTATTTTTCCTGCTTGTGAGTTTACAAATGCAGCTGTTCTCATTCCTTGCTGTTTAAATCGTTGATTGCATTTCATAAAGAAATCAAACGGTAATGCTGTCCCTCTTTGTGGATAAAAATTATGGCAGCCATATAAAAATGGCCGATTCGCTTGATAGGTCAAAATATTATCTAAATAAGCAACATCATTACTCATATTTAATTCAATGATCATATTATATGGATTAAACGAAATCATTGCTTCTTTGTTTCCATCAAATCCTACATCTAAACGGATTCCGTCTGCGCCTAATTGATGGAAAAAGGCTAAATCATCGTAAGAAATGCCTAATTCATCAAAGATATTTGGAGCAATATCTAAAATAACTTCAAAACCTAATTCTTTTGCAAAGTGAATAATATGGCTGAATTTTTCAGCTACTGCTTCTTTGCCTTCTGTTACCTCTAACATACTCATAAAAATACGCGAAAATCCATATTCAGCAGCTTTTTTTATATACGTTTCATCTTCTTTAAGAATGCTATGGTCCGGATAAACGGAAATTCCTAATCTTCTTTTCATACTTTTTGCCCCTCTTCCATTTTATTAAATACTTTTCTATATTTGCCTGCGATCATACTGGCAACGAATAGTGTCACAGCAATTACCAGAATGGAACCCATATGTGTAATTGCCGCTATGACAACGCTAGCAATAATTAATCCCATTCCCATCAATAACAGCTTTATTGTTGACACCTCAAATAACTTTTTAGGTAATTTTTCTTTTTCAATCACATACTGACAAATACAGAAGTAAAGAACAAACCCAATAAAATAAGATAATTCCATTTTATATTGCACCAAAGAGACAAGAATCAGTTCCTGTCTCTTATTCCTTTCAATTTAGATTAATTTTCTTCTACAACTACTTGTCCATCCATAACAGTCTCTGCATCATTTATTTTTGCTGCCTCTTCACGCTCCAATTGTTGTTTCTCAAAAACTTTAAAGAAAGGATAATAAATAGCCAAACTAATACCAAAGTTGATTACAACTAGGACGCCTGCCATGATGCTCCAATCTGTGCTTATCCAAGCAGCAATAGGAGATATTACAGTAAACGGTAAGCGGGCCATCATCATGGGTACGACATTAGTTACTGTAAGGATATAGGATAAAGTTGTTGTTATTAATGGCGCTACGATAAACGGGATGCCTAAAATTGGATTCATTACGATTGGTGCTCCAAAAATAATCGGTTCATTGATGTTAAATAAGCCTGGTAAGAATGATAATCTTCCTAAACTCTTTATATACTCAGACTTTGAAAACAAGAAAAGTGTCACTAACGCTAAAGTTGTTCCGGCTCCGCCAATCCAAACAAACCATTGCAAAAATTGTTCTGTAAAAATATTGGGCAAATCATGTGCCCCTGTTCCAGCTGTAAAAGCATCCATATTTTCAGCAATTGACATATCCCAGAATGGACGAATAACTGGACCCATAATTGCAGGACCGTGAATACCTAATACCCAAAAGAATGTAATCAAAAATACTGTTAAGAGACCACCAAATAAACTATTGCCTGCTAAAATATCTTTAAATGGGAGTAAAAGTGTACTTAAAAAACTACTGATATCAAAATTAAGTAAGTACCTTACTA
The DNA here is from genome assembly GCF_032094055.1 of Carnobacterium sp. Taxonomy (GTDB): domain Bacteria; phylum Bacillota; class Bacilli; order Lactobacillales; family Carnobacteriaceae; genus Carnobacterium_A. The sequence continues at coordinate 6,507 of NZ_DAMDAK010000018.1, forward strand.
CCCAAAAGAACAGGATGATAACGGCTGTTGGAAGCAACGCAATAAACGAATTTGATACTTCAGGCGGTACCCCTTCAGGCATTTTTATTGTAATATTTTTTTCTTTCATAAATCGGTAAATCTCGACAGAAATAATAGATGTTACAATTGCTCCAAATAATGAAGATGAACTTAAAGCAGCAATATTAACAAAGCGGCCTGCATCGACTACTCCTTCGATAGGTTCTATTATTTGAGTCGGCACTACAGTCGAAATCAAAAATCCAAGTACAGCTAATAAACCACTAGATAATGTATCAAGGTCATAACTTTTCGCTAAAGAGGAAGCTATCCCAAAAGTGGCATATAATGACAGAATACCCACTGTGAAACGAAATGGTACATCTAAAATAGCTTTATAAGGTTCAATAATAGCGGCAATAGATTCGATGGGAATATTTAATAAAATCGTAAAAAACGAACCTACAATAGTTAACGGCAATGTAGCAATAATCCCTTTTCTAATAGCTGTCATATGCCGTTGAGAACTAATTTTACCTGCAACTGGTGTTACTTTTTCTTCTAGAAAACTAACAAAATTATCCATCTTTTTCCTCCTGTTTTATGCTTCATCTTCTTTCTATTTCAATATAACATTATAATGTTTAGAAGTAAACGGTTTCGGAATATTTTTATAAATAGTATTTTTTTCTTATTTTTAACAATAGATCAATAAAGAGAAAACAGGAATTGGTTTGTCATAAGTTCTTTTGCTGTTTTCTCTTTACTTGCTGAGATCATACTTCATATTCAATCATGTAAGGATACTTCGAAGTATCATAAATTGCATAAGAAATTTCAATAATTTCATTCATTTGACTGTAAGACCTTCTGATCCGTTTTAATAAATGGTTATGCTCAGTTTCCAGTAATTTTTTTATTGGTTCTTCAACTTCTGTTACTTCAAAACTATCTTTAAACCGGTCAACCGTTTTTCCATACCCAGCTAACCACTTATAGAGCGATACTTTTTCCATTTGTGTCAATACTTGTTTATCTCCCAATACAGGCAAATAATGTTCAAAATAAATATAGGGTGCTCCATTTAACCGATACAGTCGGATCAACTTAAAGGCTTGCTTTCCAAATAAACGCTTAAGTTCTTTTTCATCATTAGTAAAGCTTACTTTTTCAATGGCTAAAATTTCTTTAGTCAATTGGTATCCATCTTTTTCAACCATACGCGAAAAAGATTCCGCCTTTGACAATTTATTAAATAAACGATTACTCAAAACAGTGGTCCCTTTGCCGCTTTTTTTCTCTAAGTAACCTTCATTTGCTAAAATCTCAATGGCTTTTCGGACTGTGATCTTACTCACTTTAAATTTTTCTTCCAATTCAATTTCAGTCGGAATCTGTGTTCCGATTGGATAGGTTTCATCCAGTATATCATTTTTTATACTATTGGCGACTTCAATATATAATAAGTTTTTAGCTTTCATACTATCTCCATTCTGCAAAAGTAAATTCAAATTCGCAGCTCAATGCCTCTCACTGATTGTTTGTATCAAGAAGGCATTAAACATATTCTCTTTAACAGATTATACCTTTTTTCTTCCTTACTGGCCAATGGAGTAGTGTTAATTTTTCTAATAGAATAGTTTATTTGTCTAAAAATTATTGCTTTTATTAAAAATACTCTTAAGATCGGCTAGGATCTTAAGAGTACTTCAATTTTTACTAAAACAATAAATTAGCTTGCTGTAGTTGCTTTTTCAATTTCTTTGATTTTTTCAGCAAATTGCGGTAAATACGTTTTATGAGCCACAAGTAATTCATTCATCACTTGTTTAGCAACAAATCCGCTGGTAATCAAAGGATTCATCGTAAATGCTTGAAGCAATGTACCATAGTCTCCAGTAACTGCAGCTTCAACTGTTAATAGTTCCATTGATTTCATTAATTGCAATAATCCTCTTTCAGCAGGCGCAAAGCTACCGAATTGGAAAGGTACTGGTCCTTTACCAGTGATCATACTGGTCACCTCAACCACACAGTCGACGGGCAAATCTGTGACTGTTCCATTGTTTTTCGTGCTGACTGTCATGATCATACGTTTGTCATTGTAAATGGAATTGATGATATTGCACGCTGCATCACTATATCTTGCGCCGCCTCGTTCTGCTAATTGCTGCGGTTTGTGATCCAGATTTTCGTCTTTGTACAATTCGAACAATTCTTTTTCGATTCCTTTAACTTTTTCGGCACGTGTACCTGAATTTTTGAAGTCTTCTAGTTCTTCTTTCAGCGCTTCATCTGTTAAGTAATAGTATCTGTGATAAGGACAAGGGACCATATGCAAGTTTTGCACTTGTTCAAAAATCAAATCATTTTCTTGAATATTAGCTACAATACTTTTAGAATCTGAAGCATCGCCATACATGATTTCCAACAATTCATCTGTTAAGGAATTGCCTTTATTGTCTACAACTGTATGCCAATGTAAATGATTAATGCCAGCAAACTGGAAGAACAAGTCTTCAGGATCCCGTTCTAATAAAGCAGCTTCTTCAACGATCGCATTCACTGGAATATTGCATAATCCGACTACTTTATCCCAGTTTCCGTACCGCATAACCGCTTCTGTTACCATACCAGCCGGATTTGTAAAATCAATCAGCCAAGCATCCGGACAAAGTTCTTTCATATCCTCTACGATATCTAAAATCACTGGAACAGTTCTTAATGCTTTGAAGATCCCGCCAGCTCCATTTGTTTCTTGACCGATCATACCATGACTTAATGGAATACGTTCATCTAAAATTCTAGCATCTAATTGGCCTACTCTTAATTGTGTCGTCACGAAGTCCGCGTCTTTCAAGGCTTCTCTGCGGTCTAATGTCAGATAAACTTCACAATCGATATTTGCCGCTTTAATCATTCTCTTAGCCATTTCTCCAACAATCGATTGTTTTTCTTTTCCAAGCTCCACGTCGACCAACCATAATTCTTTTAATGGCAATTCAGCATAACGGTTAATAAAACCTTCCACTAATTCCGGCGTATAACTTGAACCTCCGCCGATCGTTACAATTTTCAATCCTTTTTTCATAAACGTTGCCTCCTGATGTAATCGTTATCTTTTCTTTATACCACCAGTATAGTCTTTTTTATGAATGTTTGTGCTTTTCATGAGAATATGGGCAACTGTTATTCAAATAGAAAATTGTCACAACAGAGAAACGTTTTGTCACAAGCAGTGTTCCGTTGCCGCAACTCTTACAAGCTCTCTAAACAGCGCCGCGTAGATTGTTTCGTTATACTGAATGTGCTACTATATGGTTATTGCTAAGGAGGCGAAAAAGAAAAATGTTGTTTCTTGATACAACCCCTGATTTAACTGATTTTGATATGGCTATTTACAAATACATCTCCAATCATTTAGACCAAGTAGCTTATATGCGAATCCGTGATTTAGCTGCTGAAACACATACGAGTACCACCAGTATTTTACGTTTCTGTAAAAAATTTGGTTGTTCTGGTTTTTCTGAATTTAGAATCAAACTGCAAATGTATTCAAAGGAACAAAAACAGCAAAAAATACAGTCTATTGATGAAACTGCTTATATCGATTTCTTAAATCGGACTACACAACCTTTTTATAAAGAAAAAATTCGAGAAGCTGTTTCTTTGTTGCAAGATAAAGAGTTGATTTTATTCCTTGGCGAAGGTTCGTCTAATATCATTGCTGAATATGGGGCTTTATATTTTTCGTCTATTTTCAATATGGCATTAAGAATTGAAGACCCTTCTAACCACCCAATTGACTATTTATCAAAAAAACTATCTGATCAAGTCTGTATCATTGCATTGTCTGTTTCAGGAGAAACAAAAAATATCGTTAATTATTTGAATCACTTAAGCTTCAGCAGTAGTACCATTATTTCAATCACTAACAGTTCGAAATCAACCATTGCTCGGCTTTCCGATGTCAATATTCCTTATTATATTACTCCAGAGTCTATTAAAGATGCAGATATTACATCACAACTTCCAGCTCTTTACACAATCGAAACACTTGCAAAAGAAGTAAGAGCTACTAATTAACTTTTTCATTATTCATAAAAAAACTAGAGCTGATTTAGAAAAAGGATTATTACCTTCTAAATCAGCTCTAAATTTATTTTTAATTTTAATTATTTTGTTCTGCTAATTGCATCTTATTCACACGTTCATCAATTTTTAAGAACGGTAAGTAGATAAATACGGAAACCACAATAATGACTATTTGAAGCGCGGCTGCCCGCCAGTCGCCCCCTGTAGCTAAGAATCCTGAAATAATAGGTGGCGTTGTCCAGGGTATCTGAACCACAACGTGATTGATCATTCCAATGGATGTCGCAAAATAAGCAACAGTTAATGAAAATATAGGTGCCAGGACAAATGGAATAATCAACATTGGATTAAAACAAATCGGTAATCCAAAAATAATGGGTTCACTAATATTAAATAATGCCGGTGCCAAAGACAATTTAGATACATCTTTATAATCTTTACGTTTACTGAATACAAAAATGGCAATCAATAAGGCTACTGTATTTCCTGATCCACCCATAACGGCAAAGGTATCTTTGAAAGCCATATTGATGATATGAGGGATTTCTTCGTGATTGGCATAGGCTAGCATGTTGTCTTGCATATTTTGCAATAAGAAGGGATCCAGCAAAGCTCCCGAAATGACCGCTTGGTGAATACCAAAACCAAAGAACAAATTAGCTACACTTGTCAATAATAGAAAACCGGGAAGACTGGTTGTAACATAACTTAAAGGTTTAGTGATAATAGTTGTGATCAGTGTATTAAAATCCATATCAAACAATTGATTTAGTGCAAAAGAAGCAACAGCAAAGATCAATACATTGATCATAATGGGAATCAGTACATTGAATGATTTAATAACAGCTGGAGGAATATTTCCGCTAATATTTATTTTCAATTTTTCATTTGATGACAACTTGATAAATAAATCAGTTGCCAGCAAACCAACTATTATTCCGACAAACATACCAGAGGCACTAGTATAATTGACAGGAATAACTCCTGGCACCAATACTTCTTCTTTAAACCCTTCTGGTACAAATGTAGTGCTTAAAGGTGTTACCACGATCATGGTAGATAATGACACTAAAATTGGGGCTATAACGTTATTGTACCCGCGGTTTACAGAAAGGTGGTAAGCAATGGCAACAGCAATCAATAAGGCCATTACATTTAGTGTGCCATTTGATATAGATGTTCCGATTGACTGCCAAGTTGTAAGGGTCTCGGGAGCAATGATTTTACCCATAAATCCAGTTGGTTCTAAAATAACATAATTAATTAATGTCATAAAGCCTGCTAAAATAATGAACGGCATGATAGATGCAAAAGCATCTCTTAACGTGCGCAAATGGATTTGATTTCCCATTTTTTGTGCTACATAAGAAAAACGATCAGCAATGGTCATTTTTTCTGATGAATCTGACATATTATTTCCTCCTAAACTAGTCTATGTGTATCATATTCAAAACCATTGTTGTGACTCATTTCTTTATAAAACTCTCCGCTTTTTTTAATTGTGCGCTTTTGGTTTTCTAGATTTAATGAAACCAAACCGTATCTATTTTTATACGCATTGATCCATGACCAGCAATCTATAAAGGTCCATAAATGATAGCCTTTAATATTACAGCCCTCAGAAATAGCTTTATGCACATAAGCTAAATGATCTTTAATGTAATTGATCCGGTAATCGTCAATGACTTGACCTTTCTCATCCATAAATCTTTCTTCATCGGCTACTCCCATTCCGTTTTCTGAAATAAAAGCTTCAATGTTGTCATAATTATCGCGGATATCGACACATAAATCATAAATTCCTTTTTCGTAAATTTCCCAGCCTCGATAAATATTCATTCGTTTGCCCGGCATATCATAACTTTCATAAAACCATTCCGGTAAGAAGGGCCCTTCAGGATTGATTGCAGTTAGTCTTGCTTTTACTCGACGAGGTTCATAATAATTTAGTCCTAAAATTTGAGCAGTATTTTGTTGAATCACTGTTAGATCAGCAGCTTCATAAACAGGCATTTGATCGTATTCTTTCAACAACTCCACTAATTTTTCTGGGAAAGTCCCCTTAACCATTGGATCTAAGAAGCTACGTGTATATAAAGCGTCTACAATTTCTGCCGCCTTTATATCTGCAGGCTGTTGGCTTCTTGGATAAGTAGGACTTAGATTTAGAATAACGCCTATTTTTGAGTTCAATTGTAGTTTTTTAAAGGATTGAATCGCTAATGCATGGGCTAAAATCGTATAAAAAGCAGCTTGTGCACCACGTTTAAAATCTACTAATGCTGGATAATGGAAGCCTTCTAAATAACTGCCTAAAATTGGACCAAGCGGTTCATTAAATGTAAACCAATGATAAACTAAATCCCCAAGTTCTTTAAAACAAGTTGTTGCGTAATTTACATAAGCATCAACCACCTCTCTAGATTCCCAGCCGCCTCTTTCCTGCAACGCAAATGGCATATCAAAATGATACAAATTAACAAACGGTCTGATTCCGTTTTCATTCATTTCTGTTAATAAATTACGATAGAACTCAATAGCTTTAGGGTTAACTTTTCCGGTACCCCCTTCAGGAAACATCCTCGCCCAAGAAATAGATAATCTAAATGAATTGTGACCAGTTTCTTTCATCAACTGAATATCTTCTTTGTAGTGATTTATATGATTTGTCGTAACGCTTGAATCTATTCTGTTATAAAAACGATTGGGTTCTTCCTTAAACCAGTGTTCCCAAACCGTTTCTGCTTTCCCTGTAGTTCCTCGACCTTCAGCTTGTTCTGCCGACCAAGCTGAACCCCACCAAAAATCTTTTGGGAACGATATCATCTCTTTCATTGCATGATTCTCCTTTCTTTATAATAGTATAATAATCCACATTCATCAAAAAGTAAATACTTTTATTAAAAGATATACACTTTTTATTTTTGTTGTATTACTTATAGAATAAAGGTAAAGTTTATGTTATACTTTTACTGGCTTCTTTAATCCATTTTATAATATGAGGAGAGAAATTAATGAGCACCCTTCCTAAATATATGACGATCTATACAGATCTTAAACAAAAAATAAACACGGACTTTTATAAAATCAATGAAAAAATTCCTACTGGCGATGATCTGGCTATTGAGTACGACTGTAGTAAATTGACTGTCAAAAAAGCCATCGATCTACTTGTAAAGGAAGGCATGGTTATTCGCAGACGCGGTTCTGGTACATTTATCAAAGGAAAATCTACTAATGGAGGAGCTATTGCGCTCGGTCCAACATCAGGCTTGATTAGTACCGTTGGAAAAGAACACATTACCTCTAAAACTTATCAATTTTCGATCGAAAAACCGTCAGATGAAATTGCTGAAAAACTTGAAATAAGAGATAATGGATATGTCTATAAAATTATTCGCGTAAGATACGTGAACCACGCTCCTTATTCAGTTGAACATACCTATATGCCGCTTTCAGTCATCATAGGTTTAGAACCAAAACATTTAGAAAACTCAATTTACAATTATATTCGTGAGGAACTAGGTTTTAAAATGCAACGTGCTCATGTTTGGGTACGTGGGGATAAGGTTACAGTTGAGGATTGCAAACTATTAGATGTCGACAAAGACACTTTTATTATGGAAGTCGAAAAAATCGCTCATCTGGAAGATGGCCGTATTTTTGAATATTCTTTGACCAGACATGATTATCAAAATTTTGTATTTGAAACAGTATTTGTTCAAAATTGATTTTGTAGGCTAGCAAAAAATACAGCTTAAGTCATATGCTTTTTTGTCAATTTAAGACATACTTACTAATAACAGAACGTTAAATGATATAGGAGCTTATCACATGAACTTATTATTTACTTTAAATGAAAATTATCTGCCACCATTTTACACCTTGCTTCATTCGATTTTTCACTCAAATAGTCACGAGGAATCCTTCGAGATTTATTTAATGCATAAAGATATATCGGACTTTCAACTTCTTCAATTAGAAGCATTTATCAATAGAGAAGGCCATTCTCTGCATATTATTGATTGTACGAATCTGTTTGAAGAAGATACGGTAGTCAACCGGTACTATTCCATTGAAATGTATTATCGTTTATTGGCTCCTTTTGTCTTGCCGGACAAGCTAGAACGAATTCTTTACCTAGATCCTGATATCATCAATTTAAACTCATTCGCTAAATTTTATAACCAGAAATTCAAAGATAAACTATTTATTGCAACGACTCATGAATATGCGACAAAGTGGATTCAGCCACTTAATAACCTTCGCTTAGGGACTCTGAAATCAGAAGATTATTTCAACACTGGGATCTTACTGATGAACCTGCCGAAAATCCGCAAACAGGTAACTTCAGAGGATATTTTTAAGGCTATAGAGTTAAACAAAAACCGTTTAGTTTTGCCAGACCAAGATATCTTCAATCATTTGTATTGGGACCACATTGGCGAAGCAGATTGGCGGATTTATAATTTAGACCCGCGTTTTTATTCAAAATTAAAAGTATTTTTCCCTGCTGTTTATAACCAGGAATGGGTAGAAACAAACGTTGTCTTCATCCATTACTGCGGCAAACACAAGCCTTGGTTGGAAAATGAAAAATATCGCTATGATTTAGGTTTCTATTATCATAAATTTAAAA
>NZ_DAMDAK010000018.1:15265-18744 GCF_032094055.1 Carnobacterium sp.
CGACTAATTACTTTTTAACTGTAAAAACTACTTAATTTATACACATAAAAAAGCTGACAGTACACTACTGTTCAGCTTTTTTACTTTGACGACTCAGTTCTTTTAAATAATCGAATACTTTTTCTTCGTCTTCTAGTGGATAGCCCAATTGTTCAGCTATATTTTGACTCACTTCTTTAAAAAGAGCACAACTAGTGAATAAGGCTTCCCACATGTGGTCTATTTGTCCGTCTGCATATGTTTTTAGCCATTTCTCCCACAGTTCTTCTGTCGTATAACGTTGCAAATACTTGCCGAATTTACCAATACTGACCGAAAAATTGGTCTCTACTCCAACTTGCCAGCTCATTGCTAGCAGCAGCATTTCTCTGACCGGTCCTTCCATCATCGTTTTAGCATATAGCAGTTCTTTACGACACAATCCTTTTGTGACATTTGTCATACACCACCAAAACTCATTAGCGCAATCGTTCAGCTTTTCTGCTGAAGGCTTCTTGACCAGATAATCTGTGTCTTCAGCAGGCGGCAGCGGATCAATAAGACCCTCTTTATCTAACAAAATTATGCTCAATCGGTCTTGTTTGGCTAGCTCGTTGGCTGTTTCTATCGGTGCAAGTGTTAAATCAATTCGGTTGCCATCTTCAAACAACATTAAATAGGAAAATAGCCCTTGTCTCTCCAGTTCAGGCAGAAAAAGCGTCATTGCATCCGGCATTTGCAACATAATGCGTTTTCCAAAAACATCGACCCATGCATGGTTTCGAGTGAAAGCTTCCACCTCTGACACAAAATAAACAATATCATAATCTTGGTACTGATCTCTGGGCACATGCGGATTGACCCGCGAACCGTTCATCATCACTGCCCGGATCCGCTCGTCTTCTTCGGCTCTTCTCAGAATTAAATGAAGCATTTCTTTCTCAGTCCGCAAATCATTCTCTCCCTTCTATTTTTTCACTTCATAATGTAATTCAACAAATTGGTTGTACTGTTTGGTTTGTTTTAACGACAATTCCAAATGGTAATCATCCGGTTTGAATAGCGGTATCCCTTTTCCAATCACTACTGGAGCAACAGTGATTCGCATTTCATCGATCAGCTTTTCTTTTAGAAAAGAGCGGATCAATTCTCCGCCACCCGCTAACCAAATATTCTTACCATGCTGATTTTTAAGCTTTTTCACAAAGCTTGGGATATCTTCTTGAACGAACACAACAGATGAATCAGGCGTATGCGCTGTTGTCGAAAAAACATAACACTCTTTGCCTTGATAAGGAAACTCAGATCCTCTTCCCATATGTTCTAAAATCCATTCATAGGTTCTTCTGCCCATTAAAACTGTATCAATAGTTTCATAAAACTCAGTGTAGCCATTGTCGCCTTCTCCTTCGACTTTAAACAGCCATTCCAGTGTATCTTCTTCTGTTGCGATATAACCGTCTAAACTCATTGCAATAAACAAGACTACTTTACGTTGATCCTCCATAATGGTTAGCTCCTCCTGTCTTTTCATTTAGTCTACTACTCTTGTTAGATTCAACGTTTAGTCGAATTTAGTTTGCTTTAAATACCATTTCAAATTCTTCGCAGACAACCGGAATCGTTTCGTTAAACTCCAATCCTTTTGCTTGGTATTCTTTTGAAAAGAAGTCCTGATGCACTTCTTTCCAATAAGTCAGAGAACGGTCGCCTTCTCCTTCTTTGAAAGCCTGTTCTTTCGTCACTTCATTATAAGGTACAACATACACATTAGTTGTCTGAGTAATGCAAACAGCTTGTCCCTTATCATCTAATATAACATTCCATTCCCCTACTTTTGGTAAAGGATCATTTTCTAAAGCATATAACTCATATGCAGAAGCAGTGGCTGTTTTTACGCCTTTTACTGTCAAACCAGCTAACTCATCCGCCGCTGCTCCATAACTCCACGCTTGGTAATCTGCTGATTGGTGTTCTGGGTATTGTTCACTAAATACATTCCATAATTGTTTCGCATCCATTGTAGGCTTCTCTTCTTTCTTAATTTAAATGACTTGCTTCATTCCTCTATTCTACTTATCATAATGGATTGAAAGGCGTTACACAATTGATTTTCTAATAAATAAGCGGTACTAACATATGTTTTGCTTAACCTAAATAAATGAGTTACAGTAAAACAAAGAAAAAGTTTTTAACTCACTGACCAGTAACACTTAACTTAAAGGAGGATTATCTATGTATCAAGACTTATCAGAAAAAGTTGCAGTGGTTACAGGAGGTTCTAAAGGTATCGGAAATGCCATTGCCAGACGTCTAGCAGCAGAAAATATGGCTGTGGTCATCAACTATCATAGCGATAAAGAAGGAGCTGAAGAAACCGTTGCAGAGTTAGAAAAAGCAGGTGGAAAAGCTGTGGCGGTTCACGCTGATGTAGGAACTGAAGAAGGGACACAAGCTCTATTGGATGCAGCTGTTTCCAACTTTGGCGACTTAGATCTTTGGGTAAACAATGCTGGAATGGAGAATCAAGTCTCCACACATGAATTAAGTTTGGAAGACTGGAATAAAGTCATTAATGTAAACTTGACCGGTGTCTTCCTTGGTTCTAAAGCAGCTATCAATTACTTTTTAAAAGCAGGAAAAAAAGGGAACATTATCAATTTGTCATCCGTCCATGAAGTCATTCCTTGGCCAACTTTTGCACACTATACTGCTAGCAAAGGCGGCGTAAAAATGTTCACTAAAACCATTGCCATGGAATACGCACACAAAGGTATTCGGGTGAATGCTATTGCTCCAGGAGCCATCAAAACCCCTATTAATGCTGAAAAATTTAACAACCCAAAAGAAAAAGAGACTACTTTAAACATGATCCCAATAAATTCTCTCGGTGAACCGGAAGATGTAGCAGCAGCTGCTGCATGGCTAGCTTCTACTGAATCTAAATACGTTACAGGAACGAGCTTATTTGTTGACGGCGGCATGTCACTGTATCCATCATTTGAAGAAGGAAAAGGCTAAATTAATAAAAAAATCCAGTTGCTAAGGACATAAGTCCTAGCAACTGGATTTTTTGCTTATAATTTGAAATGACTGACCATTTGACTCAAGTTTTCAGCCAATGTTGCTAAGTGTTCTGAATTACCAGACACTTCTTCCATCGAACTGCTGATTTGTTGAGAAGCTGCTGATGTTTCTTCCACTCCGGCTGCTGACTCTTGAGAAACAGCAGCAATTTCTTCAATCGAGCCGTTCATAATTTCGCTGTTAGCTGCAATACTTTCCAAGTTGCTGGAAATGCTTTGAATGTCACTGACCATACTGGTAACGGATTGGCTGATTTTATTGAACGTTTGCCCTGTTGTATTGATTTGAGCGGTACCTTCTTCAACTTCAGCATAACCGTTTTGCAAGGAGTCGCTGACTTTCTTTGATTCAGCTTGGATCGTTGTGACAAACCCTGTGATATCAGCAATGGAAACAGCGACTTGTTCAGCCAA
>NZ_DAMDAK010000018.1:18793-27255 GCF_032094055.1 Carnobacterium sp.
CCGGCTCTCGCTGCTTCAATCGCTGCGTTTAAAGCCAATAAATTAGTTTGATCTGCTACAGTTTGAATAATAGAAACCAAATCAGAGATTTCTTTGGTTTGGTTATCTAGAATCGCCATTTTTTCTACAGCATCTTGCACAATACTATCGATTTTTTGCATCTGCTGATTAGATGACTTCATTAATCGGCTGCCTTCAGTTGTCATTTCCAATACTCTTTGGGAAGTTTTAGAGATTTGTTCACCGCTCTTGTTGGTGTCGCGAACTTTTTTAGTAAAGTTTCCCATTACAATAGATAAACTGCTGGCTGTGTTGGCTTGTGTTTCTGTACCAGTTGCTAGCTCTTGCATAGTAGTAGCTACTTGCTCTGAGCCGGATTTCACTTCAAAAGCTGCTTGATTCAACTCCTCACTATGAGCTGACAACGTTTCTGAGTCATCTGATATTTTGTGCATGGTGCCTTTTAATACATCTTGCATCATATTCATAGCTGCTGCTAATTGTCCAGTTTCATCTTCTGTCACCACATTCAGCGGTTCAACACTCAAGTCGCCGCCTGCGATGGTTTGCATGTGTCTCATAACCAAGTTGATTGGCTTTGTGATGCTTCTAGATGTAATATAAGCGCTAATAACAGATAATACAGCTACCAAAATAGTGACAACAATTCCCAATTTTTGGATAATTTTTCCTTTTCTCATGATATCATCACTAAATTCTTGAATGCGTACTTCTCTCTTCGCCGCTAAGTCAGAAAAACCTTTTTCCAGCTCATTTTCCACTGCTTGTGCTTGCGTATTCATAATAGTCTTGGCCTCTTCAGCATCGCCATTATTATATGCTTCTAATGCTTGATCCGTTAAACGGCCCCAAGCAATTTTCTTATCGATTAGTGTTTTCAATTCTGCTGAATTACTTAATGCTAAAGCTTGATTTTCTAGTTCAATGCTTTTTTTTGTTTCTGTATTGAATTGTATAAGATAAGCTTCATCATCATAAGCCAGATATCCTCGCATTAAGCTGGTCCGTTTGTTCATATCGGTCAATAACTTTTCATCACTGATCAATAATTTCATTTCTTTTTCCATAATGGTTTTCATTGAACGATTGATGTCATTCAAACACAATATGTTAAATAAGCTTGACAGCATCAGCAGCAGAACGATGACACCAAAGCCTGATAATATTCTAGTACGTAAGTTTTTGATTTTGCTTTGTTTTACTTTCTTTTTTTTCATTTTTTCAATCCTCTTCTTATCAATTTAGTTCTTTCTATTTATCTATATCGGCAGATTGAAAGGAAACTTTATAGTAAGAACCATTATTTTAATTTTCCAGCTAGTAAAATAAACAATTGCAAGGTTGTCTTGCTGAAAAAATACTCTCTTCAAAAAAAATAAGCCAAGACTTTTGTCTAGACTCATTTTAGATAGAATAATTGGGCTTAAATTAGTATGTAATCTCCGGAAGCGTAATCGTATTGAAGACTGCCATTATTCTTACTTTCGTCGCCTACTAGTTGGCCATCTTTAATTTCCAGCACGCGGTTGCGTACTTTATTAACGATCGAGCGGTTATGAGTGACCATAATAATAGTAGTCCCCTGTAAATTGATACGGTAAAATAACCGCATGATTTCTAGAGCAGTCTTGGGATCAAGATTACCGGTCGGCTCATCAGCAATCAGCATTTTGGGACGGTTGACGATTGCTCGGGCAATCCCGACTCTTTGCTGCTCGCCGCCTGATAATTCAGTTGGTTTTAGATTCGCTTTTGCTTCAAGCTCTACCTGAGTCAAAGCTTCCATTACACGCGGCTCGATTTCTTCGGGATTAGTCCCAATCACTTCCAAAGCATAAGCTATGTTTTCAAAAACTGTCCGGTCATTTAATAATTTATAATCTTGAAAAACGACTCCGATTTCACGCCTTAATTTGGGAACATCGCTGCTTTTCAGTTTAGCTAAATTATAGCCGCACACTTCCATTTGGCCATGGGTCATTTTTTCTTCCCGAATAATCAGCTTTGCAAATGTCGATTTTCCTGAACCGCTTGCGCCCACTAAATAAACAAACTCTCCATCCTTAATAGTGACCGATATATCTCGAAGTGCTTTTACTCCTTTTGGATACGTTTTTGCTACGTTTTTCATTTTAATCATGTCTCATCACCGTCTTACCCCTTGAACTCTTTCCTGACCCGCTCTACTCGTGTCAAACCAGAACCGTTAATGCATTTGCCGAAATCCCAATGACCAGAAGTTTATTATAACCTATTGTTTGAATTGATTGATTGTGGACATCATTTCATTGGTACCTTGTGCTACTTTGGTATTAAGCGAATACGCTCGTTGCGCAACCATCATATCGGTGATCGCACTTGCTAAATCAACGTTAGAAGTTTCTAAAAAGTGCTGTTGAATCATACCGGTTCCTTCTATAAATTCCCCGTCATATGTAAATTTATTTTCTCCTGCCGGCATCAGTGCATCTGAAATTGCTGGCGTGTATAACGGAATACGTCCGACCAAATGAGTTCCATTTTCTGTTTGGATTCTTACTTCTCCATTCTGAGCAATACTCACGTCTCCATCAGGCCATTGTTCAGTTGGAATAATAGCTTCAATCGACAAGCGATCTCCATGGCTGTTGGTAATTGATTTATCACCATTTACTTGAAAAGCTCCATCACGCGTTAAATAAAATTGATTGTTCTTATCGGTCACTCCAAAAAAACCGTCACCAGCAATAGCTAAATGGTAGTCATTTTCATCAGAAACAAATGCACCTTGCTTCATATTGGTTGTAGTGACTCCACTTTTTGTACCATTATTGATTCCTGAATTCTGCGCTCGATCGGATAAAGGAACGGAGTCGCCATTTATATCATTGATCAGTAGTTCGCTAAAGCTGACATTTTTAGACTTGTAACCCGTTGTATTGGTATTCGCAATATCATTAGATAAAGCATCCATTGCATTTTGTACTGCATTCATTCCGCTTTTACTGATACTTAAAGGTATACTCATTTTTCGTTGTTCCTCCTAAACTTTTCCAATTTCATTAGCGGCTTTCCTGAGTGTTTCATCTGCCGTATTCAATGCTTTCTGATTCGCTTCAAATTCTCTGGCTACTAGCATGAGGTTTGTGATTTCATCTGCTGTTTTTACATTCGACGTTTCGATCATATTTTGAAAAACAACCGTTGCGCCTGTACTCTCTGTGCCACCTTGTCCTGTATACAATGCAGCTCCGATACTCGTTAAAGTCGCTGGATTTTCAAAATCTGTCAGCATCAGCTGCAAGCCGGTTCCATTAATATTACCGCTGCTGTCTACTGAAAAATCATTGCCGCCAGCTGGAATAAAAGCTGGTTGCCCGTTCGCATCCACTCCTAGTACTCGATACCCTTCTTGAGTTACCAGTTCGCCATCAGCATTAGCCGTAAAATTTCCGTTCCGTGTATAATAGGTTTGCCCATCGTCCCCTGCTATGGTAAAAAAACTATTTCCTTGTAAAGCCAGATCAGTAATTGAAGCTGTTTCTTTGAGACCACCTTGTTCAAAACTTGTATACATTTCATCGATCTGGTTACCGAAAGTAAAAGAGCCTACTTCCTGCTTTTGATCCAATAGAGGCCCGCCTAAATGATTAGCCATCACCTTTGATTGAAGGGTACTCTGAATGATTTCTTGAGCTTTATAGCCGGCAGTGTTAATATAAGCTACATTCGCGCTGATGTTTTCTTGCTTTTTTTGCAAGATATCAAAGTTTCGGCTGAGCGTTTCCATACTTCTAATCATCGTATTCTCTCCTCATTGATTCTTTTAGTTTTAGTATTATTTTCCCATGAATTTGTGAAACTCGCGGAACAGAAATATCAAAAATATAAGCAATTTCTTTTAAAGATAACTCATCTACATAGTATAAATTCAAAATCGTCTGTTCTCTTTTATCTAACAGGTTGATATTTTTAGTTAACAACTGTTGTCGTTCTTTTTCTACTAAAGTATCTTCAGAATCAATTGATCGACTATCTTCTAAAAAATCCATTAATTCAATGTCATTGCCTTCTTCGCTATACATCACTTTTTCCAATGAAACTGAAGCTAGCTGATGGACAGTTTCGTGGATCTTCGCTAATTGTTTGTCATTGATTTTTAGTTCCTGGCAAATTTCTTTTTCTGTCGGTGTCTGCTTAAACGTTTCTTCCAGTTTCTCTTTTGCGCGATAGTACTCGTTTAATTGGCCCAATTTTGTTCTGGAAACCGGTGCTGTTTTTCTGACTTCATCAATGATTGTTCCTTTGATTCGAATATAAGCATAGCCTTCAAACGGAACCTTTTTGGTTTTATCGTATTTTTCCAGAGCATCCATCAAACCAATCACACCGATATTATAAAGGTCATCCCGTTCATAATCGCTACGCTTGATATTCAGCCCGTTGACAACTTTTTCTACCAAAGGCAAGTATTTTATGACTTCCTGTTCCCTATCATTTTCGTAATACATCTACTATCCCTCCTTTAAGAAAAGCGGAACAAGCCGCTAAATACCTTTGATATGAAAAGTCATTATTTCATTCCCTATTTACCCTTCTATCATTCCCACAGTTTCGATTGCCACATCGTTAGGTACTTCATTTAATGATAAGACAGCCAGATCAGGAAAATTATAAGCAATCAAATTTTTCATGGCTGGTCTGATTTTTGGAGAAGCTAATATTACATGCGGAATACCTCTTGCTTGCAATTGATTATGGATAGACGTAATACTATCAAATAGTTGTGTCACCACATCAGGCTGCAAAACTGGAATCGAACCGGCAGAAGACTTTTGAATGCTGCGGCTGATCAATTCTTCTGTATCCGGCAGTATCGTAATAACTTGTAAAACACCTGTTTCATCTAAATGTTGTTTGACAACTGTTCGGTTAAGAGCTTGACGTACATACTCCGTTAACATTTCAGTGTCTTTAGTCGTATTGCCATAGTCAGCCAATGTTTCTAATATCGTCACTAAATCATTGATGGGGATGTTTTCTTTTAACAAGTTTTGTAAAACTTTTTGAACTTCCCCTAAACGTAAAATATCTGGAATTAGTTCATCAATGACCACACCATATTTATCTTTTATGCCTTCCAGCAGTTGTTTGACTTCTTGTCTACCCAGTAATTCATAACTTGATTTGTAAATGGTTTCTTTCAAATGCGTCACCAGTACTGTCAATGGATCCACCACTGTATACCCTCTTAAGTCAGCAGCCTCACGATCCGTTTCTTCCACCCACATCGCATCTAAACCGAAAGCCGGTTCTTTTGTAGGAATCCCATCAAAATCAAAATCCGTTTCTCCCGGATCCACGATCATGTATTTGTCTAAATACAATTCTCCGCCTGCTACTGTATTGCCTTTGATTTTAATCAAATATTCATTGGCTTTCAGCTGCAAATTATCCCGAATACGAATCGGGCTTAATAAGATACCTAACTCATGCGCACTTTGCTTCCGAATACTAGAAATATGGTTCATCAAGTTGTTGTCTTGGCTTTCGTCCGCTAAGGGAATCAAACCATAACCAATTTCAATTGAAATCGGATCCACTTGAAAGGAGGCAACCGATTCGTCTTCTGTCTTTTCTTGTTGCGTCCGTTGTGCGGCTTTTGATTTCTGTTCATCCGCTTGGGCAGAAGACTGTTTGCTTTTCTCATTTTCCAGTGTTAAGTAGCCGCTCACACCAGAAGCTAAACCTAACAATAAGAAAGGTACTGTTGGAAATCCAGGTATAACAGCGAACAAAACTAAAATAGCTGCCAGCATCAACATCACTTTTGGAGCATGGAACAATTCTTTGCCCACTGCGCTTCCAAAACCGGTATTGCTTCCTGAACGAGTCACTAAAATTCCGGATGCTACTGAAATCAGTAGTGAAGGGATTTGACTAACCAGTCCATCCCCTATGGTTAATTTACCAAATTGACTAAGGGCTTCCATAATGGCCATATCACTTTGAACTGTATGGATCACGATACCGCCGATCAAGTTGATCACCGTAATAATAATACCGGCTATCGCATCCCCTTTAACAAACTTACTGGCTCCATCCATCGCTCCAAAAAATTGAGTTTCCCGTTCAAGGTCTGACCGTCTTTTTTTAGCTTGGTCTTCATTGATCAAACCTGAATTTAAATCTGCGTCAATCGACATTTGTTTACCAGGCATAGCATCTAATGTAAAACGTGCAGAAACTTCCGAAACACGGCTTGCTCCGTTCGTTACTACCATCATTTGGATGATGACTATAATAATGAAGATGACCGCTCCGACCACTATATTATTGCCAGCTACAAAATTAGCAAATGTATCAATTACCGATCCCGCTTCTCCTACAGTCAAGATCAAACGAGTAGACGAGATATTCAGCGCTAATCTAAACATGGTAGTGATCAATAACAACGTTGGAAAAGTAGAAAACTCCAGTACGCTTTTAGAAAAAAGAGTCAGAAGCAGTATGGTGATCGATAAAGCAATATTGACAACTAACATAAAATCTAATAGCGGGGAAGGCAACGGAATAATAATCATTCCTAAAATAGCTACTACAAAGAAGGCAATTAACACATCCAATGATTTTGTTAGTTTTTCAAATTTACCCATAAAAACAGTTAACATCTCTTCGACTCCTCATTCCTTAAAACAACCTTAAATTTTGTGTTTATTCATTTCTTCCATTTGGTAAACCAATGCCAATATCTCAGCAATCGCTTGATACATATCAACTGGAATCGGCTGTCCTACTTCAATTGATTGGTACATTGCCCGAGCGACCGGTTTATTCTCAATAATCGGAACATTTGATTCTTTCGCCCGTTCTCTGATTTTTGCTGCTTGGTAATCTGCTCCCTTGGCAACAATCATCGGAACTTCATCTTTTTCTTTATCGTAACGAATCGCAATCGCTAAATGTGTGGGATTGGTAATAACGGCTGTGGCTGCTTCCACATCTGCCAACATCCCACTTGTCATTTGTCGGTGGAATTGCTTGCGCTTGCCTTTCATCTGCGGGTCGCCTTCGCTTTCCTTGTACTCATCTTTTAAATCTTGCTTAGACATCCTTAAGTTTTTCCGGTGATCGTATACCTGATAAAGGTAATCTGCTATCCCTAAGACCAGCAACAGAATACCTAATTGTATGCCTAAATCTTTGATCAGCTCCATCAGTAAAAAAAATAATTTTTGTGTGCCGACATTTCCAGCATTAACTAATAACAGAACGGATTTTTTTACCGTTGAATAAGCCATACCGAATACCAAACCCAGCTTGATCAAATTCTTCAATAATGTGAATAAGGTCTTTTTACTGAACATGTTTTTAAACCCACTGATGGGATTTATTTTTTTAAAACTCATTTTTAATGGTTCTGTCGAAAATAAAAAACCTGTTTGCAACATACTAGCTAGAAAAGAAGCTATGAATCCAATAGCTAGAAAAGGTCCAGCCAGCACTAAAATAAAAAGAATCGATTTCATGCCAATATTCGCCAAGTTGTTTTCCAACCCGTTAACCGAGAAGCCGGCCGACAAATAAATTTTCAGATAAAGAAAGGCTTGTTTTAAGATATAGGTACCGAGAAAAGTTGAAGCTGCAAGAAAAACAACAAAGGTAATAGCCGAAGTCAAATCCGGACTTTTAGCTATTTCGCCTTTTTTTCGTGTATCTTTTAGTTTCTTTGGACTGGGTTTTTCGGTTTTGCCATCTTTATCTGCCATCTATTTTCACCTCACGCAGCCGGAAACGACTGGATAAATTCATTGATATACTTGATCATCAGCGGCAATGTACGGCTGATGTTTTTTGTTAGTGTCGGCAACAGCACCAAAGTAAACAAAAATGCAGCCAAAACTTTTAACGGCATCCCCAAAATCAACACATTGATTTGCGGAACCGTGCGGGAAATTAATCCCAATACGACTTCAGTCAGTAAAGCTACGATCATCAACGGTGCAGCTAGGTTCAGAGCCGATTCGAAAACAATCCCAAATAGCTTCACCATACCTTCAACGCCGAATCCTCCTAAATTGGTGCTTTCTATCGGAACGTATTCAAACGTCTTGACCAAAGTTTTAATAACAACATGGTGCAAATCTGTTAGAAAAAAAATACAGATAGACAACCAATAGTAGATTTTCCCGTAATAAGAAACACTGACACCCATTGTAGGGTCGTATACAGCTCCCATAGAAAATCCAACTTGAAAATCCACGAAGTTTCCAGCCATTTCAATTGCTGAAAAAATCAGTTTGGTAATAAATCCAATTGCCAGTCCTAAAAAGACTTCTTTTATCCCCAACAGTACAAGAAACAGTGTGGAAGCTGCTACAGACAAAGTAGGGACAACTGGAAAAGCAGCCAGAGTAATTCCCACTGCTAAACCGACTTTCACTAGATTCGGTAAGCCTTTT
>NZ_DAMDAK010000018.1:27265-36032 GCF_032094055.1 Carnobacterium sp.
AAATCCAGGACTGATCGTAATGAATGTGGCAATACGGATAAAAATCAAAAGAGCCGTTTGTATTTGCAGGCCTAATGCACCATCTATCAAAGCACTGCAATCATTTCAAATATTTTTTGAGTGAAGCCAATTAATGCATTCAACATAAAGTTTCCAAAAACAATCAATGAAACGATTACCGCTAATATTTTTGGAACAAAACTAAGTGTTTGTTCTTGCAGCTGCGTGGTAGCCTGCAAAATACTGATCAAAAGCCCTACAACTAGCGCAATGATCAATGTTGGGCCTGCAACCATGATCATTGTCATAAAAGCTTCTCGGATAACATCTAATACTTTTACTATTGTCATTTTACACCTCTACTGAAATCCTGTGACAAGCGACTCGACGACTAAATACCATCCATCTACCAATACAAACAGCAATAACTTGAAAGGCAGTGAAATCATAACTGGCGACAACATAAACATCCCCATGGACATTATAATACTGGCCACAACAATATCGATCACTAAAAAAGGAATGAAAATCAAGAAGCCAATACTGAACGCTGTTCGCAGTTCACTGATGGTATAAGCTGGTATTACCACTGTCAGCGGAAGATCTGCCAAATCTTTAGGCTTTTTTGTTTTTGACACGTCTAAAAAGAGTTGAATATCCTCATCACGTGTCTGTTGATACATAAACTTTTTAATGGGAGCCTCTGCTTTTTCAAAAGCTTCCGAGCCAGACAGTTCTTCGCTTAGATAAGGCGTCAACGCATCATCCATAACTTCAGTGTATACCGGCTGCATGATAAAAAGCGTTAGAAACAAAGCAATTCCTGTCAACACTAGATTTGGAGGGTTTTGCTGGGTTCCTAATGAACTCCTGACAAACGACAAAACAACAATAATGCGCGTAAAACTAGTGGTTAAAATTAAAAATGTCGGTGCTAAGCTTAACAGCCCCATTAACACATACAGTTTTATCACGTCTGATGTTTCACCCGACTGATTTTCAAGTGCATGAGTCAATCCATCGACTGTTCCAACAGCAGAAACTTCTTGAGGAAAACTAAAACTCATTAAAAAGAGGATAAAGCAGGCGAACAATATGATCTTTTTCTTCAACTTATTTCCTCTTTTCATACAGACTTTGGTAACGGGACTGAAGTTGCTTAAAGAAGGACACTGACTTTCCTTCTGAAAAAACCGGTTTTTTTTGCATGTTTTCTGATGTTTCCGTTGTTTCTTGTGTTTTAATGACCGTTTCTTTTTCAGATTCAGTTAATTCTCTAAGAATTTCATTACGGGTATCCGTAAAACTCATCACATAATACGTGCCGGCTATTTCCACAATACAAATAGAGGAACTTTTATTGACAACCGTTCTTTCGATGATTCGGATCGCTTTTCCTTTTTTTGTCATAAAAGTATTCAAATATTTTAAGCTGTAATTAGCTGCAAAAATAATTACACCCAATGCCAGAATACTTTTTATCACATAACCTAGCCCGATACCTAATCCCATGTTCAACTTCCTTTCACTTTCCTTACTGCATCACAATATTGGTGATAAAAACATCGCTCACCATCGGTATACCCAATCGTTCATTGATTTGGCTGATTAATTCTTTTTTCAATACCAATGAATTTTCTTCTTCTTGAAAAACAGAATCAGCTGTTTTTGTACGCAACACATTGATTACTGCGTCTCTTATTTGCGGTATATTTGCATTAATTTTTTCTTCTGCCTCTTTGTCTGTACTATAGAGAGATAATTCAATTTTCAAATAATTTTCTTTACCTGATTTTTCAGGTGCCAAATTGATTAAAAATTCTTCTAAAGGAACGGTTGTTTCTACTACTTCTTTTTCAGACAACCCTTTAACAATTTCTGCTGCTTTTCCTGAAGTGAAGCCAAAAGTGACTACCGCTCCAATCACCACTGCAGCTAAAATAATGACAATCAGCAGCAAATGTTTCGTACCTTTTTTTTCTTTCTTTGCTTCTATTTTCATGCGCTAATTTGTCTCCTTCTCTTCATAAACGATCACAATATTTACTCTTCTGTTCTTTGCCTTATTTTCACTTGTATCATTCGGCACACTTGGATTGTATTCGCCATATCCTCTAGCCGACAGGCGATGAGGATTGACTCCTTTGTCTTCGCTCAAGTAACGCAAAACGGATACTGCTCGACCAGTAGATAATTCCCAGTTGCTGTCGAAATTTTGGTTTTTAATCGGCAGATTATCAGTATATCCTTCTATCACTATTTTATTTTCTAGTGTAGCAATCAAATCCGCTAGTTTATCTAATGTTTGTCTTCCTTGTGTTGAAACTTCAGCATCCCCGGAAGCAAACAGAATCGACTCTTGGATATCAACGTATACCCCATCTTGATCCATTTTAACTGTAACTTTTTTTTGCATGTCTTGTTTTTCTACATAATCTGTTACTTTTTGATATAAAGCCGTTATTTCAGGATTTACTTGTTCTTCTTCCGCTGGCGCCGCTTCTTCCAGAATAGAGCTGCCGCCTTTTCCTGATAACGCCATTTGAATCGATTGAGAAGCTTCATTAAACTTTGATTCACTGACAGTCGACATCGAGTAAAGCAGAATAAAAAAAGTCAGTAATAAAGACATTAAATCTGAAAAGGTGGTGATCCATCCTCCCGAACTTTCACTGCTTCCACTGTTTTCTCTATTTCTTTTACGCCGTCTAGCCATTTTGCTGTCCCTCACGTTCCAATCGTGCGGCTTCTTTGACTGACTCTTCTTGGTTGTCATCGCGCAAATAGCTGTACAGCTTTTGTTCGATGACACGTGGGTTTTGTCCAGCTTGGATCGATAAAATTCCTTCGATCACCATTTCACACATCTGCATCTCTTTTTCTGTTTGGAGTTTTAAGTTCGTAGCTATCGGAAGAAAAAGCATATTCGCTAAAAAACTACCATATAACGTCGTGATTAAAGCTGTAGCCATTCCTGTTCCAATTGTACTAGGATCGTTTAATTCTCCAAGCATGATGATCAACCCGATCAAAGTACCGATCATCCCGTAAGCTGGAGCCATCTCTCCCCATTTTAAAAAGATTTCTTGACCCATTCGGTGTCTTTTTTCAATATTTTCTGTTTTTATTTCTAGTATCTCTTCAATCAGCTCTGGATCTAATCCATCTACTACCATTTGCAATCCTGTTACCATCAACTCATTGTCTTGTTGCTGCAAGTCTTCTTCGATAGCCAAAACTCCTTGGCTTCTCGCTTTTCTTGATAATTCTGAAAAAGCAGCAATCAATTCTTCATAATGATCTGTAGGGTCATGCAATAAGTTTTTTATAATAGCTGGTATTTTCATGATTGATTTTAATGGGAAACTGATAAGCAACGCACAAAAAGAACCGCCTAGTGTAATAAGAAGAGAAGGCGCATCAATAAAACTGGCTATGTTTCCTGATGAAGTGATAGACCAAATGATCAGACCAAACCCTACAACAAAACCGATAATTGGTATAATATTCTTTTTCATTTATCTCCTTCTGAAAAACCGTTATATATTTTTCTTTTGTATTGAATCACTTTATCTACTATTTCTTTCTCTGTTTCAATTACACGTAATGTCTTTCCATCAGTTAAAGTAATAATCGTATCGAAAGAACGGTCTATTCTATATATCAAATCACAATTTAAATAAAATTCTTTTCCTGAAACATCTGACAAAGCAATCATGTAAAAACCTCATTTCTTTATTTAAGAAAAGCGGAACAAGCTGAGCATCCCATATTGTCTAGTACAAAGTGATGCCATGAATTATGTAGTGGCAACCTGGAATCTATCAGCTAATGCGTTTCAAAAAATTACCTGATGATTCCAGTCCCCGCTTTATTCTTTTCGTCTAGTTCTTATCTCTTAAGGTTGATCAATTCTTCAAGCATCGTGTCAGAAGTTGTGATACTTCTAGAATTTGCTTGGTAAGCTCTGCTCGTTACGATCATTTCAGTAAATTCATTGGCTAAATCCACATTGGACATTTCCAAAAATCCAGAACGTACACTGCCAAAACCGGCTTCAGATGGAGCTCCTAATTGAGGTTCTCCTGAGTTAGCTGTGGCTATATATAAGTTTCCGCCGCTCTTTTCTAATCCATCGGGGTTAGAAAAGTTGGTCAATGCCATTCGGCCCAATACATAAGAATTACCGTCACTATACGTTCCAACAATAAACCCGTCTTTATCTACGCTGTAATCTTGCATTTCCAATTCTTTTCCATCAACTGTGATCGTTGGACTGATTTTTAAAGGTGCGAGTGTATTAAGCGCATCTATCTTAAAATCTGCATCATTTAACGATGGGTCACCCGTTTCAGTTGTATATCCCATAATTTGTAATCCGCCGCTTGTTACCAAGTTACCATCATAATCGGTATAAAAGCCGCCGTCGCGCGTATAAAAAGTTTGATTGTCTTGTTTTACTGTAAAGAATGAATTATCGCCATTTTCAATCCCAAAATCTAAGGGTCTTCCTGTTGATTGCAAAGAACCGCCGGACATTACGGTGTCAATTGACCCAACTTGTACTCCAAGTCCAACTTGTTGTGCATTAGTTCCTCCTTGTGCTCTAGCATTTGTTTGGCTAATCATGTCTTCAAAACGTACTCTGCCGGTTTTAAATGCAGTCGTATTGACATTGGCAATATTATTTGAGATAACGTCCATCTTTGTTTGAATATTTTTCATACCGGTAACACCTGAATATAGTGATTTTAACATGTTGTTTCCTCCATTCGATTATCCCACTTCAATCAGTCCATGGGTTGCGGCTTCTGTTAAGTCCAGCCAATTCTATTGTTTTATTCTCATCGCACTGTCAATATTTGTGACAGTTTCCATCTCATCGGTCTTCAACGCTGTAATAATCGTGCGGTTATTGATACTGGCAATCAACGCCATGTTCTTATATAAAATAAGCGATTGTTTTGAACCTTTATGTTCAAGTTTTTCTACTGCCGTTTCCAAATGAGTCATATCCTTTTGATCCAATTGAAAACCACGTTCTTCCATTCTTTTTTGTGCATGATTAGATAATTTTACTTCTCGGTAACCCGTTTCGGTTTTGAGAGACTCAGCCAAAAAGGCACTAAATGTTCGGTCTATTTTGGGCTTTTTTTGAATCGGTATTTCTTCGGCTGCCTGGTTTTGAATAGGAGACACGTGAAAAGACATTATGCTTGATCACCAACTTCTAAGATGTCGTTTAGATAAAAGTCTTTTCCATTTACTCGGATAGTAGCGTAGCCTTTATCAAAACGTACTTTTTCAACTGGACCAGTGATAAAATTGGTTTCATCGGTTACTTTAACTTCTTTCCCCAATAAACCCAACGCTTGTTGTTGCTGATTCATCAATAAATCAGTATTCATTTTTTCTGAAATATTAGTCAATTGGTCCATCATATTAAATTGAGCTAATTGTGTCAGATAATCGGTTTCTCCACCACCACTTCCACCGCCGCTTTCTCCTGGCATGGCTGGCATTTTAATCGTAGCAGCCATAATTTGTAAGAAGTCATCTGTCGAAAGTTCATTGGATTTCTTTTGGCTATCGGTGATGCTTTTTACCGTTCCAATATTAAAATTTGCAGGAATATCCATTATATTTCTCCTCTCATACTAAAATACTCAGTCTTCCAGGTTGTTTTCCAGTTGCTTCTTCAGACTTTGTCAGTGAAGCTGTTGCCGTTGCAATTGTTCCGGTTTGGCGCGGCATCTGCTTCCTTTGTTCCTGAGTTTGTCCTTCCGCAAAGCTAAAGCCCGTTTCTCCATTCGTATTCAATTGAATCGTAACTTCTCCAAGCTGGATTTGTTGTCGGTTTAGGTTATCCGTCAATTGTTGCAAACTTCCCGTCAACAATTCGTGGGTTTTTAAACTATCGACAACCATTTTAGTCGACAACACATTGTCGATCAGTTCAAGCTTGATTTGAATATTTCCCATTCGTCCCGGAGAAATGTTCACTTCTGCAGACGATTGCTTGCCGGTTTTGAACGTTTCCATTGTTTCTGCAATGACTTCTTTCACCGCTTGCGCGAGTTGTTGCCGTCTCACACCTGTCGTTTCTGAAACTTCCGTTTGTGTACCGGTCATTATTCCATTGAACAAAGGCTGTTCCTGTACTTTATGCTCCTTGAGATTATTTACGGTCGGCTCTTCAGCGGCTACATCAGTTTGATGCGAAGAGACTGCCTGCAAGTTTTCCTTTTTACCAACTGATTCAGCTGACTTAGAACTTGCTTTGCTGATTTGTCCAGTTTCTAAATCTGCTTCTGACAGGAAAGATTGGCTGTTTTTTATTTGACTGTCTTCTTTTACTGGTACTAGTTGCTCTAATTCAATCTTTGGTGCAGCGGTATCTTTTTCTGCTTTCCAATTTTCCGTCATAAAACGTCCAGTTGGTAAAACACTTTCTGTCAATTGTTTTTCTGAATGGACAGCAGTTACTTGGACTTCCGTTGTTGAAAGGCTTTTCTCTTCTTTGATCCATTTTTTGTTTTCTTGTTCTTCATCGCTTACTGACACAAAAGCTCCAGCTGCTTTTTGTTCTGATCCAGCTGACGATTGAACTTTAGTTGGCAGCAGATTTTCTGTAGACAGTGCTTCTTTTTTTATTAAAACTTGCTCTGCTGTTTCAATTGCTTTGCCTTCTTGCCAGGCTGTTACCTGTTGCAATTCTACCTCTGTCATTGCCTGTTCAGCCAGAACAGGTGTTACAGTTGCTAGCAGAGGTGGTTCTGTTGCAGAACTTTCAACTGCCGTTAATAAGGCAGCTTCTTGCTTCATTGGTTGTTCTTGAATGGCGGTCAGAAAACCTGAGAAAAAAAATGCAGCATCCGCTTCAGAAGACGTTTCGTCTGCTTCATCTCGTCGCTCTTCAATCTTTTCAGAATCGGGCGAATTATGTATATTTTTTCCTGGTTTTTCTTTTTGTAAGGTTGCAGCAGTTAAATTTTTTTGGAATTCCTTCGGTAAAACGGTTTGCTTTTGGGCGGGTAGTCCGCTTGCCTCAGTTTCCAAAGAAACGGTAGACAGCTGTTCCATTTTTATCACCTCCTCTCTTTTTGTACTGGCTAAAGCAAAGACGTGCTGTGTGCTATTCTATTTGATAAGAAAAGACAATCGTCTTTAATAAGGTGCTCTTCCATAACTGAATGTCGCCATTTCATCCAGTTGTTTTTGTTCTTCACTCTTTTCTTGTTCCATAACAAAGCTATATTCTTTTTCCCTTAGCTTTTCCATTACTTTTTTATCTTTGTGAGCTTCCATTAGTTCAATACGCGCCGCTTCCAGAGCTTTTTCCGTCTTATCTAACAGGTTTTTCTGCTGGACGATTCGTTCATCCAACATAACTTTGTAAAGATTTTGGCGACGCAGAATATCAATGCGCGTAGTTGACAAGCTCTCATTTTTGATTTTAATATTCTCTTGAATTAAATCGTGCAGCAGATCTTCCTGCTGCAGCTGTTCTCTTTGTATTTCAGCTAGTTTCTTTTTCTTTTCTTCTTCTGTATCCGAGCGCCAATCCAAAATTTTTTCCATTGAAAATTTATAGTTCCCCAATTTTCCCACCTCAATTTAGTGCTCTACCCCACTGTCTGGCCGACAGTCGGCTGTACTTTAAATAAATTATCTAACGATCCCACTACGTCTTCAAAATCAACTCGTTCGTCTACTTTTTGTTTGAGGAAATTTTTAATCGGAAGGTTTAATTGAACCGCTCTATCGACTGCAGGGTTGCTTCCTTTTCGGTAAGCTCCTACATCAATCAAATCTTTTGAATCCGCATAGATTGACATGTTTTCTTTTAATTTCCCAGCTGTCAGGTAATGCTTTTCCGTTGTAATATCTTTCATTAAACGACTAATACTGTTTTGAATATCAATAGCCGGGTAATGGTTTTCCGAAGCAATTTTCCGAGACAAAATGATATGCCCATCCAATATTCCACGGACAGAATCGGCAATGGGTTCGTTCATATCGTCTCCTTCAACCAGTACTGTATAAAAAGCCGTGATTGATCCTTTATCCGACATTCCGCTTCGTTCTAACAATTTAGGCAACGTGGTAAAAACAGAAGGTGTATAACCTTTAGTCGTTGGCGGTTCGCCGGTCGCTAATCCAATTTCACGCTGAGCCATCGCTACACGCGTGACAGAGTCCATCATTAACACAACTTTTTTCCCTTGATCACGGAAGTATTCTGCAATCGTTGTCGCTACAGAAGCCCCTTTTAGTCTGACTAACGGCGGCATATCTGAAGTTGCACACACTACTACTGATTTCTTATATCCTTCTTCTCCCAGATCTTTTTCAATAAATTCTAAGACTTCTCTGCCCCGTTCTCCGATCAGACCGATCACGATAATATCTGCTTCAATATAGCGGGCCATCATTCCGAGTAATGTACTTTTCCCGACCCCGCTACCTGCAAAAATCCCAATCCGCTGTCCTTCTCCGACTGTTAACGTTCCATCAATCGCTTTGATACCCGTCGGAATCACTTCTTGTATTTTTTTTCGTTTAAAAGGGTTCGGTGAACTGCGGTTGACATCATAAAATACGCCATCTACTTCTAACTCTTCATTCATCGGGCGACCTAACCCATCTAACGTAGTCCCCAAAAGTTTTTCGCTGATTTCTACTTTCAGTGTTTTTCCAGTTGGCTTCACAAGACAGCCGGGCCCGATGCCTTCTAATTCATCTAACGGCATCAAAAGGACTGTTT
>NZ_DAMDAK010000019.1:0-2963 GCF_032094055.1 Carnobacterium sp.
TTTAGATGAAATACAAGTAAAATGAACCGGTCAATTGTATTGTTCTAAATCTAATGTAACTAAAGTCTTTTCACGATTCGCCAAGTAAGTTTTGTTTTCAAGCAGAGCATAGCACAAAATATCTAAAATGAAATGAATGGGTAATTGGCTGTTAATAAAGCGTGGATCAGTAATCGTTCGGTTATCGGAAGCAAAAAGAACCCCGTCAGCAATAGCAGTTAAGTCTGTATGATTGCGATTAGTGATGGCGAAAATAGTAGCTGATTCTTTTTTAGCTACTGCACAAGCTTCAACAACTGCATCTGTTTCTCCAGAATTGGAAACGCCAATCAACAAATCACCCTTTTTTAACAAAGTAGCGCTCATCAGCATCATATGCGGATCAGTAATGGCATCAACGATCAAGCCCATTCGTGCTAAACGGTATTTGAGCTCTGTAGCACTAAGCCCAGAGCTGCCTAAACCACAAATCAAAATTTTATTTGATTGTTGAACAGCACTTACTAAAGCGCTAATTTGCAGATGATCAATCAATTGTGAAGAAGAATGGATCAACTGTGTATAATAATCGGTTATTTTTTCTGTTAATTGGGCAGGAGCAGGCGAAGCTGTCAGCTCTTGGCTAACATACGTTTTGAATTCTGAAAAACTACGATAATCTAATTTGTGACAAAATCTAGTGATTGTTGCATTCGAAGTATGAGTTAACTCAGCCAGTTCTTTAATGTTCCACTGATCGATTTGCTCTTGGTGATCTAGCACAAAAGTAGCAATCTGCTTGTCTTTTTTTGAGAGAAGACTATAATTTTGCGAAATGCGGTTGGAAAGATTAAGATGGTTTACCATTTGAATTACCTGCCTATGTATTCATTTTCTTTTAGAATACCATTTAAATGAAGTTTATACAAAGAGAGGAATAACAAAACCAATTAATAAGTAAATAAAATCTACTATCAAATCCCTGAATAAGTACTTTTGAAACAAGCAGTAAAAAGAACAAAAAATCTAAATAGCTATTAGCACTTTTTTTCGGTCTTTGGTGCTATACTAAACGCAAATAACTATATGGAGGCGATACAAGATGAGAAATAAAGTCACGAGAGAAGAACTAGCTCAAATTATTTTAGATGAGGAACTATTAACAAATGATGCAACAGAAATCATAGAGATTCTGAAAGATACAAAAGTGTCTAAAGACCTGATTACAAAGAGAGAATCAATGACCGTTGGACAACGATTAGCCGATCGCATCACTCTTTTTGCCGGTAGTTGGAAGTTTATCATTATCTTTTTGTTTACTCTCTTAGGCTGGATCATCTTTAATCAAATTACTGGGAATCATTCTTTTGATCCGTACCCCTTTATTTTACTAAATCTAGTGTTGTCTTGTGTAGCAGCCATACAAGCTCCTGTCATTTTAATGAGTCAAAATAGACAGGCTGAACGTGATCGTAAAACGGCAGAAAATGACTTTAAAGTGAATTTAAAATCAGAAATTTTATCAGAAGACATTCATGATAAATTGGATAAGATTCTTCTACAACAGGCTAAATTGGAAAAAAGATTGGATACACTGGAGAAGGACAAATAAAAAAGAAACTGCGTAAGCAGCTTCTTTTTTTATTGCATTATGGTCGTCGGATGTCTTTACCAATAACAAAAGCTAATGCAAAAATTGCAAGTCCGATTAAAATAAAAATAGTGCCAATAATAGGATCTCCAGATTTAACTGGTCCAAAATAACCAAAAATAACCAATATGGCTCCTACAATAAGCATGATCTTTCCAAAAATATTAAACATGGGGGGCACCTCCAAAAGTATCTTCTTCTTTAGTATAACAAAAAAATAGAAAAATCAATAATGTTATGGGTCTAATAAAAAGAACAGTAAACAAGAAAAAATTCAATAAAAATCCCATGATTTTGTAAGTTAGCAAGTTTTCTTTGTAACTCCATGTTAAACTATGCTATGAGAATTATGCAAAGGAGTGAAACGATGAAACAAAATTTAGGCAGATTGGGACTTTTATTAGTTACGATTATTTGGGGATCAGGGTACGTTGTCAGTGAAGTAGCGTTAGATGTTCTTGATCCATATCAACTTATGGCCGGACGATTTTTAGTAGCTTTTACAGCCACTATTTTATTATTTTTTAACAAATTAAAAAATATCACAAAAAAAACGTTTTTTAGAGGCAGTCTTTTAGGCTTTGTATTGTATTTAGCGTTTGTGTTCCAAACGGTTGGACTACAATATACAACACCTTCTAAAAATGCTTTTTTAACAGCTATCAATGTTGTTTTAGTGCCATTTATTGGATTGTTTTTATATAAAAATAAAATATCATTTCGAGCATATGTGGGAGCCTTTTTATCTATTTTTGGTATAGGATTATTATCGTTGAATGGGTTTAACGGGTTTAATGTGGGAGATGGACTAACTTTAATTGGAGCGGTCTTTTTTTCTTTTCAGATTATTTTAACTAGTCGATTAGTGCGGACTGATAATATATTTGCTATTATGATCGTTCAAATGGGGACTGCTGCTCTTTGCGGCTTACTGGTCATCTTTTTCAGAGGAGATCCACTGCCTGTGCTTACGATAACAGGTAGCTTTTCCGTTCTTTATTTAGGTGTCCTTTGTACAATGTTTGGTTTTATGCTTCAAACAGCTGCTCAAAGATTTACAGCTGATACTGAAACGGCTATTATCTTATCAATGGAGTCTTTATGGGGCATGCTATTTTCAATGCTGTTGCTGCACGAAAAAGTTACTTTTCAAATGGCGCTTGGAGCAGCTTTGATCTTAACCGGTGTATTGGTTTCAGAAGTAGACTTTAAAAAATTAAAGAATAGAAGAAGACAAAAGTTGGAAAGAAAATAAAATCTACTATCTTTTTTTATTAGCATAGAAGACAGTAAAAGACAAGATTAAAATGAGGGAGGTAAGTAAAAGTGATTG
>NZ_DAMDAK010000019.1:2973-9494 GCF_032094055.1 Carnobacterium sp.
GATTGATATCAGCAAATTGATTCAAGGGAAAAATGTAACGGAGTTGGATATAAAAATCTTGAATTATATTATTGAAAATATAGATAACGTTTTGCAAATGGGAGTGCGAGAGATTGCTAAAAAAAATTATACTTCACCCTCTACTATTATCCGATTGTCTCAAAAATTAGGATATACAGGTTTTGTCGATTTATACTATCAATTGCTCCCAATGGTGAAAAAAGCAGAAGTTAATCAACAAGATTATACAAGTGGAATGTTCAGTATTCATCAGCAAGACTTGTTGAATTACACTACCGACCAAGAAATCAAAATGTTTATTGAGCGCATTTTATTATTAAAACAGAAATATATCTTTATTTATGCAACAGGATTCTCTGCAATTATAGGAGAGTACATCTATAAAAAGTTATTGGTACTTGGGAGAAAAACAATTATTGCAACTGGAACAGATTCAATCGGTGTTTTTGAAAACAACTTACAAGATATCGGTGCTTTAATTGTAATTTCAAAATCAGGCGAAACACAACAGGTCATTGAAAAGCTTTCTATTGCAAAAGAAAGCGGTATTTTTTCAGCCTCATTTACTAAAGAAACTGCTAACAGAGCAGCTCATTTATCTGATTTAAACTTTAAAATAATGGATAATAATAAATTAGATGATCGCAATATGCTGCCAACTGCTTTTTTCTCCAAGTTGTTGATGTTGTTTGAATTTATTATAAAAGAGTATTTGCAGACTTTAAATGCAGAAAATTGATTAGCTAGAATAATGGAACGTGTTTCAGTTTACTGAAACACGTTTTTTAACGCTCTGAACTTGTATACAATGAAACGCTTACAAGATAAACTGAAAATAGAAAAAGACAACAGGGGGGAAAAATAATGAAGACAAAATTAATGGATGGTATGCAGCGATTTTCAAAAGCAATGTTTATTCCAGTATTGATTCTACCGATTGCAGGGATTTTAATTGCTCTAGGAAATCTATTTACGAATGCTAAATTAATAGAAACGATTCCATTTTTTGATAATCCGATTACAACTGGTTTTGGGATGATTTTATCTGGATCATTGGTATCGATTCTAAATAATTTAGGACTAATATTTTGTGTTGGTTTAGCAGTAGGATTAGCTAAAAAGAAAAAATCAGAAGCAGGTTTTACATCTTTACTAGGTTACTTAGTATTTATCAATGCGATGAATAAATTTATGGAACTCAAAGGAATCTTGGTTGAGGCTGATTCATTACAAGGAACTGGACAAGCATTAGTCATGGGGGTTCAAGTCCTAGATATGGGCGTTTTTCTAGGAATTATTTTAGGAATCGTAACTGCATTCGTTCACAATAAATTTGCAGATAAAGAATTTAACAATGCTTTCCAAATTTATGGCGGTTCTCGATTTGTCTTTATTGTTTTGATTCCAGTCGTCGTATTATTGGCAATTATTTTTACTTATGTTTGGCCTTTCTTCCAAAATGGAATCAATAGCTTAGGTACATTGATCAACCAAAGCGGAAATTTCGGTATTTTCTTATATGGCACATTGGAACGTCTATTGATCCCAACGGGACTGCATCATCTAGTGTACACACCGTTCTTATATACTTCATTAGGTGGCGTCCAAGAAGTAGGAGGACAATTGCTAGAAGGAGCAAGAAATATTTATTATGCTGAAATTGCTGATCCAAGTGTAAGTGTTCTTTCTCCTAGTGTTATCTGGGATGCACGCGGCATTTCTAAAATGTTCGGGTTGATTGGAGCTTGTCTAGCTATGTACCAAACAGCCAGTCCTGAAAATAAAGGAAAAGCTAAAGCTATTTTGATTCCAGCTGTTGTGACTTCATTTATCGCTGGTGTCACTGAGCCAATTGAATTCTCTTTTATGTTTATTGCTCCTCTTTTGTTTCTTATTCATGCAGTATTTAGCGGCTTGAGTATGGTAGTTTTGAATCTTTTAAATGTCAGAGCTATCGGTCCAAATGGTTTTATTGATTTCTTATTATATAATTTACCGCTGGGAATTGAAAAGACCGGCTGGCCGATGTATATAGCAGTTGGACTTCTATTTTTTGTTCTTTACTATGTTACCTTCCGCTTTTTGATTTTGAAATTCAATTTCAAAACGATTGGACGTGAAGAAGCCGGGCAGGAAACAAAACTGTATTCTAAAAAAGAATACAATGAGGCAAAAGGCAAAAAAAGCAGTGGTACCACATCTCAAGAAACTCAGGGAGGAGCCACTATGGCTAGCGTGATTGTAAATGCATTAGGAGGCGCTGGTAATATCAATACGGTAACCAATTGCTATACCAGATTAAGACTAACGTTAAATCAGCCAGAAATGGTCGATGAAGCAATTTTGAAAAATGAGACAGGAGCCAGCGGAGTAATTATTAAAGACCAAAATGTTCAGGTTGTTTATGGGCTGCAAGTCAATAGTGTTAGAAAATCCGTAGACCAATATTTAGGTAGAGAAGAAGACGATGAATAGAAAATAGAAAGGAAGATAAAAAAATGAAGAACTTTTCAGTAGTGATTGCAGGAGGCGGAAGCACATTTACGCCAGGAATTGTCATGATGATGTTGGATAACTTAGATAGATTTCCAATTAGAACATTAAAATTATACGATAACGATGAAGCAAGACAAGCTATTCTAGGAGAAGCATTAGAAATCTTATTAAAAGAACAAGCACCAGAAATCGACTTTTCTTATACAACGGATCCAGAAGAAGCCTTTACGGATGTAGACTTTTGTATGGCCCATATTCGAGTAGGGAAATATGCGATGCGTGAACAAGATGAAAAGATCCCATTAAAATATGGAGTCGTCGGGCAAGAAACCTGTGGCCCAGGAGGCATTGCTTATGGAATGCGGAGCATAGGCGGCATGTTGGAAATTATTGATTACATGGAAAAATACTCGCCAAATTGCTGGATGTTGAACTATTCTAATCCAGCAGCTATTGTTGCTGAAGCTTGCCGTGTTCTTCGTCCAAATGCTAAAGTACTAAATATTTGTGATATGCCAGTTGGAACATTAAGAAGAATGTCTCAAATTATTGGCAAACAACCAGAAGATTTAGAAGTTCGATATTTTGGATTGAATCACTTTGGTTGGTGGACAAGCGTAAAAGATAAGCAAGGACATGAATATTTGCCGCAAATCAGGGAGTATGTTGCAGAAAATGGGTATTTAACTCAAATCGAAGTTGACACACAACATATGGATCAAAGCTGGCAAGAGACACACAAAAAAGCAAAAGATCTCTTAGCTGTCAATCCGCGGTATCTACCTAACACATATTTAAAGTATTATCTTTACCCAGATTACGAAGTAGAACATTCAAACTGTACGTATACACGGGCGAACGAAGTGATGGATGGACGAGAAAAGACTGTTTTCACAGCTGCCAAGAAAATTATTAAAAACGGAACTGCCGAAAATAGCGGCTTTACGATTGATAGCCATGCTTCTTTTATCGTAGATTTAGCTCGTGCCATTGCCTTTAACACCCATGAAAGAATGTTGATGATTGTGGAAAACAATGGAGCTATTGCAAATTTTGATGATGACGCCATGGTAGAAGTTCCTTGTATTGTAGGCACTGATGGGCCAGAACCGTTAGCTCAAGGAAAAATCCCGCCATTTGAAAAAGCACTGATGCATCAACAAGTAACAGTAGAAAAATTAGTTGTAGAGGCTTATGTTGAAGGGAGTTACCAAAAATTATGGCAAGCTTTCACACTATCAAAAATGATTCCAAGCGCAGAAGTAGCAAAAAATTTATTAGATGATTTAATTGAAGCAAATAAAGGTTTCTGGCCTGAATTAAAATAAAAACAATCAAAACGAAAGGCAAGAAGAGAAGGTAAACAATCTCTTCTTGCCTTTCTTTCTATTTATATAAAGATAATATAGAAAATGAAAGTGAAAATTTGTACAATTAGGAAAGAAAAAGATAGAATAAAAGTGCAAAGAAGTAAACGATCAATTGAAGAGGATGAGGACCGTATGGATATGCAAGACGTTGGGAAAGCGACTCGTGTATTATCAAGTGTAATTGGAGTAACGCTGATTGCTTATGGAATCTATTTGTTGACCGAAAAAGAACCTCCTCAAAAAGAAGAGCCTCCGTCATCGGCTAGCTATTCGGTAGATTCAAGTAATACTGAACATAGTTCATTGAAACCCTTTAGCAAAGAAAGTTCTGGTGATTAATATGAGCTGATTGAACACATTTATTCAATCAGCTAGGTAAACTATAAAAGTTTAATTAACAAGAATGCTAGTAGCTAATCGCATGGTGTGCGGTTATAATAAATAAAGAGCTAAGTTTTTTAAACTATTAATCAATTAGCAAAAAATTTGAATAGTCATAACTACTAAACTTATAAAAAGGATTTTAAATGGAGGGATGCTAATTGTCTTCACTGAATAAGTTAAAACAAACGCCACTGTTTGATTATTATCAAAAGCAAGGCATTAAGTTAGTTGATTTTGGCGGGTGGGCCATGCCAATCCAATTCACTGGGATCATTGAAGAACATCAAGCAGTTCGTTTTCAAGCTGGTTTATTTGATGTATCTCATATGGGAGAATTTTTAGTTGAAGGAGAAGATGCAGAAGATTATCTCAATTATCTGTTAACAAATGATCTAACTAAAATAAATGTGGGCCAATCTCAATATCATGCGATGTGTTATCCAGATGGAGGAACAATAGATGATGTGATTGTTTCAAAACTAGCAGAGAATAAGTACCTGATCACTGTAAATGCAAGCAACATTGAAAAGGATTTCAAGTGGATGCAAGAGCACCTTACTGGAAACGTAAAGTTGGAAAACTGGACTTCTTCCATGGGCTTATTAGCTTTGCAAGGTCCGCATGCTGAAAGTATCTTACAAAAATTAACTACAACAGCGTTAGAGGACTTGCCTCCTTTCCATTTTATCCAACAGGTCCAGCTGGCTGAGATAGAGCATGTTTTGCTCTCACGTACGGGTTATACAGGCGAAGATGGATTTGAACTATACATCCCAGCGGATCAAACAGAAAAGCTATGGCATATCTTGCTTGAGGCAGGTACAGAAGCAGGTTTAAAACCATGCGGCTTAGGTTCACGTGATACATTGCGACTAGAGGCCGCTCTTTCATTATATGGGCATGAATTATCGAAAGAAATCAATCCACTTCAAGCAGGAATCGGATTTGCCGTGAAAACGGGTAAACAAAGTGATTTTATTGGAAAATCTGCTTTGACTCTTCAAAGAGAAAGCGGAGTGAAGAAAAAAATTAGAGGATTCGAATTGACCGGCAAAGGTATTGCGCGTTCTGGCTGCAGAATTTTTTCTGAAGAGGGCGAAGAAATTGGGTTTGTAACATCGGGTACAAAATCACCTACATTAGGAAAAAGTATAGGGCTGGCCTTGTTGGACACAACTAAAAGCCATTTTGGAACAACCATTAAAGTGGAAGTTCGTAATAAATTAATTAATGCGGTTGTTATGAGAACACCTTTTTACCGAAAATAAACAGTCAAGATTTAACCAAAGAAACCAATCTAGCATTTAAGCGAAAGGGAGTTAAGAATTATGAATGAAATGAAACGTTATTATACTGAAGAGCACGAGTGGGTTATGCCGATTGGAGAAGATCAAGTACGTTTAGGAATTACGGAATATGCTGCTAAAGAACTAGGAGACGTTGTTTATGTGGAACTGCCTGAAGTAGGGAATAAAGTAAGCTCAGGTGATGAAATCGGTACAGTAGAATCGACTAAATCAGCTTCTGTTATCTTTTCACCGGTTTCAGGTGAAATTGTTGCAGCGAATGAAGAGTTAGAAGATGCGCCAGAATTGGTAAACGAAGGACCATTGAATGAAGGTTGGATGACTGAAATTCAATTGGCTAATCCAGATGAACTGGCAGAACTATTAAGCGAGGAAGATTATACCGCACTAGTGGCTGAATTGGAAGCAGACGAAGAGGAGGAATAAAGAATGGTAAATGACTTTAGATACCTTCCAGATACCGATCAAGATCAAAAAGACATGCTAGCTGCTTTAAATATTTCTTCAGTCGATGCATTATTTGCAGATTTACCTAATGAAATTCGATTGCAAGAACCGTTGGCTATTCCTGCAGCTGTTCCGGAATCCATACTGATGAAAAAAATGCGCGAATTGGCAAATAAAAATAAAGATGCAAACCGCTATTCTTTATTTTTAGGCGCAGGGACCTATGATCATTACATTCCAAGTGTAGTTGATCATGTTATTTCGCGTTCTGAGTTTTATACGGCGTATACTCCTTATCAAGCAGAAGCCAGCCAAGGAGAATTGCAGGCGATCTTTGAATTCCAAACGATGATTTGTGAATTAACCGGTATGGACGCAGCCAATTCATCTTTATATGACGGGTTTACAGCAATTGGTGAGGCTGCAACGCTTGCGATTCGCAGCACAAAACGGTCTAAAGTAGTGGTTTCAAAAGGAGTTCACCCTCAAGGACGAG
>NZ_DAMDAK010000019.1:9574-10278 GCF_032094055.1 Carnobacterium sp.
AAATCAAAGCTGTTGCAGAAGCACAAAAAGCTTTATTCATTGTTGTAGCCAATCCTTTAGCTTTAGCCTTATTAGAATCCCCTGGGAATCTAGGAGCAGATATTGTAGTAGGAGATACGCAACCTTTAGGCTTAGCCATGTCATTCGGTGGTCCGCATTGCGGGTACTTTGCTGTTAAGAAAAAATACGTACGTAAGCTTCCAGGACGTATTGTGGGGCAAACAGTTGATAAAGACGGAAAACGTGGGTTTGTTTTAACTTTGCAAACGCGCGAACAACATATTAAACGTGAAAAAGCTACTTCTAATATGAGTTCCAATCAAGCCTTAAATGCTTTAGCTTCAGCTGTCTTTATGTCGGCTCTTGGCAAAGAAGGCATCCGTCAAATGGCACAATTAAACATTGAAAAAGCTGATTATATGGCAAGGCTTTTAGAAGAAAA
This sequence comes from Carnobacterium sp., assembly GCF_032094055.1. Lineage (GTDB taxonomy): Bacteria > Bacillota > Bacilli > Lactobacillales > Carnobacteriaceae > Carnobacterium_A. The sequence goes on from NZ_DAMDAK010000019.1 coordinate 10,017, forward strand.
AGGGTTTTCGGTAAATAACCAAGCTCCTTTTTTTAATGAATTTGTCGTTGAACTGCCTTTTTCGGTGCGACAAACAAACGAAAAGTTGCTGGAAAATCGATTTATTGGCGGATATGATTTAGAAAAAGAGTATGGACTGCGAAACCATATGCTGCTTGCGGTCACGGAACAACGTACGAAAGAAGAAATCGATGCATTCGTGGGTGTATTGGAGGGTATGATAAATGATAGATTATAATGACTTGATTTTCGAAATCAGCCG
>NZ_DAMDAK010000019.1:10288-21214 GCF_032094055.1 Carnobacterium sp.
CCGACCAGGACGGATTGCTGCAGATCTTCCTAAAAGTGATGTTGCATTTGTTGATTTAGCTAGAAAATTTCCGGATCATTTAATTCGCAAAACGGCAGCTGAATTACCAGAAGTTTCCGAACCGCAATTGATGCGTCACTATACGGCTTTATCGAATAAAAACTTTGGAGTAGATAACGGTTTTTATCCATTAGGTTCCTGCACGATGAAGTACAACCCTAAAATAAATGAGGATGTTGCTCGGTTGCCTGGCTTTGCAAATATCCATCCTTTTCAACCAGCTCAAACAGTCCAAGGTGCTTTTGAACTGATGTATGAACTGCAGGAAGATTTAAAGACTATTTCAGGAATGGATGCATTAACCTTACAACCGGCTGCTGGAGCGCAAGGTGAATGGACCGGCCTGATTATGATGAAAGCTTATCACCAAGCAAATGGAGAAGGAACTACGCGGACAAAAATCCTTGTTCCTGACTCAGCTCATGGAACGAATCCATCCAGTGCTTTTATTGCTGGGTTTGATGTCGTCGAAATTCCTTCAACTAAAGAAGGAACAGTTGATTTGGAAGAATTGAAAAAACAGGTAGGCTCAGATACTGCCGGTTTAATGCTGACTAACCCTAATACATTGGGTTTATTTGAAAAAGAGATTCTGGCAATGTCCGAAATCATTCATGAAGCTGGTGGGTTATTGTATTATGACGGTGCAAATTTAAATGCGATCATGGGCAAAACGACTCCTGGAGCAATGGGATTCGATATCGTTCATTTGAATCTGCATAAATCATTTAGCACGCCTCATGGTGGAGGAGGACCTGGATCAGGACCTGTAGGAGTGAAATCCTTTTTAACTACTTATCTGCCCGTTCCCCGTATTGAAAAACAAGAGGGTCAATTTGTTTTAAATTCAACTTATCCTCTTTCTATTAGACGCGTTAAAGGCTATTATGGCAATTTTGGAGTAAATGTTCGCGCCTATACATATATCCGGACCATGGGGCCAGATGGCTTGCGACAAGTTTCTGAAAGTGCCGTCTTGCATGCTAATTATTTGCGTGCTCGGCTAGCACCATATTTTGCTGTTTCCCATGCGCAGTTTTGTAAACATGAATTTGTTTTATCCGGCATAAAACAAAAGAAATTAGGTGTTCCGACAAAAGATATGGCTAAGAGGCTGCTAGATTTTGGTTACTATGCACCGACAGTTTATTTTCCATTGATTGTCGAAGAAGCCATGATGATTGAACCAACTGAAACAGAAACGAAAGAAACGCTAGATGCTTTTGCCGATACGTTGATTCAAATTGCTAAAGAAGTGGAAGAGACTCCTGAACTTGTTTTAGAAGCTCCTCATCATACACCAGTCAAACGAATAGACGAAGTGCAGGCAGCCAGAAAACTTGTATTGGTCTATGATAAGTCTGTTGAAAAGTAATTGATTTGTCCCTGTCGTTATTGTTTTCTTTTGCCTTCTTCATTACTGCACTAAAAAGAATCGGCATCAATAACAGAAAAAAGTTGATCGTCTTGTTGTTCATTTATACTGGTCACTTACTAAAGGAGAGATAGAGATGGAAATGTCAGACAAAAAAACAATTCTAGTATTGGTAGGAGCCAGTGGAAGTGGAAAAACGACGTTAGCCAATGCCTTGGCAGCTGCAGGAATCCCTAAATTAGTGACTACCACGACACGTCCTAAAAGACCAGATGAAGTAGAAGGTCGCGACTACCATTTTAGAGATAAATCAGAAATGCTGGATATTGCGTTTATCGAGAATTCCTTATATGATGATCATCTTTATGGTTTGACGGTGGATGCTGTTGAAGAAGGATTGGATTTATACGATGTAGTAAATGTAGTCTTGGACAAAAATGGAGCGGCTGCGTTAAGGGAAGTTTATCCATTGTACACAAAAATCATTTACTTGAGCATTACAGAAGAAGAGTTGCAACAGCGATTAGAAAACCGAGGAGATAATCCTGAAAGTATTCAACAACGCTTAGTTTTTGCAAAACAAACTGGAGAATTTAACGCACCTATTGAAACAGATTTGATTTTACCTGTTCAAGATGTGACAACTTCTGTGCAAACGATCCAAGCGTTTCTTAAAAAAAATGAAGTGTGACAGAAAGCGTTTAGACCCGAATCATTGGAGCGAATAAGTGCAGCATGGTCGTAGATCCATCGAACATTAAACAGAAGCACTGTAGGCTATATCATGTCTGTACGAGCTAAAGCTATTATAGGCATGACAAAGTGAACGTCGGGTCTGCTTTCTGGAGTACATTCAAGAATAAACATTCAGATATATAAGAAGAGGTTATCATAATAAAAAATGGCTCTCCTTTCTCCTAAATAAAATAGGAAAAAGAGGTCATTTTTTTTTCTATTAACAGGAATTCTGTTGGTTTAGTCGAAAATCAGCGTGGATGATCTATTTTATCGTATTCAAAAAAGTTTGCGTGCCTTAAGTGATAGCATCTCTCATACTTAGGGCACGCAAAATAGATTTGCCTGCCTTAACAATTGGCATTTAAGCGGCTTAGGGCACACAAAAGAGTTTACGACCTTATCACTGGAAATTCCAAAACTTCAGGTCCTTAATAGGAGTTTAACGACCTTATCGCTAGAAATTTAAATGACTTCAAGTCCTCAAAGGGGGTGGAACATCCTACCTTCTATGTTTAGTTCACCTATCTTTACGTCAAAAAAGGTGGCATGAAGGATATACTTATTTATCCCTTTACACTATCCTCCGTGGAACAAAAAGCAAATAGGTGAAACAGTTGAAGAAACAAGCTTCTTTTTGATAATTTTTTTTAATACTCAATTCTATAAAAATCAGCTTATTTTTTGGTTTTCTACCAAAGAATAAGCTGATTTTCGTTTTACATTAGATAACTTTTGTCGGATTTAACCGGCCGTCTGGATCAAAGATCCCTTTGATTTGCCGCATAAAATGTAAATAATTAGGATCGGACATTTTTTCTAAATAAGGCTTTTTAATGATGCCGATGCCATGTTCAGCAGAAGGCAACCCGCCAAGTTCTTTTATTTTAGCGTAAAGTAGATGTAACACATGATCGCGTTTCGTTTCCCATTCGGTTTGATCTGCGATTTCGCCACGAGTAATACACGTATGAAGATTCCCATCACCGGCATGACCAAAACTGATTAGTTTTAAACCACTCTCCGCTTCTAACTCTTTTGTATAGTGATAAAGTGTAGATACGTGATTGATAGGAACCGTTTCGTCAAGTGTTACTTGTTCTGTATAATTTACAACAGCTGTCAATAATTTATCCCGTAAGTACCAAGCCGTTTTTTCTAAAACAGGGTCGGTTAAAGGAATGATTTCGATAGCTTGATGCGGTAAAACACTGGCTTCCAGTAAGTTAACGCGCCGGTCGATCGATTCGCGGTCTTCCCCATCTAAGGTAATCAATAAATAAGATTGCCCTTTTTGACTTGGAAATTTCAGGTTATTTTCAGCTTCGCTTAGTTCAATCACATCGCGTTCAAAGAATTCTAAAGCTGTCGGGTCAACCCCGTTTTTTAAAATCGTCAAAACAGCATCAGTAGCGTCATTTAAAGAAGGGAAGGCAACCGTCAACGATAAGCTCGCTTTAGGCAGCGGAATCAATTTTAATTTAATTTGAGTTGTGATACCTAAAGTCCCTTCAGAACCAATGAATAAGTCTTTTAAATCATACCCAGAGCTGTCTTTTATATTTAAACTACCTAAAGATAATTCCTCACCTGATGCCAGTACAACATCTAAAGCACGCACATAATTACGTGTAACTCCATATTTAACTGCACGCATACCGCCAGCATTGGTAGCAACATTTCCACCAATGGAAGAGTATTTAGAACCAGGATCTGGCGGATAGAAGTAGCCCCGGCTTTCAACATATTCTTGGATGTCTTGCAATAAAACACCCGGTTCAACTGTTAATGTCATGGTTTCAGTATCTAAATCAAGGATGCGATTCATCAAGTGTACATCAATAATCAATTCACCCTGTATAGGTGTAGTGGCACCAGATAAACCTGTACCGGCTCCACGAGCGATAATAGGTAAATTCTCTTGCTTAGCAAATTTAACCAACGCAATGATTTCTTCTTTCGTTTTAGGTAATGCAACCCCGTAAATATTATCGGCAGTGCCTATATATTCATCATAGCGGTAAAGATCAGGGATAGCTTCTCCCGTATAAACTCGTTCATTGTCTTGAATGATATCTGTTAATAGCATGTAAAAATCTCCTTTGAAAAAATAGTATACGTAGAAGCAAAGAGCTTAGAATAAAAGCGCTTTATCTTTATTGTGAGCTACTGAAAAGGAAAACACAAGTTTTTACGGGAATTTTTTTAAGAAATGAATGGTTAAATTTAACATAAGAAATAAAAAAAGAGGATTTTTTGAAACTTTTCTATTGCTATTTTTTTAAAAATGGAGTAAATTTATTCATGGACATACGAAGTCCATAATGGACAAAGAATGTATCTAATTGAAAAATAAAAAATGAAGAGAGGCGAGAGCGTGAACTTAACAAAAGGACTGGAACAAGCCGTTTGTATTATTACGCTATTAGCAACACAAGATAAACGGTTTCCAATTGCTTCCCATATTATTAACCGAAGATTGCAAGGGGCATCGCCTTCTTATATTAAAAAAATTATGAGAAAACTAGTTGTAAATGGGTTAGTGACTTCTGTATCAGGAAGCAACGGCGGTTTTTCTCTAGCGAAAAATCCGGAAAATATTAATTTGTTGGAAGTGGTCGAAGCATTAGAAGGCCCAATTGTGACTTATCCAAATACAGGGATGATCAACCAAGTCTTTTCAGATATGGGGCCCACTGCCAATCAAGGGGAAAAAGTTCTGACTGAAGTATTCAGACAAGCAGATAATCAATACACAGACTATCTTCGTCAGCAAACCGTCGCCCATTTGATTCGTGAGTCATTGGATCATCGAGGCATTCCTGTTCTTAACTGGAATGAAACGAATGAATGCTGATCAAGTTTAAGGAAGGCGTGAGACAGAACTAATGGAAATGTTAAAAGAAGAATGGAAAAAAATAAGCAGCAATAAGATGCTGATGATTTCCTCTATCGTTATTTTATTTATCCCGATTTTATATGCTGGTTTCTTTTTGAAATCCAACTGGGACCCTTATGGCAATACAGATAAATTATCTGTTGCCGTAGTAAATGAGGATGTTGCGGTCGATTATGAAGGAAAGAAACTAGATGTTGGGAACGAAATGGTTGAAAATCTAAAAACCAATGATGCTTTAGATTGGCACTTTGTTTCGCCAAGCGAAGCTAAAAAAGGCTTAAAAGACCGTAAATATTATATGGTGATGACTGTACCAAGGAATTTTTCAGAAAATGCAGCGACATTAATGGATGATCATCCTAAGGAAATGAATATCACCTATGAAACAAATGGTTCTTTAAACTTTATTGGTGAAGTGATCAGTAAGTCAGCTGTGAAAGAAGTCAAATCCGAAGTTTCTCAAAATGTTACTAAAGCCTATACGGAAGCTATCTTTGATCAAATTGGCGAAGTCGGAGAAGGATTTACAGAAGCAGCAGACGGTGCGGAAGAATTAGATGAAGGCACAGACAAATTAGCTGATGGAAATCAAGAAATCACTAAAAACTTAACCAAGTTAGCCGACAGTACCTTAACATTCAGCGATGGTGCAGATACGTTAAATGTTGGGTTAAAAGAATACACTAATGGTGTAGCTCAAGTCGGTTCAGGAGCAACTCAATTAAATGAAGGTATTGGCCAACTAGCTTCTAATGTGGGACCGTTAAAAGACGGTGTAACACAATTAGATAATGGGGCATCTAGCTTAGCTAGCGGTTTAACGGCTTATACAGCAGGCGTCAGCCAATTAGAAACTGGAGCCGGACAATTAACTGCTAATAATGCTAAACTTCAAAATGGTGTTGCAAGTTTAAGCGGCGGAGTAGACCAAGTCAAATCAGGCAGTGATCAGTTATTGGCTGGGTTGAATCAAATGTCAGATATGTTAGGTGAAAGTTTAACACAAGAAAAGCAAGAGCAATTAACAGCATTATTAAATGAAGAAACCGGGTTACCTAAATTAAACGCAGGAATCCAAGAGCTCAACGAGGCTTTAAGCGGAGAAAATGGCGCAATCGATGCTGATTCGATAACTGCAAACCTAACTAACGTAGGAACAAACTTAGCAGGTATGGAAGAAAATCTAACTACTGCTGGCACAAATCTAACTGGAATGAAAGATAATTTGACAGCTGCTGGTACAAACTTAGCTGATATTGGAACAGATGTAAAAGCGCTAGGTGAAAAAACACAAAGTAATGCAGCCAGTACGGTTAGTGCTATTCAAAGTACAAATGCATTTCAAGCTTTAGATGAAACTCAAAAAACGGAATTATTGGGTGCTTTGCAAAAAGAACTGCAAGCACAAGGAAAATCAAATGGAGATATACTTGGAGACATGGCTGAAAAAACAACAGCAGCAGCTCAAAGCGTAGTAGCAGCTGGAGACAAAACTGCCACAACCGGAGAGAATGTTACTGCAGTCGGGACCCAAGCAACTAATGCAGGAAAGGCAGCGACAGATTTAGCAAAACAAATGAAAGGTTTAGCTGCTACATTACCTAAATTGAAAGTTAGTGTTGCTGAATTAGCAGCAGGATCAAATGTAGCTGTTCCTGGGGCTGTTGAAGCAATCAGTAGTTTACAACAAGGTTTATCAGGAATACAAGGTGTCTTAGACAGAACTGGTGAAGGTGAAAATAAAGGGTTGATTCAAGGAATGACAGAATTGAATCAAGGTCTTGCAACGATTCAAAGCGGTTTGAATGGCGATAACGGTTTAGTATCTGGAATTACTGAATACACAAATGGTGTCAGCACATTACAAAATGGTGCAGGCCAATTAACGAATAATTCTAGCGCATTGAATTCAGGAGCTGCTCAATTAAGCGGCGGAATCAACCAAATAGCTGGAAAATTACCGACATTGATTGACGGTGTGAACCAATTAAATAATGGTTCGACTGAGTTAGTGCAAGGAACCAATCAATTAACACAAAACTCTGGAACTTTAATGAACGGTGCAGCTCAATTAGCTGATGGAGCAGATCAAATCAATGACGGATCCAATCAATTAGCTAACGGTTCTCAAACACTAGGCGAAGGATTGGATACATTAAAAGATGGAACTCAAACACTAGCCACTAGTTTACAAGATGGTGCAGATGAAGTTAATGCTATTGATCCGACAGATGAAACCTACACGATGTTTTCGAATCCAACTAAATTGACGCATAAGGAATACAGTCACGTACCTAATTATGGTGCAGCTTTAGCTCCTTATATCATGTCCATGGCTTTGTATATCGGTGCAGTCGTCTTTAATACAATTTATCCTGTTCGTAAAAAATCATTGGCTGGTCAATCAGGTGCAGCATGGTGGGGAAGCAAAATGTCAGTTGCATTATTATCAGCTGTCTTGATGGCATTGATCGAAGGCGGAATATTAATGCTGCTTGGCCTACATGTTCAATCTGTAGGAAAATTCTTCTTAATGGCTGTAGTAGCTGCTCTAACCTTTATGTCAATCGTTTCGTTCTTCACGATCGCATTAGACAATGTCGGCCGCTTCATTGCGATGTTGTTACTGATCGTTCAATTAGGCGGTTCAGGTGGAACATTCCCGATGCCGTTGACAAATGGTTTCTTCAATGCCATTCATCCTTTCTTACCGATGTCGTATTCTATTTATGGGCTAAGAGAAGCGATTTCTGGCGGAATGGGTCAAAACTTATACTTGCAAAGTATCATGGTCTTAGTGATTGTATTTATTGTATTTAGCGGATTATTGCTGCTATTTATGACACTTTCTCAAAAAAAGAATCAAGATACAGAAAACAATCATAAAGAAACAGTAACAGCTTAAAAAATAAAGCGTGCCGCTTCTCTCAAAGAGAAGCAGCACGCTTATTTATTATTCAAATCCTAAAATGAAAATTCCGACCATAATACCAGCAATGACTAAATACTGAGTTCTAGTTAATTTTTCTTTTAAGAAAATACGAGAAAGAATAACAGAAACAATACTATAACAAGAAATCAAAGGTGTAACGATGATCGCATTACCTGCAATAGCGTATACATAGAAAAATTGACCAAACGTTTCAAACAAAGCTGCATAGCCTTTTGTTCTTTCTTCAAAAAGATTGAACTTTTGTTTTTTTATACCGATAAGATAAATACCAGATAAAATAGCACAAATTAGAAAAGTCAGTTCATAAGAGGTATTGGCTTGGTTTTCACTCATGACTTTATCTAAAATAAACGCATCTGAAAAAGTTCCAACACCGTCAATCACAGCATATAAAATGGGTAAAATAATAGCAAGTGCGCCGATTTGGTATTTTCGATCGATTTTTTCTTTGTGTCTCATTCTATCTAAATCTGCTTCTCTTTTTTCTAAAATAGATAACAATAGGATGCCGACTGAAATAATAGCAACGGCAAAAAACTGCAGACCTGTCATAACTTGTCCTAGAAAAATGAATGTCAGTAAAGAGGCAATAGCACCTGATGAATTCATCACAGGGGATGAAACGGAGAGCTCAATATAACGCAATCCAATATACCCTATGGTCATTGAAAGGATGTACATGCTGGAAACTGGTAAGTAACGAATGATATTCATTGGATCATAAGAAATATCGGTAAATAAAATGGTCCAAAAAGCATGGATTCCCATCACTAGACCAACCATCATTACGATTCTTAAGTGACTGTAAGGGTCTTTTGGATCTGAACCTTTCTTATAAAATAAATCTGCTGCTCCCCATGAGAAAATAGAGACCAATGTAAAAATAAACCACATATTTTTCACCTTTTCATATATATAAATTTGCGAATAACTTATGTAGACAGACAATAGAATGAATGCAAAAACGTCTGTTAAATTCGCCTTATTTATAGTAGCACAAAATGAACAAAAAATAATAGAAATAAAAAATAAACTATGAAAAAAATGAAAACAGTTAAAAAGAACTTTAAGTTCAGCGTGACAGAAAACTTATCTTTCTAGCAAATAGCTATTTTACACGAATAAAAAGAAAAAATTATGTATACTAAAATTAGGTTTAAAGTCTAGGAAAGCATAGGTAAGAAAGCTATGAAGGCATTCATTTTAAAAGAAAAAATTTTAACGGATTGAATGTTCAAAGAAGACAGCTGTCTGGAATGGAAATCAGAAAAAAAGTTTCATTGATGCTGTTTGTAATTTGTGGCATCAAGCAGCTGTTGAAAAAAATAAGTGAAATAAAATAGAAAGCGAGAGATTAATGCAGATGAAACAAAAAATAACTTTAAAAAATCTAGCTATTAATGACCGAAAAACATACCTTGAACTTTTCTTGATAGCTGACGAAAGTGAGGCAATGGTCACTCTTTATTTAAATGAAGGGGAAGCAGGCCTTATCCAACTAAAAGGAGAAACTATTGGAGTTGTTTTATTTACTTTTCCAGATAGGCATTCAGTAGAAGTGAAAAATATAGCGATTCTGCAGAAGCATCAAAATAATGGATTTGGCAAACAAGTGCTAGTGATAGCAACGGATAGGTATGCTGCAAAAGGTTTTCGTTTTTTATTTGTCGGCACAGCTAATTCTAGTATCTCTAATATTGCTTTTTATCAAAAAGCCGGTTTTAGATTAGACTCTATTAAAAAAGGTTTTTTTCTGGACTACCCTGAAGTAATTATAGAAGATGGTATTCAAGCTAAAGATATGCTTGTATTCAAAAAAGATTTAACTGAATAAATACGAAAGCGGCAAAGAAACAAGAGGGATGAGTCTTAAAGTAGTGTTCTTTTTTAGATTCCCTTATAATGAAAACAAAGAGGCAATTAACTATAAAGAAAGCTGGTGCTGAAATGAAGTTAGTAATCAAAGAAAAGCATTTTTCATTGCGAGATACCTTAACAGTACAAGATGAAAAAGGAAAGACTGTATATGAAATTAAAAGCAAACTGGTTTCATTAGGAAATAAAGTGTTGATCTATGATAAAGAGCAGCAAGAAGCTGCTTCTATTGAAGAAAATAAAATTGGATCTGCTCCTAAATATACGATTTACCAGCAGGGAGAAAAAATAGCAGTTATTAAAAAAGGAAAAAATTTGATTGGATCAGATTATACCATTGACAAATTAGATTGGAAAATCACAGGAAATGTTGAAAAAGAAGACTTTCATATAAAAAAAGGATTAAGTACGATTGCTTCATTTAAGAAAAAGTTGATTTCTATGGGCGATGCGTTTGTATTGGATGTAGACCAGGAAAAAGATGCTTTAACCGCATTAGCGATTGTTACAGCTATTAAAAGCATCGAAGAGAATGCAGAAGAGAACAAACAATAGCTTCTTGTAGGTAAACTAAAACAAAGAGGAGTAATGAGATGAGTAAACAGCAAGAAGAACGCTTTGTATTGACGTACAAAGAAGGAAAAATGACACAACGTATGGTATTAGTTGATCGTAAAACGGGCGTAAATTATCTTTATGTAGGAAGCGGGTATGGCGGAGGTTTATCTGTACTGCTTGACGCAGAAGGAGCACCGATCGTCACGGAAATAGAAGAGTAGTTAAGTAAAGCAGGGGTTAAAATAAAAAGAACAAGTATCTTTAAGAAGGTGTACGGAAAGTACGAACCGATAAAGGTGCTTGTTCTTTTTTTTCTTTTTAGCAAAGTAAGGTATTATAAGTTTTTTTGCATTCGGTGTCTAGCAGGTCAGTTAAACCATAATCGCATTCACTCTCTCGCATACTGCTCAGCTTCTACGCTGCGCTCCGCATACCATATCTGTAAGCAGCTAAAGCTGGAAGGCTCCTAGC
>NZ_DAMDAK010000019.1:21224-24411 GCF_032094055.1 Carnobacterium sp.
CTTACCATTTTAATAGCTTAGAGACATGATAACTTGAGCTTTGCTCACAGTGCTACTTTCCTAAATTTCTTTCGAGTCAGGGCGGGCTTGCCCCGCTTTTCTTATATCAATCGTTTACTTCGAAGTGATCGGCTTATCTGAATGAAACTTTTGCAAAGAGTGAGCTGCTGTTTTAGTAGCAAGCAAAGCAATTAGGCTAAATGGAAAGAAAAAGAATAAAGCAGGCCAGAACAACAAGGCTCCAATAATAACAGCTATTGAAAGGAACAATGAGAGTGTGACTAAAGGTTTGGTAACTCCAATAGTCAATGCCAGAAAGTAAACGCGTGGAATTGATAACGTATATTGAACAAAAATAGGAAAACTATATAGGACCAGCAAAGCAAACAAAATGACTAGCGAGTAGACGGCATACCGTAAGACAAGAAAACCGGCTGATGTTTGACCGCTGAGAGACTGAATATCAATAAATAATATTATGCCTACTGCGGTCAGTGGCAAACCGATTAGATAACTTTTCCAAAAATTTTTGCGGAAGAAAGAAAGAAAAGTCCGAAAAATCGGTGTTTTTGTATCGCCTTTTTCCCATTTCCGTACTACTTCGAATAAAGCTACAATAGAAGGAAGAAGGGTGAAAATAGGAATAGAAAATAGTAAAAAAACAAGGTTTACTAGAGCCAAACGAGCTGCCCATTCTGTTCCGACAATCACGGCTTCTGAAAAAAACCGTTTATTCATAAATTAACTGACCTCTCTTTCTCAATAAATTCTTTTTGCTCATAAGCTGGTTCTAAAACACAAAAATCTGTTTTGGCAAATGTATGTAGCTTACCCTTTTGAACCAGCAGTTAAATCCATACCTTCAATAAAGTAACGTTGTGCGAAGAAAAATAGTAAAACGGTTGGCAATAAGACAAGTGTCGCTCCTGCCATCAAGTAGTTCCATTGTGAAGACGCTTGGCTTTGGAATGTTTTTAATCCAATTTGTAAAGTGTACATAGACTCTTCATGGATATAAAGCAAAGGACCTAAAAAGTCATTCCATGTCCCATTGAAAGCACCGATCGCAATAGTAATAATTGCTGGTTTAGTTAGTGGAATCATTAGATGACTCCAAATGTACAAATGACTGGCCCCGTCTATCTTAGCAGCCTCAACGAGCTCATTACTAATCGACATATAAAACTGACGCATGATGAAAATACTGAAAGCATTTCCGAAAAACGATGGTACAATCAAGGGTAAATAAGTTCCTACCCAGCCGATTTTTGAAAACAATACATATTGTGGAATCATGGTAACAAAACCTGGAATCATCATTGTCGTTAAGACGAGTGAAAACAACATATTGCGGCCTGGAAAAGAAATTTTTGCAAAGCCGTAAGCAATGAATGAGTTAGAAAGAACATTTCCGATAACTACGAAGAAAGTAATGAATAGAGTGTTTAATGCATATCGAATGAAGGGAAATGTTCTAATGGTTTCACCATAGTTTTGCCATTGTACATTACTAGGAAATAGTGTAGGGGGGATTTTAACGATTTCTGACATTGGTTTTAAGGAAGTGGATACCATCCAAACGATAGGAGCCATTAAAATGATGCTTACACTTACTAATAAAATAAAGATAATCAGTTTTAACGTTTTTTCTGATTTTTTTTTGCTTTTAAAGTGATTCTTTTTTACAGTTGGCTTAGCATCAGCTGTATAAACTGTTTTTTCCATTAGGTTTGACCTCCTTCGTATCGTACCCATAGAGGCGCAAGTTTCAGATTGATTAATGTTAGTATAAAGACAATCAGGAACAATCCCCAAGACATAGCCATAGCATATCCCATATCAAAAGCTACAAAAGCTTTGTTCCACATATGCAAGTTATAAAATAATAAGGAATTAGCAGGTCCGCCTGACCCACTGTCGGTCATAACATACGCTTCTTGGAATATTTGGAAAGCTCCGATGATTGATGTAACGACATTGAAGAAAATGATTGGCGTGATCATCGGTAATGTAATATGCCAAAAGCGTTTGATCATATTGGCACCGTCTAATTCTGCCGATTCGTAAAGTTGACTTGGGACATTTTGCAGTGTGGCTAGAAAAAGCAGCATAGAGCCCCCAACGCTCCATAGGCTCATGATAATAAGTGCTGGTTTTGTCCATTGTGGATCAAATAGCCAAGCTGGTCCATTAATACCAATGAAATGTAAAAGCGTATTGACTAATCCAGTAGAAGGCGCTAGCAGTTGCATCCATAATACATAAACAGCGACTCCTGATAAAATAGCTGGCATATAGAATATGGTTCTGAAAAATTTGATACCACGCATTTTTTGGTTAAGCAATACCGCCATTAGAACAGCTCCGACAGCGTTCAAAGGAACACTAAAGATAACGTAATAAATTGTATTATAAAGAGATTTCCAAAATAATCCATCTTGAGTAAACATCCGCTTATAGTTGCTCAACCCAATAAAATCCATTTTAGAAGTTAAATTATAGTTTGTAAAACTTCCATACAAAGAAAAAAGCATAGGACCCATTAAAAAAGAAATAAATCCTATAATAAAAGGAGAGACGAAGAGCAGTCCCCACAGAGCTTCTTGTTTCTTTAACTTAGTCCATTTCATTTTAGTCTTTTTTTGTTTTTTAGCCAGCATTGGGATCACCACGTTTCTTTTTTTATTTTAGTAAACTACGTTTAGATTTTAATCAAACTTATTTATCCTGATTAAAGAAATAAAGCTTGAACCGGCTTGAAAACCAGTTTCGCTATAAACTGGTTTTCAAGCCCAGTACCAAAGCTTGTTAAAATTTTTATTTATTTTGTTCGACGAGTTTTTCTACAGAATTTTGAGCATCTTTCAAAGCATCTTCCGGTGATTTTTTACCTAACATAACAGCATCGATCTCTGTATTGACTAATGGCAAGTAATCAGGAGCAGAAAGAGGAGTAGGTGTGATTACTGTAGTTTCAAGAGCCTTACTGGCCATTTCGTAAATCAAACGTCCGTTATCATCAAGATCAGGATTTGTTGCTAAGCTTTCATTGGCTTCTTGATTTGCCATGATATCGAAGCCTTTTGAGCCCCAATATTCTTGAACTTCATCGCTGGTTAAGTATTTAATGAATTCCCATGATGCATCTGGGTTTTTAGCTCCATAAGGAATTTCTGCTGTAAATCCT
>NZ_DAMDAK010000019.1:24421-26341 GCF_032094055.1 Carnobacterium sp.
CCCCAACTGTAATGCCCAGAACCTTCTGTTTTTTCTGGTAAAAGAGCAACACCGAAATTGATATCGTGATCTAATTCATTCAATTCGACTAGATAGTTAATATTTTGACCTCTCATAGCAACGAGTTCGGATACAAATGGATCAGCAATGCCAGCTCCGAATTCAGCTTCGTAAGAATCTACTGTGCTTTTTCCAATGTGTTTTTGCCAGTCTAAAATCCATTGAAGTGAGTCGACTTTATCTGGAGTATTGATTTTTACATTATCTTTATCATCAAACCAGCTTACTCCATTATCAGCGTTAAGAGCCCATACATCTGGTCCAGTGCTCCAAAGAGGATAAAACCCGATCGTTTTCCACTTGTCACCATCTTTTTCTTCTAAAGCAGCTGCATCTTTTTCTAAGTCAGCCCAAGTAGCAGGCGGTGTTTCAGGATCTAATCCGGCTTTTTCAAATAAGTCTTTATTATAAAAAAGGACTTGTGTGTCTGTATTGAACGGTAGTCCATAGACATCGTCTTCAAAAGTTGCAGCGTCTAATAATTGTGGATAAAACCTTCCCTTAATGTCTTCATCTTCTTTATCGATATACTCTTGTAAATCAATAGCTTGATTCGCATCAGCCCGTTGTCTAACAGAGTTGATGTCTTGGATGATGACATCAGGCGGATTACCAGCAGCTACAGAGGCAAGAGACTTGGTCCAGATATCTCCCCAAGGTTGAAACACATGTTTCACAACGATATCATCTTGTTTTTCATTGAAGTCGGAAATGATTTTTTCAACTGCTTCATTCCGCGGACCAGATCCCCAGAAACTCCAAAATTCTAGTTCTACAGGACCATCGCCTGATTTTGTACTTGATTTTTCATTAGCTGTTTCATTATTTCCGCCGCAACCAGCAAGCAGGAAGACGGAGCTAACGGTTAAAGCTACTGTTGTCCAAAAACGTTTTTTTGTTTTCATCTTTTCCCCACCTCAACTTTTTTATATTCAAACAAATGTGTTAAAAGTATAAGAGCTTGATAACTATTTAAAACAGCACCTCCTAGAAAGTAGAATATTGATATAAGAGATTAATGCTATAAAAGAGTCTCACTAAAAAAGCAACCCCTTACAATATAAAAGTAAAAAAATAAACATTTTCTAGAAAACACCCTAAGCAGCTTAAATAGGTACTTAAACTACTTCAAAGAGTGATACAGATAATGAAAAGTACCACTTCTTTTTTTGGAAGTTTATCTTCTTTTAAAGTATAACACTATAAGGATTTTGTCAATTTTAAAGACGTTAATAGAGAGACAAAAAAGAAACCGTTGATACTATTTCGTTGATACTACTCTTAAGTGTACTTCTTCTTCTCCTTTCTCGTATATTGCTTTTACCAGATAGAAAGAGGTTCTTTTATAAAAAAAAATAAAAATATGATATGATAATGAAAACGCAAACAAAAAATAGGAATGCGTTTTAATTCTGTAGAAAATGGAGGGGACGGAAATGAAAAAGTTGGCTGTTTTACTTTATGGTGTAGTAGGGATGACTTTGTTGGCTGCATGTACGGGTTCTGATGGAACGGATTCAAAACAATCTAACAGTTCAAAAGATACTGCGTTGACAGTTTGGGCTTGGGATAAGAATTTTAATATTCCAATTATGGAAAAAGCAGGAGAGTATTACAAAAAAGACGGACATGAAGATTTTAAGTTGACCATTTCTGAAATGTCTAACGATGATACTAAACAGAAACTGGTTTCTGGATTTACATCAGGTGTCTCAGAAGGACTGCCGGATATCGTATTAGTGGAAGACTATGATGCTCAAAGCTTTTTAACTAATTACGACGGGAAGTTTGCTGATTTATCAGATGAAATCGATTTTTCACAATTTGCAGAATATAAAGTCGACGCCGTTTCTCAAGGTA
>NZ_DAMDAK010000019.1:26351-27336 GCF_032094055.1 Carnobacterium sp.
GGCGTTTATGCTGTTCCATTTGATTCGGGATCTGCAGGTTTATATTATCGTACAGACTATCTTGAAGAAGCTGGCTATACTCCTGATGATCTCAAAGATTTAACTTGGTCAGAGTTTATACAAATTGGTAAAGATGTAAAAGAAAAAACCGGAAAATGGTTTGTAGCGTTTATTCCCAACAGAGGAACGCATTATATGCAAATGGCTATGCAGTCAGCAGGAGTTTGGTATTTTGATAAAGAAGGAAAAGTTTATTTCAAAAATAATCCTGTTATCAGAGAAATGGCAGAAGTTCTTAAAGAAATAGAAAAAAATAATTTGGCTAAACCAGTCGATTATTTTGCAGCAGAAGGTATTGGAGCCGTTACTAGTGGAGAAGTAGCAGCTGTTGTTTCAGCTGTTTGGTATTCAGCAACGATCAAGTCAGCAGAAGACCAAGCAGGCAAATGGGCATATACGACTATCCCAAAACTTGAAACAGTAAAAAATGCCACTCATTATTCTAATCTGGGCGGTTCGAGTTGGATGGTTTTAGAAGATTCCCCTAATAAAGAAGCGGCTATTGATTTCCTTAAGACCGAATTTGCTGGTAATGATGAATTCTATCAAGAGATTTTAGTTGATAATGGTGCTGTTGGAACTTATCTTCCTTCTCAAACAGGAGAAGCTTATCAATACAAAGATCCTTACTTTAATGATGCACAAATATATAAAGATTTTTCAGAATGGATGGAAAAAATACCTGGAGTAGACTATGGCGTGAATACAAATATAGCCATGGAAGCTTTAAGATCAGTGTTGCAAGATTATTTTGACGATAAAATTTCGTTAGATGAAATGTTGGAGCAAGCAGAAGACTATTATAATATGCAAATCGGGGAATAAAATTTTGATTCTTAACTACACGGGTGATCAAATAATTCTTAAAGGATAGAGGAGGTTAGTAATGAAACCGAAAAAGATATCAGGAAAAGGAGAAGTTTGG
>NZ_DAMDAK010000019.1:27346-31587 GCF_032094055.1 Carnobacterium sp.
TTGGAAATTTATTATATTTGCTGTTCTTTTCGGCAGTGCTTTTCTGCTTTATCCTATTTTTTATTCCATTTATATCTCTTTTCACAGCATGCAAGGCCTTAATTCTGTTTTCAATGGGCTCCATAACTATATTCGGATGACCCAAGATACTGTCTTTTGGAAGGCACTCTTGAATAATTTTACGTACTTGATTTTTCAAGTGCCGATTATGTTGATCTTGGGCTTGCTTTTGGCCTTTATGCTAAATTCACCAACGTTAAAAGGAAAAACGTTTTTTAGATTGGCGCTTTTTCTCCCTTGTGTTACTTCATTGGTTTCTTATTCTGTTTTATTTAAAATGATGTTTCAAGTTGGAGGTATCGTAAATAATTTTCTTTTGACGAGTGGAATCATTCAGATGCCTATTAATTGGTTAAATAGTCCGTTTTGGGCAAAAGTAACAGTGATTATTGCTTTGTGTTGGCGTTGGACAGGCTACAATATGATTTTTTATCTCGCGGGACTCCAAAACATCTCCGCAGACACATTAGAAGCCGCTTCAATAGATGGAGCTAATGCGGCTCAAAAATTTTTCCGAATTATTATTCCTCAACTTAAACCGGTAATTGTTTTTACCACGATTACCTCTACGATCGGAACGATTCAGTTATTTGACGAAGTTGTCAACTTAACTGGGGGTGGACCTTCAAATGAAACGTTGACTGCTGCTCAATTGATTTATAATCACTCGTTTGTTTACACCTCAAATTTTGGTTACTCAGCAACGTTGTCATGGGTACTTGTTGTAATTGTAGCTATATTGTCTATTATCCAATTAAAAGTTACCAATAGACCCTAGCAGTTTTTAGTATAATATAATGATGGAAGGAGAAAGAGAAATGAAAGCCAAATTATTGGATATAGCGAGATATCTATTCTTAATTCTATTTTCGTTTATTTCTATTTTTCCTTTTTACTGGATGGTTGCTGGAGCAACCAATACATCCAACCAGATAGCTGAAGGGAAAATTACGTTTGGAACACATCTGATGCAAAACATCTCTGATTTGTTTAATGGATATAACGTTTCGCTGATTATGTGGAATTCTCTTAAAATTTCTTTTGTGACGGTCGTATTGAGTTTACTGGTGACTTCATTAGCAGCATTTGGGTTTGAAAAATTTAAAACAAAAAAAAGTGAAATTATTTATGCCATATTTTTACTTTTTATGATGATCCCCTTTGCTGCTTTAGTTATCCCATTATTTAAAATGATGGCCGGATTCCACTTGGTAAATCAGCATATAGCCATTATTTTGCCTGCTGTCTCTAATCTTTTTTTGATTTTTTTCTTCAGACAAAGCTTTAAATCTTTTCCTGATGAAATCATAGATTCTGGCAGAGTCGAAGGAGCGGGCAGTTACGCAATTTTTTTTAGAATTGTGTTTCCAATGATGAAATCTACCTATGCAGCTGCGACAATATATGCATTTATGACTTCTTGGAACAGTTACTTGCTGCCTTTGGTTATCTTGCAGACAGAAGACAAATATACAATGACTTTGCTTATTTCCGGGCTATCTTCTTCATCCTATGTTGCAAATTATGGGGTACAAATGGTTGCCATTATTATCGCTACTATTCCAACTCTTATTCTATTTATGTTTATGCAAAGAAGCTTCGTTTCCGGCATGCTTGGATCGATCAAAGGATAAGAACAAAGATGCTTCTTCTTTAAGGAAGAGAGGCTAAAAAAACGCTGAAGCCTATTTAATTGTCATATAAGATAGAGAACGGTATACTTAAATAGTAGAAAATTACTTTTTAGGAGGAATTTATAATGAGTTATATGACAGAGTCAGATGTAACACGTTTGTTGAATGAATCGAAAAAAGAATTGGATCGTCTTACCACAAAACGTACAGAGGATTTAGGGAATTCTATTAATTACATTGAAAATGAACTCGAAATCCAACATGTAGAAGGTAAAATTACCGCTTATGAATATGTTTTAAATGCGGATGAAGCGAATAAATAATGGAGTAAACTAACTTGTTCTAAAAGTAAAAAGAAGCGGTCGATTGTTGGGCTGCTTCTTTTTGCTTTTTTTAATAGCCAGGATCAGGGGTAACAAATCGAACAGCAATAGAAGCAAAAAGGAGCAAATAGGTCGTTGTAGCGTTTTCATGTTATACTGTAAGCATTCATTAAGCAGTTAACTAACTTTCGAATGATTAAAGCAGAAATTCTTAATTCTCAAAAAGACTAAGGAGGAGAAAGTAATGGACGATTTAAAGAAAATAATTTTAGCCGGAATCGGTGGTGCAACCTTAACCTATGAAAAAGCAGAAGAAATGCTGGATAAATTAGTCGGTAAGGGGAAGCTGACAGTTGAACAAGGAAAGCTATTAAATCAAGAATTGATTCGTAAGAAAAAAGAGCATGGATCTGAAGAAACGTTGAGCAAAGAAGCGGTCCGAGAACTGGTAGAAACGATGGAAACTGCTCAACGAAAAGAAATCGAAAAATTAGAGAGAAAAGTGGAAGAGTTAAATGAAAAGATTGATAAACTGAACAATCGATAATGATTAAGAAAAAGAAAAGGAGGGAGGCATTTGTGAAGAAAAGCGAACGCTTCAGAGAGATCATTAGTGTATTGGCTGCTTATGGTTTCGGGCATATGTATAATACAAAGATCCATTCACAAAAAAAAGAAGCGGATCCGCAAAATCTGCGTAAAGCTTTTGAAGAGTTGGGACCAAGTTTCATTAAAATGGGACAAATTATTTCTACGCGACGAGATATTCTGCCAAAAGCATATATTGAAGAATTAGCTAAGTTACAAGATGCTGCGCCTCCTTTTCCATTTCATGAGGTCCGGCAGAACTTTAAAGAGGACTTCGACCAAGAGTTAGAAGAGGTTTTTGAACTAGTAGAAGAAAAACCAATTGCTAGTGCTTCCATTGCGCAAGTCCACAAAGGAAGATTACTAAGTGGCGAAGAAGTGATTTTAAAAGTCCAGCGGCCTGGAATAGAAGAAAGTTTTTTAAGAGATATCGACTTATTTATCAAAATAGTCTCCAAAGCCGAAACTATACTAAAAGGAATAGTGGTAGATCCTATCTCGGTATTTCAAGAAATTCGTAAAACGACTAAAATAGAATTAGATTTTCGCAATGAAGTGGATTACATGGTAAAATTTAAAGAATTGAACGCAGATATTGCTTGTGTCAATGCGCCAAAAGCATTTACCGAGTTTAGTTCCAAGCGAATAATTGTTCAAGAATATATTGATGGGCTGAAAATTACCCATACTACTGAATTGTTGCAAGAAGGCTATGATTTAAATGATATCGGTCAAAAACTTTTACTCTCTTACTTGTCTCAAGTTTTCCATGATGGTTTTTTTCATGGAGATCCGCATCCCGGTAATATGATCATCAAAGAAGGAAAAATTTATTATATCGATTTTGGTATTATGGGGGAATTATCCAACGCCAATAAAGAAGTTTTGAATCAACTGTTGAAAGCTATCGTTTTAAAAGATATCAATCAATTAGTCAGCTTGATTTTACAAATGGGAAACCAAAAAGGACGAGTCGATCGGAATGAACTATATGACGACTTAACTTATGTATTTGACACCTATTTTTCAACTGATTTAAGCAATATCCGTATAGCAAGTGTGTGGACAGATATTTTTGAAATAACAAGTAGACATCGTTTGTCCTTACCTAGTGATTTAGTCACATTAGTAAAAGCGCTGACGATACTGGAAGGAACAATTACAGATTTGGCACCAGAAGCGAATTTGATCAAAATCACAAAAAGTTATTTAAAAACAAGCGGAACTTTTAGTGTACGAGACTTAATCGATACAGAAGAAGCTTTACTCCAAACGTATCAATTTTTCAGTCATTCATCTAAGTTGCCAAGTCAATTGTCGGCTTTTCTAGATGGTCTGATTAGCGGCCGCAGCAAGTTCAAAATTGATTTAATCAATATGGATGAGAAGTGGACAGGAATCAATAAGATGGTCAACCGTCTAGTTTTTGCACTTATTATTTCTGCTCTGATCATGGCTTCAACAGTTATCATTGTGGCAACCAAAGGCACCCAACTTTCGATTATCGGAATGGCTGGTTTTTTGGTTGCTGGGTTCTTGGGATTATGGCTCTTAGTCGCTATTATTCGCTCTGGTAGTCTTTAACAAAAAAGCCTCTGTTCATCATTAGATAGTTTCATCTAAGAGTGGACAGAGG
>NZ_DAMDAK010000019.1:31731-34420 GCF_032094055.1 Carnobacterium sp.
GACGATGACTTCCCATTGTGAGCCAACAGCAGCGCCTAAATAAATTAAAATCGTATTCCATATTAATGTACCGGTAGTTGTCAAAGCAAGAAAAATACCGAAGTTCATATTGGACATTCCTGCTGGAATTGAGATCAAGCTTCTGATTAGCGGAATGAAGCGACAAAAGAAGACCGTCCACATTCCATACTTATCAAACCAATTATCGGCTTTATGAATATCCTCTCTAGTCAAACGTAAAACATGTCCCCAGCGATCTACGATTTTTTCTAACCGTTCAACATCTAACAATAACCCAATGCCATAAAGGATAACCGCTCCGATAACTGCGCCAATAGTTGAAGCAATAATCATTCCCCAAATCGTTAAACTCGTGCTAGTGGTCATAAAACCGCCGAACGTTAAAATAACTTCTGAAGGGATAGGCGGAAAAACATTTTCAATCATAATTAAAAAAGCGACTCCGATATAACCAAATTGTTCCATAATTCCTTGAATCCAAGCTTCCATAAATTGATCTCCTTATTGTGTGTCACTCATCTTTTCTCTAAACAGCCTTAAAGTATACTAGTTTAATAAATTACTACTTATTTTTTATTTTATCTAATAATGTTTTAGCCGTTTCCAAATTCATATGAGGAGCTTTTTTTAACTCATCTGCCACTAGCTCGATCCATTGCTCAGTTGCCCCAGCGCTGATTGCTAAAGATTTAGCCTGTAATCCCATATGTCCTTTTTGGATGCCTTCCGTTACCAAAGCTTTAAGCGCCGCAAAATTTTGTCCCAGCCCGACAGAAACAATTACTGATTCTAATTCTTTAGCATTTTTAACGCTTAATAATCGCTGACTAAATTGAGCAGTAGGGTGAATGGTGATTGAACCACCCACAAACCCGATTGGCATAGGCAAAGTCAAACTTCCAAGTAAATCTCCATTGTCCGCTTTTTCCCAATTGGAAAGAGCTCGATATTGTCCAGATCTAGCAGCATAAGCATGAGCACCCGCTTCAATTGCTCGCCAATCATTGCCGCTCGCTAAAACGACTGCATCAATACCGTTCATAATGCCTTTATTATGAGTCACAGCTCGGTAAGGATCAGCATAGGCAAATTGAGCAGCTTCAATCAATCGATCCCGAACGGTTTCACCTGACAAACCCTCGCGCTTTAATAAGTCGACCGGAATCCGGCAAACAGCCGTTGCTAAACATTCCGTAGCGTAATTTGAAAGAATGCCCATTAAGACTTTTCCTCCGGTCAGCGTTTCTAGATAAGGAGCAATAGCTTCCATCATGGTATTGACAATATTGGCTCCCATTGCTTCTTGCACATCGATATAAACATGAACGACTAAAAACTTAGGAGATTTTTCAGTTGCTTCAATGAAGCGAACCATCAATTCATCTGCTCCGCCGCCGCGCTTTACAATAGAAGGATGAGCTTGATTGGCTTTGTTGAGGACGTCTTTTTTATGTAGCTTTATTTGTTTTTGAGCGTGTGTTATATCTGGAACGGCTATTAATGCTACTTGTCCAATCATCCGGCGTTTTGTGCTAGTAGTGTCAAATCCTCCTGCTTGAGCAATCGTTTTAGCAGCAGAACTAGCAGCTGCAATTACTGAGGGTTCTTCAGTGACCATTGGGACAGCATATTCTTTGTCGTCGACCATTAAATTTAGCGCCACACCTAATGGCAAAGCATATTGCGTCAATTGGTTTTCTACCATACTATTAGCTAATTCATCAGATAAGAGAGGAGCTTCTGTTAAAAATTGTTTGTCTTCTTCAGTAAGGATATTTGCATCTAAGAGAGCTTGAATTTTTTCTAGCTTTGTTTTTTTGTAAAACTTTGAAAAATAGGATGTGTCCATTTAATAAACCCCTTTCTGTTAAAGTGGAAAATCAGCTCGTTTATTATCTTAGCATAGATCTAAGTCCAGCTCTAGCTCAAAGCGGCTATCTTAAGAGAAACCTTAAAACTTGAAAAAAGTATAAAAAAGAGATTTTTTTACCGCTTTTTTCAAGTATTCTCATAAACTTGATCTGTATCAATTTTTAATAAATAATTGTTGACTATACTAAATTATAGAAATAAGAACAAACCATATTTTTAAAGAAAAATGAAAAAACTAGAATGGCGCTATGTTTTTGTGCTAAGTGAAGATGGTAAAATTCTACTTAAATAATAAGTTTCTATTGTATTAAACAGTCTTTGCTCATATGATAACAATGTGAAGCTTTTTGGAAAATGCAACTTACTTTGAGACTAAGAAAATAAAAAGAAACAGATACTCATTTTGTTTGGAGGGAGAAACATGGAAAGAAAAGAACTTGTAGATCATGAGCATGATTCACATAAATCATGTGTTTCTTTGGTTCCAATTTTTAACCATTTAGAAGAACAGCAAATGGATGAAATAACCAAAACAACCCAATCAGTCAGATATAAAAAAGGTGAGATTGTTTACCGTGCCGGTGATCTTTCTAAGTCTTTGTTTATTGTAAATAAAGGTAAAATTCGCATTTATCGCTTGGCAGAAAACGGTAAGGAACAACTGATTCGCATTTTAATGCCGGGAGATTTCACTGGAGAGTTGGCGCTATTTAGCGAAACTACTTATGCGGCTTTTGCTGAAGCAATGGTAGATACTAAAGTGTGTATGATTGACCGCGATGCTTTTCAAAAGTTG
>NZ_DAMDAK010000020.1:0-4094 GCF_032094055.1 Carnobacterium sp.
AGCCGCTGAATCAACTTTTGCATCTGATCGTGTTAGAGGTGCTTCGATTTTTTTCTTTTCAACTATCACAATCGCATCTTTTTGACCAAAACCAAATACGCCTTTTTTTCCTTCAGTAACAACTTCAATAGAAGCTTCTTTTTCACTGATACCCAAAATTTTTAATCCTTTTTGAATCGCTTCTGCTGTTGTCGCTGCTTGAGCTGTGTACTTATTCATCTGTTAATCCTCCGTTCTATCTCCTCTTGATTGATAGTAAAGATTTATTTCTTTTTCTTCTTCTTTTTCGGATTTAACGCTTTTTCTAATGCACGTTGTCGTTCGCGTTCAGCTTGCAGTTTTTCTTCACGTTCTTTTCTGATTTTAAATGGATTATTTAATAACAGTGTTTGCCCTACAGAGAAAGCATTTCCTACTACCCAGTATAACGATAACGCACTCGGTAAAGTGATCCCCATAAATAAAATCAAGGCTGGCATCATATACATCATTGATGTCGTTGTAGCATTTGATTCTGCTTGGCTCATACTTGATAATTTTGTAGTCGCATACGTTAAAATAGCTGCTAAGACAGGCAAGATAAACATTGGATCTGGTTTACCTAAGTTCATCCATAAGAAATTCCCTGTACTTAATACTTCCGTCCGGCTGATCGATTGGTATAGTCCCATTAAAACAGGCATTTGGATCAGCAATGGCAAGCACCCAGCTGCCGGATTAACCCCAGCTTCTGAATACAATTTAGACGTTTCTTCTTTTAATTTGCTTTGAGTTTCAGCATCTTTAGAAGAATATTTTGTTTGTAAAGCTTTAAGTTGTGGCTGCAATTCACTCATTTTTCGCGTGCTTTTAGTTTGTCCGTGCATCAACGGCAATAAAATAATTCTAATGATCAAAGTGAAAACAATAATCCCCAGACCATAACTGCCGCCAAATAAATCAGATAACCAAATAATCACACGCGAGAAGTTCAATACAATATACCGATCCCAAAAACCAGTACTTTCAGCAGTAATCGGTGCTGTCCCACAACCTGCCAAAACAACTGCTAATAAAACAGTTCCTAATAATAGGAGTAATCGCTTACGTTTTTTCACGTTTTTCCCTCCACATTCTTTAAATAAAAATAAGCTAATTTAACAATTTAGCCAATTTTAAAACGTGAATCAAGCTTTTTTTAGTTTCTTTTACTGACATAGTTGCCGCTGGCTTGCGGGCTATTACAATAAAATCTGCTTCCGTTTTTAAATGTGGCTTTAGTTCGGTTAAACTTTGACGTATTTTTCGTTTAACCGCATTTCTTGTAACAGCATTTCCTATTTTTTTGCCGACCGATAAGCCTACTCGAAAATGAGGTTGTTCTTTTTTATTCAATACATAAAGAACAAATTGCCGATTAGCTGTAGATTTTCCATGATGAAAAACTTTTTGAAATTCTGATTCTTTTTTGACACGATAGGCTTTTTTCATTCAAATAACCTCTCATCACTTTTTTTGAACAGTTCCAAATTGCATAAAAAAACTGCAATTAAAAAGAAAAAAAAGACCACTGAGACGTTCAGTGATCTATGCAGACAATGATTTTCTGCCTTTACGGCGTCTACTTTGTAATACATTACGTCCATTTTTTGTACTCATACGTTTACGGAAGCCATGTAATTTTTGACGTTTACGTTTTTTAGGTTGGTAAGTTCTTTTCATTCGTAATACACCTCCTGCAATAACTATCTCTCATCATTTTGTACGTGTTCAGCATAAGACAGTCTCAATTATTATAACGAACTAAAAATAGTTTAATCAAATAAGAGACAAACCTATTTTCATTCATTCACTTCAGTATGATAGCATAAATCTCAGAAATAGGAAACCTTCTTTTTCATTTTTTTACAGCTTAATCGTTTTCTTTTACATTATTCTCCTCTAATTTGCATTTTATGTTCCTCTTTCTGCTTGTTTATTAAATTAAAATAGGCAAACAAAAGATAGCAAATTATATTTATTCTTCCTCCCTTTCCTCGCTGATTCTCATTAAATCTATTCTTCTTTTTTCACCTATAACTAAAAACTTATGGTTGTTTTCACTCTATTTCTCAGCAAATAAAGATATCCACAAACTTTTTTTATTATCCACAACCTCTGGTATAAGTTATTTCTAGTTTTTTATTAAGAACAAGTTATTTTGAAGTTATGCACAAACAAACAAGCTGTGTGTAAGCAACAGATATTTTTTTGTGATAACTGTGGATAACTGTTGGAAACTCTGTTTATTAAAGCTTTCATTTTATATTTTTATCCACTTTTCAAGTGAACAACTCATTAAATAAAGAAGTTATCCACTGCCTATTCCGTCTTGTGGATAACTAAATATGCACAGGGTGAATGAATTTTCAACAGGAGTAAACTACTTGTGGAAAACTTTTGACGAACGTGCTAAAATAAGAAAGACAGATTTATAAAGGAGGTTCTTTGCTTGGATGACTTGCAATCTTTGTGGAATTTTTTAAAAGAAAAATTTAAAGAGTCACTTTCCAAAGTCAGTTACGATACATGGATCGAAAGTGCTCACCCTATTCGCATCACTGAACACAATATTATTATTGAAGTTCCCTCTTCTTTACATAAAGAATATTGGGAAAATAACTTAGCCACTCGCATTGTCGAAAATATCTATGAATACTCCAGTCGTGAAATTTCTCCCTTATTCGTTATTAAAAATGAACAGGAAAATCCAGACACTGCTGGAAAACAAAAAAGCCAATCGCTCATGCAAAAAAATGCCTTTAAAAAGGACATTCAATTAAACGACAAATACACATTTGATACTTTTGTTATCGGAAAAGGCAATCAAATGGCTCACGCAGCAGCATTAGTCGTTGCTGAAGAACCAGGTACTATTTACAATCCTTTGTTTTTCTATGGAGGCGTCGGTCTTGGGAAAACCCATTTAATGCATGCAATCGGCCATCAAATGTTGTTATTAAATCCAGATGCAAAAGTAAAGTACGTCAGCAGCGAAACCTTTGCGAATGATTTCATCAATTCTATTCAAAATAAAACGCAAGAAAAATTTCGGAATGAATATCGGAGCGTAGATCTTTTATTAGTCGATGATATTCAGTTTTTTGCGGATAAAGAAGGAACACAAGAAGAATTCTTTCATACCTTCAATGCCTTATATGACGACAGGAAACAAATCGTTTTAACCAGCGACCGCTTGCCAAACGAAATTCCTAAATTACAAGAACGGTTGATTTCCAGGTTTGCTTGGGGCTTGTCAGTTGATATCACACCACCCGATTTGGAAACTCGGATTGCCATTCTCCGCAAAAAAGCCAATGCTGAAAGATTGGAAATACCAGATGATACGTTGAGCTATATCGCAGGACAAATCGATTCTAATATCCGCGAATTAGAAGGAGCTTTAGTACGCGTACAAGCTTATGCTGCTATTGAAAGTCGGGATATCACTACTAGTCTTGCTGCAGATGCCTTAAAAAGCATGCTGCATACAAATAAGCCGAGTACGTTATCCATTCTCGATATTCAAAATACGGTTTGTAAATATTATCAAGTCTCGTTAACCGACCTAAAAGGGAAAAAGCGCGTAAAATCTATTGTTGTTCCTAGACAAATAGCTATGTACCTTTCACGAGAATTAACTGCAAATTCTTTACCAAAAATCGGAGCTGAATTTGGCGGAAAAGATCATACAACTGTTATACACGCTTATGAAAAAATTACCCATGCTGTTACAAAAGATCATCAATTAAAACAAGATATAGAAGAAATAAAAAATAAATTGAAATAATTTTTTTAAGTAGTGGACTTATTCATTTACATTTTTTCCTATTATCCGTTAAACTCATTTTAAAGAGATAAAAGATATCTGTGCCCATGTGTATAACTACAAAAGTTATCTTGAGGTTTTCCACAGTTTATCCACATGTGGAAAACCTTGTAATATTAAGCGTCAAATTACTTACCCACAGTATCCACAGGCCCTACTACTATTACTAAAGATCTTATTAAATTAATTAACTATAATTTTGGAGGTTTACTCAATGAAATTTACAATCAAAAGAAGCTCATTCTTA
>NZ_DAMDAK010000020.1:4104-9077 GCF_032094055.1 Carnobacterium sp.
AAAAAGCATTGCAGATGTCCAACGTGCAATTTCTTCAAGAACGACTATTCCGATTTTAACAGGGATCAAAATCGTCGCTAATGAAGAAGGACTTACCTTAACAGGAAGTGATTCAGATATTTCCATCGAAACATTTATTCCAGTAACCGATGAAACCAATGCTTTAACCATTGAAAAAACTGGCAGCATCGTCTTACAAGCTCGTTTTTTTAGTGAAATTGTAAAAAAATTACCTGAAGAAACGATGGAATTAGAAGTATTGGATCATTTTCAAACCTTGATCACTTCAGCAACAGCATCTTTTACCATTAATGGCTTAGATGCTAATAATTACCCTCATTTACCAGTTATTGATACAAATGAATCTTTTACTTTACCAGTGGGTTTATTCAAACAAGTCA
The DNA here is from genome assembly GCF_032094055.1 of Carnobacterium sp. GTDB lineage: Bacteria > Bacillota > Bacilli > Lactobacillales > Carnobacteriaceae > Carnobacterium_A. The sequence continues at coordinate 4,506 of NZ_DAMDAK010000020.1, forward strand.
TTGGTCAAACTGTTATTGCTATTTCAACTCATGAAAGCCGACCTATTTTGACTGGTGTCAATATGGTTATTGAAAATAGTCAACTTTTAGCTGTGGCTACTGATAGTCACCGTTTGAGCCAACGCATTATTCCATTGGAGATGACAGAAGAACAAGCAAGCAAGAAATACAATGTCATTATTCCAGGAAAAAGTTTGATTGAACTTGCTCGTACATTAGTGGATAATTCTGAGAACTTAGAAATGATGGTTACTGAAAACCAAGTTCTATTCAAAACAGAAAATATGTATTTCTATTCTCGTCTTTTAGAAGGCTACTATCCCGATACAAAACGTCTGATTCCTGACAGCTCATCATCTGAAGTTGAATTTAATGCCACAGTGCTTTTAGGAGCAATTGAACGGGCATCGTTATTGTCACATGAAGGTAAAAATAATGTTGTCAAAATTACGGTCAACCCAGAATTAGTGAAACTTTCCGGAAACTCTCCTGATGTAGGAAACGTGCAAGAAGAAGTTGATTACTTGGCTGTTGAAGGCGAACCAATCGAATTGTCTTTCAACCCAGACTACATGAAAGATGCGCTAAGAACATTTGGGCAAACAGATATCAAAATAAAATTTACATCGCCTGTTCGGCCATTTATTTTAGTTCCAAGTGAAAACGATCAAAACTTTATTCAATTGATTACACCTGTTCGAACATTTTAAAAAAGCAAGACTGTTTTTCTATCTTTACAGAAAAACAGTCTTTTATTTTGGCCTTTTTCAAACACACTATGATTTAGCAATGAAATTTCTTAATAATAGAATTTCTTTCCTAATTTCTTGTAAATAGCTTCACTAATCGCTAAAATAAAATTATTAAGGTTATTTATGGAAAGGAACATTTTAAAATGGGACGTTTAGAAAACAAAGTAGCAATCATTACTGGAGCAGCTAATGGAATGGGAGCGGCAACAGCTGTTATGTTTATAAAAGAAGGGGCTAAAGTTGTACTAACAGATCTTCAAGAAGAAAAAATGCAAGAATTGCTTTCTGATATCAAAGAAAAAGGCGGAGAAGCGATCGCGATTAAACAAAATGTTGCTTCTGGAGCTGATTGGGATCATGTCAAAGAAGAAACACTGAAAGCTTTTGGAAAAATTGATATTTTGATTAACAATGCAGGGATTACTGGAGATTATACAAAATCTGCTGAATTAACGGATGAAGAAGAATGGCAAAAAGTAATCGATATTAACTTGAAGAGTGTTTATTTGGGTATTAATCGAGTGATTCCAGTCATGAAAAAGAATGGCGGCGGATCGATCGTAAATATTTCTTCAATTGCCGGATTAGTTGGTTCTGGCGGTCCTTTTTCTTATACAGCTTCAAAAGGCGGCGTTCGTTTGCTCACTAAAAATGTTGCAGTAAATTATGGACCAGATCATATCCGTTGCAACTCAATTCACCCAGGAACAATTAAAACGCCAATGTCTGCTCCTTCTTTATCCATACCCACAATTTTGGATAAGATGCTTCAAGGGATACCACTGAAGTATGTTGGCGACGCTGACGATATTGCTTATGCTTGCGTATATCTAGCTTCAGACGAATCTAAATATGTGACAGGTACTGAATTGGCAGTTGATGGCGGCTATACTGCACAATAAAAGACAGAAAAATTAGCTAACATTAGTCAAATTTTGTATTCCAGCCTAACAACAAGGGATAAAATAGTTTTACATCCTACCTAAAGATAGTTAAAAATTTAAAATAGAACTGCCTCTCTGCATTAGATTCTGAACGGAAACATGTGAGAGCAGTTCTATTTTTTATTCTGACTTACTATTTTCAGAACTAGCTCGAGTAAATGCGACTCATTTTTTTATCCTCCTTCAAAAAAAGCCTTTTTTTACCCTTTTAAGGAACTTTTAGCTTTTTAGGGTCTTTTTGTATTTGTTTATCAAAATGTAATGAAGCTGGTTTATTTTCTAATATTATTTGTAATATGGAGAAAAAAGAGGTATAATAGTATTAACAAAGAAGTGCGAAATGCGTGGGTTTTTTATACTCCACGCTTATTTTATTGAAAGCAGGTGATTTTATGAAAAAGAATATCATGATTGAGAACGAATTCATTACATTGGGCCAATTTTTAAAGCATGCCGACATTATCAGCAGCGGCGGAATGGCTAAATGGTATTTAGCAGAACATACTATTTTAGTAAACAATGAATTAGAAAATCGAAGAGGCAAAAAACTGTATCCAGGTACAGTTGTAGAAATCCCTGAAGAAGGGACTTTTTTCATACAATCTGTTGACTCGTTCAGTCAGGCTTCTGAGGATGAACGTTAATGTTTTTGAAAGATATCCAACTTTCAAATTACCGTAATTATGAAAGTGCGCAAGCTCATTTTTCAGAAGGCATTAATGTTTTTCTGGGCGAAAATGCTCAAGGAAAAACCAGTTTGATGGAAGCAATCTATGTATTGGCGATGGCGAGAAGTCACCGAACAGCAAATGATAAAGAACTCATTCGCTGGGAAGAGGAAGTTGCACGAGTAAGCGGAAGAGTTCAAAAAAAGAATGCTCAATTTCCGTTAGAACTCATTATTTCTACTAAAGGCAAAAAAGCTAAATTTAATCATCTAGAGCAAAAAAAATTAAGTGAATATATTGGCCACTTGAACGTAATCCTTTTTGCACCAGAAGATTTATCTTTAGTGAAAGGCTCGCCTTCCATCCGAAGGAAATTTATAGATATGGAAATGGGCCAAATGAGCCCTATTTATTTACATCATCTTGTTCAGTATCAACGTGTCTTGAAACAGCGAAATCAGTATCTGAAACAGCTAGCTTTTCAACAAAAACAAGATGTAACCTTTTTAGAAGTGTTAACTGATCAGTTAGTAGAACATGGAGCTGCTATCTTGGCGGAGCGCTTTTTATTTGTGGAAAAACTCGGTAATTGGGCAGCTCCGATCCATCAAGAAATTTCTCAACAGAAAGAACACTTAGAGATTCAATATGCTTCCGGACTCGTTTTAACGAATCCGAAAGATAAAAAGCAGAATCAAGCAGACTTGCTACAAGCTTATGAACAAGGACGAAAACGCGAAATCGATCAACGCATTACGCTTTTTGGTCCTCATCGTGACGACTTGAAATTTAGTGTCAACGGGCGCAATGTGCAAACATTTGGCTCTCAAGGGCAACAAAGAACTACAGCTTTAAGCGTGAAGTTGGCAGAAATTGATTTGATGAAAGAAATGACAGGAGAATACCCGCTTTTGCTATTAGATGATGTCCTGTCCGAATTGGATGATGAACGTCAGACTCATTTATTAAAAGTGATTCAAAATAAAGTTCAAACGTTTTTAACCACAACTAGTTTAGATGGAGTGAAGCAGGAAATGCTTGATGCTCCAAGAATTTTTCATATAGAAAATGGTCATGTAGAAATGGAGAGTGAATGAATTTGTCTGAAGAAATGAGAAACAAAGCCGATTTGGCTCAAGATTATGATGCGAGTCAAATTCAAGTGTTAGAAGGATTGGAAGCTGTTCGTAAACGTCCAGGTATGTACATCGGTTCAACCAGCGGTGAAGGACTGCATCATTTAGTTTGGGAGATCGTTGATAATTCGATTGATGAAGCTTTAGCTGGATTTGCTAATGAAATCAATGTGATCGTTGAAGAAGATAACAGCATAACAGTTATTGATAACGGTCGCGGAATTCCAGTAGATATCCAAAAGAAAACAGGACGTCCTGCTCTTGAGACGGTTTTCACGATTCTACATGCCGGTGGGAAATTTGGTGGCGGAGGCTATAAAGTTTCTGGTGGTTTACATGGTGTAGGTGGCTCGGTCGTTAATGCCTTATCCACTAGTTTAGAAGTTCGTGTACACAAAAATGGAAAGATTTATTTCCAAGGGTATTCTAGAGGGGCTGTTTTAAATGACGTGGAAGTTATCGGGGATACGGATCGTCATGGGACAACCGTTCATTTTTTACCGGATCCTGAAATTTTTAAAGAAACCACTACTTATGATTTTGAACGTTTAGCTGTTCGGGTACGAGAATTGGCCTTTTTAAATCGTGGCTTAAAAATAACGATTGAAGACAAACGGGAAGAAACTCCTAAAGTATTGGAATACCATTATGAAGGTGGAATTAAAAGCTATGTAGCCTTCTTAAACAAAAATAAAAATGTCTTATTTGAAGACCCTATCTTTTTAGAAGGAGAACAACAAGGAATTTCAGTAGAAGTTGCTTTGCAGTATACGGACGGCTACCACGCCAACTTATTGACATTTGCCAATAATATCCATACCTATGAAGGCGGAACGCATGAATCAGGATTTAAAACAGCTCTGACACGAGTGATTAATGACTACGCTAAACGGAATAAACTGATAAAAGAATCAGAAGAGAATCTAACTGGGGAAGATGTTCGTGAAGGTTTGACCGCTGTAGTGTCGATTAAACACCCTGATCCGCAATTTGAAGGACAAACTAAGACAAAGTTAGGGAACTCTGAAGCAAGAACCATTACAGATCGCCTTTTTTCAGCTCATTTTGACAA
>NZ_DAMDAK010000020.1:9087-9712 GCF_032094055.1 Carnobacterium sp.
AATCCTCAAACAGCTAGAAAAATCGTCGAAAAAGGGTTATTAGCTTCTAGAGCACGTTTAGCTGCTAAACGTGCCCGTGAAGTTACCCGTAAAAAGAGTGGATTAGAAATCAGCAACTTGCCGGGTAAATTAGCCGACTGTTCAAGTAAAGACCCCTCGATCAGCGAATTGTTTATCGTTGAAGGAGATTCTGCTGGGGGATCTGCTAAACAAGGACGTTCTCGTTTATTCCAAGCCATTTTACCGATCCGTGGTAAAATTTTAAATGTTGAAAAAGCGACTTTGGACCGTATTTTAGCCAATGATGAGATCCGTTCCCTCTTTACAGCGATGGGAACTGGTTTTGGCGGAGACTTTGATCTTTCCAAAGCACGTTACCATAAACTAGTGATCATGACTGATGCTGATGTGGATGGAGCACATATTCGTACGCTTTTATTGACTCTATTTTATCGTTACATGCGTCCAGTTGTCGAAGCAGGATACGTGTATATCGCGCAACCGCCTTTGTATCAAGTAAGACAAGGAAAAAAAGTGGTTTATTTAGATTCTGATGTTGAATTAGATGAGTTATTAGAAGAATTACCTGCTTCCCCTAAACCAGTTATCCAACGATATAAAGGGT
>NZ_DAMDAK010000020.1:9722-12656 GCF_032094055.1 Carnobacterium sp.
GGAAACAACGATGAATCCAGAAAATAGACGGATGCTTCAAGTATCAGTCGAAGATGCAATTGAAGCCGATCAAGTACTAGATATGCTGATGGGAGACCGTGTAGAGCCACGTCGTAAATTCATCGAAGACAATGCTCGCTATGTTCAAAACTTAGATATTTAGTCAGGGAGGATAATGAAGAATGGCCGAAGAATTTAAAGAAAATATTGAAAATATCAATTTAAGCTATGAAATGCGGAACTCATTCCTCGATTACGCGATGAGTGTTATTGTAGCGCGTGCTTTACCTGATGTACGGGATGGTTTAAAACCAGTCCATCGCCGGATTTTGTTTGGCATGAGCGAGTTAGGCGTAACGCCCGACAAAGCTCATAAAAAATCAGCACGTATTGTTGGGGATGTTATGGGGAAATACCATCCTCACGGTGACAGTGCTATCTATGAATCCATGGTTCGGATGGCTCAAGACTTTAGTTTCCGTTACCCATTAGTAGATGGACACGGCAACTTCGGATCAGTCGATGGAGACGGAGCCGCAGCTATGCGGTATACCGAAGCTCGGATGACCCGGATGGCTTTAGAAATGCTGCGCGATATCAACAAAGATACAATCGATTACCATGATAACTACGATGGTTCAGAACGAGAACCGGATGTTTTACCGGCTCGTTTCCCCAATTTGCTGGTCAATGGTGCGACAGGAATTGCTGTAGGGATGGCGACGAATATTCCTCCGCATAATTTGACGGAAGTGATTTCAGCTCTGCACATTTTGATGAAAGATCCAGAAGCCACAACAGCCGACTTGATGGATGCTTTACCAGGACCTGATTTTCCAACTGGTGGTCTGGTGATGGGCAAATCAGGAATCAGACGAGCTTATGAAACAGGCAGAGGTTCAATTATTATCCGTGCGAAAGTGGAGATTGAAACGACTAAAAACGGCAGAGAACGAATCATTGTTCATGAATTGCCTTATATGGTCAATAAAGCTCGTTTAGTTGAACGGATTGCAGATTTAGCAAGAGACAAACGGATTGAAGGTATTACCGATCTAGCGGATGAATCAGACCGTGACGGCATGCGGATCGTCATTGATATCCGTCGTGATATGAGTGCAAGTGTTGTTTTAAATAATTTATACAAATTGACTTCATTGCAAACCTCCTTTGGTTTTAATATGTTAGCCATTGTGAATGGCATTCCGAAAGTATTGAGCTTAAAATCGATTCTAGAAGAATATTTAAAGCACCAAGAAAATATTATTCGTAGAAGAACAGAATACGATAAGCGCAAAGCAGAAGCTCGTGCACACATTTTAGAAGGTTTGCGCATTGCTTTGGATCATATTGATGAAATCATTCGGATCATTCGGAGTTCTAAAACGGGAGAAATCGCTAAAAATACGTTGATTGAGACATATGGCTTATCGGATAAGCAAGCTCAAGCCATATTGGATATGCGAATGGTTCGGTTAACGGGATTGGAACGCGAAAAAATTGAATCTGAATACAACGATTTAATAGCATTGATTACGGATCTAGCAGATATTTTAAGCAATCCGGAACGAATCCATTCCATTATTGAAACAGAATTACTAGAAATCCAAGAACGTTTTGGCGATGCTCGCCGGACAGAATTATTAGTCGGAGAAGTATTGAGCCTTGAAGATGAAGATTTGATCGAAGAAGAAGAAATCGTGATTACCTTAACACATAATGGGTACATCAAACGTCTTCCAAGTTCTGAGTTCAAGTCGCAAAGAAGAGGCGGACGCGGTGTTCAAGGAATGGGTGTTCATGATGATGACTTTATTGAAACGCTGGTTTCTTGTTCGACTCATGATACCTTGTTATTCTTTACCAATAACGGAAAAGTATACCGTTCTAAAGGATATGAAATTCCTGAGTATGGCCGGACTGCAAAAGGGATACCAGTAATCAACTTGCTGGGAATCGATTCTGAAGAGACGATTCAAGCCGTTATCAACATCAAAGGCAAAGCAGACGATGATCATTATCTTTTCTTTACAACACGTCAAGGAACCGTCAAACGGACAAACATTTCTGCTTTTTCAAATATCCGCAGCAACGGGATTAGAGCAATTGTTTTACGAGAAGATGATGAGTTGATGACCGTTTCGGTTACAGATGGAAAACAAACGATTATTATCGGAACGCATTTAGGTTATGCCGTCAGCTTTGAAGAAACGGTTGTACGGAATATGGGACGTAGTGCAAGCGGCGTACGCGGTATTCGCTTACGCGACGATGATTACGTCGTAGGAATGGATCTGTTGACACCTGATTCTGAAGTGTTGATCATTACGGAAAAAGGTTATGGAAAACGGACCAACGCAAGTGAATATGCGGTTAAAGGCCGGGGTGGTAAAGGCGTGAAAACGGCTAATATCACTGAAAAAAATGGTCCTTTAGCTGGCTTGACAACTGTCAAAGGTGATGAAGACATTATGCTGATTACCAATTCAGGCGTTATTATTCGTTTTAGTGTAGACAGTATTTCACAAACTGGTCGTGCTACACTAGGCGTTCGTTTAATCCGTGTAGCAGACAATGGGATCGTTTCTACAATGGCAAAAGTTGATGCTGAAGAAGCTGAAAATGAAGCACCAGATGCAAATGTGGAAATTATTTCAGCTAAAGATGGACATGAATCAGATGTTGAAGTAGTATCAGAAACAGAAAAACAACTTGAGGAAGAACAACAAAATTCTGAAGAATAAAAAACAAAAGAAAAAGAGAGATCCCAAAATTTTGGGATCCTTTTTTTATGAAGTAGACGGATTAAAGTAGTGCAGTGCGTTTCCAAAAAAAGTATCTTTGAGAATGAAAATCCATAGGATAAAGGCTTTCGATACAGTAATGGCTGCGAAATAGTTTATGTTTAGCTAGTGGATAATTTGCTGAGAAAAA
>NZ_DAMDAK010000020.1:12666-15222 GCF_032094055.1 Carnobacterium sp.
AAAAGCATTGAACTTTATTAATTAATATGGTATATTTAATGGACGTGAGTAATCTATTATAGAATGCTCTCCTTGCTCTTTCAAATGAATGAGCCAAAGTCCATAAGGAGGTGACAGTCAAGATGAGCCAAACAGTAAATTATGAAATTTTATACATTATCCGTCCAAATATTGAAGAAGCTGAAAAAGCTACTTTGATCGAACGTTTTGATACTATTTTAAAAGATAATGGTGCTGAAATCGCTGAATCTAAAGACTGGTCGAAACGCCGTTTAGCTTACGAAATCAAGAAATTCCACGAAGGAATTTACCATATCGTAAAACTAACTGCTACAGATGCAGCGGCAATCAACGAATTCGATCGTTTGTCTAAGATCAATGATGATATTTTACGTCATATGATTATTAAAGTAGAAGCTTAAAAAATAAGATTGTTTCATGTGAAACATTTTTGGAAGGAGCGATTAATGTGATTAATAGAGTTGTGTTAGTTGGAAGATTAACTAAAGATGCGGATTTAAGATACACTTCAAATGGTACAGCTGTTGCTTCTTTCACTGTGGCAGTAAATAGACAATTTACAAACCAAAAAGGTGAAAGAGAAGCAGATTTTATTAACTGTGTTGCTTGGAGAAAGACAGCAGAAACATTAGCTAATTTTACGCGTAAGGGTTCATTAGTTGGTGTGGAAGGACGTATTCAAACGCGTTCTTATGATAATCAACAAGGACAACGTGTTTACGTTACTGAAGTTGTTGTTGATACTTTTTCAATGTTGGAATCAAAAGCCACAAGTGACCAACGTCGCGGCTCAGATGATACTGACCATGCAAAAACTTCTCAACAACATTCATATAACCAAACACAAAATAATTACTCACAAAAATCGGCTCCTCAAAATCAAAATTCTCAATATCCTGATTTTGGAAACTCTGATCCATTTGAAAAGAGTAGCCAACCGATAGATATTTCAGATGATGATTTACCGTTCTAATTTAAATTAGAGGATAAAGGAGGAATAAAAATGGCTATCCAACGTAGAGGCGGACGCAAACGCCGTAAAGTTGACTATATCGCAGCTAACCATATTGAATACATCGATTATAAAGATTTAGATCTTTTAAAACGATTTATTTCTGAAAGAGGTAAAATTTTACCTCGTCGTGTTACTGGAACTTCAGCTAAAAACCAACGTAAATTAACTACTGCAATTAAACGTGCACGTATCATGGGACTATTACCATTCGTTACGGCTGAATAAAAAAATAGCAAAGGGACATGGTAATTTCATTTATCATGTTCCTTTTTTTCTTTCTATTTTTATAGGTTTTAGAAAAAAGAATAAAAGCTGGACGTGCTTTTCGTAAGAGAGAAGTAATTAAATTGTTTCATGTGGAACAATTTAAGCAACTAGTATCTAAAAGTAAAACATGGTAAAATAGAGTCTGGATATTTAAAAAGTAACATATGAAAAAGGAGCTCATTATGGAGAAACTGTCTCAAGAAAAACTCCCAAAGTTTTTGAATGATGACAAATTCAAATGGTTTGCTGTTGGTATTGGTTTACTACAATTAGTAACAATAGTATTAGGTTTTTTAACACATATTGCATTAGGTATCATCTTGACAGTCGTTTTTGCAGTTACTGTCGTTTTGTTATATGACATGGCTAAAAAAATTAGTGTTGAAACTACTAAATACATTGCTGACTTATCTTATCGAATTAAGAGAGGAGAACAAGAAGCTCTTATTAAAATGCCGATTGGTATTTTATTGTTTAATGAAGAGTATGAAGTACAGTGGACTAACCCTTATCTTCAAAATCATTTGGGATATCAAGAGGTTTTAGGCAAGAAAATCAATGAGGTCGATAAAGAACTAGCTGAGTTGATACAGAACAGCCATACATCAGGTTTGAAAACAGCTCATTGGGGCGGAAACATTTATCAAATCATTGTTCAAGAGGATATCCGGGTTGTGTATTTAATGGATATTACTGAATATGCTCAAATTCAGGAAAAATACGAAGATGAAAAAATAGTGATTGGAAATATATTCGTAGATAATCATGATGAAATTGTACAAGGGATGAATGACCGCAGTATTTCGAGTCTAAATAATTTTATTACAATGGAATTATCCAACTGGGCAAAGGAACACCATGTTTATTTAAAAAGGGTAGCAGAAGATCGTTTTATTGTGATGATGCACCGCTCGTCTTTAGCTACTATCGAAGAAGAAAAGTTTGCCATTATTGATCGTATTCGTGAACGAACGTCTAAACAAAACTTTCCTTTAACGCTTAGTATCGGGTTAGCTTATGGAGACAATGATTTAAGTAAGTTAGCGAAGCTGTCTCAAAGTAACTTAGATTTAGCATTAGGACGAGGCGGAGACCAAGTGGTGGTTAAATCGACAGATGGGGAGCCCCGTTACTATGGCGGGAAAACAAACCCAATGGAAAAAAGAACGCGTGTTCGTTCTAGAATCATTAGTCAAGCACTTCAAGAATTAATGAAACAAGCAGATCAAATCTTTATTATGGGACATAGTTAC
>NZ_DAMDAK010000020.1:15232-19023 GCF_032094055.1 Carnobacterium sp.
TACCCGGATATGGATGCCATCGGTTCTTCACTCGGTGTTCGAAGAATTGCTGAAATGAATGGCAAAGAAGCTTGGATCATTATTGAACCAGAAGAATTTAGCAAAGACATTTCACAACTAGTGGATGAAATAGAAAAAGATAACTCGATTAGCCGGTACATTATCACACCGGAAACAGCTAAAGAAATGACGACTGCGAATACGCTGTTGATTATGGTCGATCACCATCGTCCATCATTATCAATAGCACCGGATCTAGTAGAAGAGATCAATAACGTGGTAGTTATTGATCATCATCGCCGTAGTGAGGAATTTCCGGAAAAACCTGTCTTAGTCTATATAGAACCTTATGCTTCTTCAACTGCAGAATTAGTTACAGAGTTATTTGAATACCAGCCTAATGATGCAAATCCAATCAATAAAATTGAAGCGACTGCTATGCTGGGCGGCATCATCGTAGACACAAAAAGTTTTTCTTTGCGGACAGGAACACGAACATTTGATGCAGCGAGTTATTTGAGGTCATGTGGAGCAGATGCTGTTTTAATTCAACGACTGTTAAAAGAAGATACAGATACGTATTTGCTTCGCAGCCATTTGATTGAAACAATTGAATTTATCAGCGATTCTATGGCCGTAGCAACTGGTGAAGAAGATCAGGTTTATGATACAGTAGTAGCAGCACAAACAGCAGATACTATGTTGAATATGACAAATGTGGATGCAGCTTTTGTGATTACGAAACGTTCCGATGAGCGCATAGGGATCAGTGCACGCAGTTTAGGCGAGATCAATGTTCAAGTAATCATGGAAAAACTTGGCGGAGGCGGTCACTTATCTAATGCAGCCACTCAAATAGAGAATCATACGGTTGCAGAAGTAAAAGAGATGCTGCGTGCTGTAATAGTAAATCAAGAAGAGGAGGAAAAAGAATGAAAGTTATATTTTTAGAAGATGTAAAAGGCAAAGGTAAAAAAGGTGATGTAAAAAATGTTGCTGATGGATACGCACATAACTTTTTAATTAAAAATGGTTTAGCTAAAGAAGCAACATCCGGCAGTTTGAGTGAATTAAAAGGAAAAATAAAGGCAGAAGAAAAACAACAAGCAGAAATCAAACAAGAAGCAGAAGAACTAAAAGCACTTTTAGAAAAAGAAGCCAATGCCATTGTGATTAAAGCAAAAGCTGCTGAAGATGGTCGGTTATTTGGATCAATCACAACAAAGCAAATTGCTGCTGCTGCCCAAAAACAATTGGGTATTAAATTGGACAAGCGCAAAATCGAATTAAATGTGCCGATTCGGACAGTCACTTCAATGAAATTAGATGTTAAAGTACACCCAGAAGTAGTTGCCACAATGACGGTAAATGTTTTGCCGGAATAGGTAAGATAAAAATAGGTGAGCAATAGAAAAAAGTTCAGTCAGAAAATTCTGGCTGGACTTTTTTCTCTCTGAAGTAAACCAATAAACAGTAAAAAGAACGCATGTTCCTGTTGTTGCATTGTATTCCCTCTATTTTTGAGGTAAAATAAGAACGTTGATTTAAAGATTTTAATCAAAAAAACCAGACTGTTGAAAGGAAGAGGAAATTTGGCAAATGAAGCTTTTCAAGACCGCCTACCACCTCAAAGTATTGAAGCGGAGCAAGCTGTACTCGGGTCGGTTTTCTTAGATCCGGACACAGTGGTCGGTGCATTGGAATTTATTGAAGCAAAAGATTTTTATCGCCGAGGACATCAATTGATTTTCCAAACGATGTTAGATTTAAATAATAATAATGAAGCGATTGATATTGTTACCATCACAAATGCATTAGAGTCTAAAAACCAACTAGAAGATGTAGGTGGAATGGCTTATTTAGCTGAGCTGGCTGTGACCGTACCAACTGCAGCTAATATGGAGCATTACGCTAAAATAGTTGAACAGAAATCTATTTTACGCAATTTGATTCGAACAGCTACTGAAATTGTGACTAAAGGATATGAAGAAGGAGACGAGCTAGCAGCGATTTTAGATGAAGCTGAGCGTAGTATCCTCGAAGTATCTGAAAAGCGCAGCAGAAGCGGTTTTTTATCTATTTCAGAAGTGTTGAATACCTCTATTGCCAGAATTGATGAATTGTATCAAAACGATGAAGAAATTACCGGACTGCCAACAGGGTACAAAGCGTTAGACAAAATGACAGCCGGCTTGCAAAAAGAAGAACTGATTATCTTAGCTGCCAGACCAGCGGTTGGTAAAACGGCCTTTGCTTTAAATATTGCTCAAAATATCGGAACAAAGACAGATAAGACAGTGGCCATTTTTAGTCTGGAAATGGGTGCTGAATCTTTGGTCAATCGGATGTTATGTGCAGAAGGCAGTATTGATGCCAGTAATTTGCGGACAGGTAATTTATCGGAAGAAGAATGGCAAAATTTAATTGTGGCGATGGGAAGTTTATCTAAAGCCAGTATTTATATTGATGATACTCCGGGTATTCGTGTTGCTGAGATTCGGGCTAAATGCCGCCGCTTGAAACAAGAAAAAGGCGAATTGGGTTTGATACTAATCGATTATTTGCAATTGATTGAAGGAACTGGTCGTGAAAGCCGGCAACAAGAAGTTTCTGAGATTTCACGGCAGTTAAAAAAGCTGTGGGGTTGAACAACGGCAAGATAAGCGTCCTGTATTGAGTGATATCCGTGAATCTGGTTCCATTGAGCAAGATGCGGATATCGTAGCTTTTCTTTATCGTGATGACTATTACGACCGAGAAGAAGGCGATGATGAGGAAGAAGCAGATATGGCTGGGCAAGATAATATCGTTGAAGTTATTATTGAGAAAAACAGAAGTGGAGCCCGTGGAACTGTAAAATTATTATTTATTAAAGAATACAATAAGTTTTCATCATTAGCTTATTTTCCTGATGATGTTCCGCAAAGATAAAATAGAGCTAAAAACGAAATCGTTCGTTTTTAGCTCTTATTTTTTTGTTTAACAAAAAAATGTTCGTTTTATTGCGTTAAAATAGTTATAAAAATGTTAAATATTCGCTTTTTTGTTGAATCCTTAAAAGAATACTGCTAAACTAGATAAGTATTTTAGAAAATAAACAGTAATGAGGTGTTCATATGTCTTCTGTAGTAGTAGTAGGTACACAATGGGGCGATGAAGGAAAAGGCAAGATTACAGATTTTTTAAGTGAAAATGCAGAAGTAATTGCACGTTATCAAGGTGGAGACAACGCCGGACATACAATCAAATTCAATGGTGTAACTTATAAACTCCATTTGATTCCATCTGGAATATTTGCAGCTGATAAAATCAGTGTAATTGGAAATGGGGTAGTGATCAATCCTAAATCACTTATCCAAGAACTCGCTTACTTACATGAACACAATATAAGTACAGACAACCTCCGTATTTCTGATCGAGCACATGTCATTTTGCCTTATCATATCCAATTAGACCAATTACAAGAAGATGCAAAAGGCGATCAAAAAATTGGCACAACCATTAAAGGAATTGGGCCTGCTTATATGGATAAAGCCGCAAGAGTAGGGATCCGGATTGCTGATTTACTAGATAAAGAAATTTTTGAAGAACGTTTACGCAGTAATTTAGAAGAAAAAAACCGTATTTTTACTAAAATGTTTGATGCTGAACCGATTGAGTTTACTGATGTATTTGAAGAGTATTATCAATACGGCCAAGAAATCAAACAATACGTTTGCGACACTTCCGTTATTTTAAATGATGCTTTAGATGCCAGCAAACGTGTTTTATTTGAAGGCGCACAAGGCGTT
>NZ_DAMDAK010000020.1:19033-21721 GCF_032094055.1 Carnobacterium sp.
GACTTCTTCTAATCCTGTTGCTGGCGGCGTAACCATTGGTAGTGGTGTCGGACCATCAAAAATCAATAAAGTTGTCGGCGTCTGTAAAGCTTATACCTCTCGTGTTGGAGATGGTCCTTTTCCGACAGAATTACATGATGAAATCGGGCAGCAAATTCGTGATATTGGTAAAGAATATGGAACTACAACAGGACGTCCGCGCCGGATAGGCTGGTTTGATACGGTTGTCATGCGTCACTCAAAACGCGTTTCCGGTATCACAAATCTAGCTTTAAATTCAATTGATGTACTAAGCGGGTTGGAAACAGTCAAAATTTGTACGGCTTATGAACGCAATGGCGAACACATTCTTCATTATCCAGCAAGTTTAAAAGAATTGGCTGAATGTACACCCGTTTATGAAGAACTGCCTGGCTGGAGTGAAGACATTACCAGCTGTCGAACATTAGAAGAGCTTCCGGAAAATGCACGAAACTATATTCATCGGATCTCAGATTTAGTTGGCGTACGGATTTCCACTTTTTCTGTTGGTCCTGATCGTGAACAAACCAATATTTTGGAAAGTGTTTGGTCGCAAATTTAACTCTTTCTTTATTAGATAAAATAGGCTAGACCAGTATCTCTTTATATTCTAAAGGATAATATTGGTTTAGCTTTTTTAATCGACGCTTTTTAAAACTGCTTCTATCTATTTTACATAAGAAATGCTATCTTATGTCTACCCTACATAAGAAAAATTTGCTATATATAGTGCTTGCTGCATAATGATTATTTGCATAGTGGATTGCGCTCATTCGAATCTTTTACGTGAGGGGAACCAGGCAAGTTTCTGATCAAAACTTCGATAAGAAGTGTGCAGTTTTTACTGATAAAATAGTTTTTTTCTTTATTCAGCAGACATTATCTAACAGATAAACACATGAAACAGACAAAATAAAGTTAAAGGCAGGTTCAAATATGGTTAAACGAATATCTGAAGGACCTTTCATTTTTTTCTTAGTACAGCTTTTTTTATTGATCAGCTTGTTAGTTAATGTAAATACGCCTCAGGAGATAATAGACGTATTAGGAATCACCATAAGCATTATAGGGCTTTTTATCGTTGCATTTTCGATACGGAATATTTCGGCTAGTAAAAGAAGCAAATTCATATTGTTTGGCATCTTTGGTTTGTCGATTATGACTATCCTTCTAGTTTTATTCTTTATTGTGATAAGATATATAAGCACCAGTATGCCTTAAGAACGGTTTGAGTAGAGTAACAATTACTTTAATATGCCGTTTCTAAATAAGCTCTAACTTCAGGCACACTTTTAAAATCTTAAAAATGAAGATCGGAAAGCTATTAATAACGTTCTTTCAACCTTCTAGGTAAACGGGTCAAGCTTACAAAGAAAACTACACTTCTTATTCAATGCAGTATACTTATGCAATTATTTAATAAAGGCGGTATGTTAAATGAATAAAGCGAAGTTTAAACAATTTATTTTTGCGTTTTTAAAGAGATTTGCACTTCTAATCGTCTTCTATTTTATAGCTCTCTGGGTTTCTAATAATGATATTTATGGAGGTTTTGCAAATTATAGTTGGATACTTTTACTGGGAGCATTAATCATCTCAATATTTACAGTATATTTAAAGCCTAACTCCAAACAAAAATAATATTAACGTGTAAAAAAGTCTCTTAAAAGGCTTTTTTTCACGCTTAATATTATCGTGAGGTAAAATCAATTCTCTGGACATATCAAATATTTTTCCTGCGTTTTGAGTATGTAAAATTTGTTCTTGCCCTGCCCGAAAGAAATGAACTTCTAACTGCCAAATTATTTCTTGCTAACAGTTTTGACCTTTTAAACTATTCTTAAAAAGCTTGCGCAGCAAAGGCTAAAAGTTATCTTGCAAAAAGAGTGTTTATTGTGTTAAAATTGTTTTTGTAGTTGAAAATGATCGGTGCCAGGGTTGTTAGCTCAGTTGGCAGAGCAGCTGACTCTTAATCAGCGGGTCGAGGGTTCGAGCCCCCCACAGCCCATCAAGAATCAAGTTCATAATGAGAAGAATTGTTAGTGCGAAAGCATGTTGAAAACAATTCTTCTCTTTTTTTTGCTTAAAAATAGCTGACTATTGGCATAATTCCTACTAGTATATTATTTTATTAGCTATTTAAGTAGTAGAACTATCTACAGAAATTATTTAAACTTTTTTAGTATAAGGAAAAATTTTATAAAGAAAATAATAAAAGAGTTGACAATAGTTAGGTACCGAACTATACTACAAATACACTATAAGTTAGGTACCTAAACAATTAGAAGGGGTGAATTATATGAGTCACTTTACGATGAAACTACTGAAACAGATGGAAGCAGTAAGTGAGGTTGCACGCATCTTATTTTTACAAAAGAATCAACGATTTGATGGTCAACAACAAGTAATCAATATTTTAGGCAGTGAAGATGGTATGACCCAAGGAAATTTGGCAGAGTTGCTAGATATTCGTCCAAGTTCATTAGCAGAATTATTAAAAAAACTCGAAAAAGCTGGTGCAGTTGAACGAATAGAAGATGAAAATGACAAACGGATTAAACGAGTCTTTTTAACAGAAAAAGGTCGCGAACGTATTATAACAAATGCTAATATTCGTGAAGATTTAAGTGCACAATTTTTTGCAGGATTGACATCAGAAGAACAAAT
>NZ_DAMDAK010000020.1:21742-22503 GCF_032094055.1 Carnobacterium sp.
GAGTAATTATTTGGATAAAATCATGGCAGGGTGGCCACTAGAATTTGCGGCTTATCAAACAAGAACAGGAGATCCAATGGAACGCTTGGCAGAAATGCAACATTTACGCAATGCCATGCTGGATATTGACTGGCAATCACTTTCCCAGCAAGAACAACGTCAAATGAACCATGAATTTCAAAAGCGATTCCGTCATTTTGGTATGGACCATCGGATGTGGAAACGCCGATTTGAACAAAATGTGCACGATCAAGATCAATTAAATCGTCGTGGATTTGGTGGGAGAAGGCCATTTGACCGTTCTTTCCCAAGAGAAGACAAACCGACAGATTCTGATCGTGACTGAACTGATTTTAAACTAGAGGAGAAAACTTATGGAAAGAGAACCAGTGGCAATAAAAGAGAAGAAACAAAAATCAACGTATAAATTAAAAGATTTTATGCGATTAATCAATAGTGTAAATCCCAAAAAAAATTTGTTTTTGTTTGGTTTATTTTTGAGTATTTTAACCAGCGGAGCAAGTTTAATCGTTCCCCAATTAACGAAAGGCTTAATTGATACTAGTCAATTGGCAAAAATTGATGGCAAATTATTGGGTGTTTTAGCCTTGGCATTTATCGCGCAACTAGTCTTTGGGGCAATTGGCGGATTTTTATTACGTTATGTTGGTGAAACAGTTGTTAAATCACTGCGGGAAAAATTATGGCAGCATTTGCTCTATTTACCTGTTAGTTATTACGATCAAAATAAATCCGGTGAA
>NZ_DAMDAK010000020.1:22513-33554 GCF_032094055.1 Carnobacterium sp.
AGTCATTCTCTTTTTTATGGATTGGAAAATGGCCTCCATTATGTTTTTATTAGTCCCAATAGTAGCGTTAGTAATATTGCCAATTGGACGAATTATGATGAAGTTAGGGCGGCAATTACAAGCAGCTACCGCAAAATTTAGTGGCGAAATTACTGAAAAAGTCGGTGAAATTCGTTTGATAAAAGCAAGCAATGGTGAAAATTTTGAAGAAGAAAGAGGCAATTCCTTTATTCATGACATTTACAAAATTAGTATTAAAGATGCTCGAGTTGAAGCGATTTTGCAACCGATTATGATGACTATGATGTTAGGGATGTTTGTCGGAATTTTGGGATATGGAGCAATTCGTGTGCAAGCAGGTACCTTAACAAGCGGTTCACTAGTAGCGTTTCTCTTGTACCTCTTTAATATTGTTGCTCCTGTCACAACTTTCGCTACTTTCTTTTCTCAAGTGCAAAAGGCCATGGGAGCAACGGAACGGATTGATGGGATTTTTCAAACACCAATGGAAAAAATACATGAAGGAACTGTTCATGATGTTGAAGGACAAACGCTTATTGCGGAGAATATCACATTTGGTTACGAAGAAGATCGACCTGTTTTGAAAGAGATTTCCTTTAGAGCAGATCCCAATACAGTGATTGCTTTTGCTGGACCAAGCGGAGGTGGTAAATCGACGATCTTCTCTATTCTAGAACGTTTCCATAAACAAACATCTGGAAAGATTTCGATTGATGAAACAGACTTAGAGACCATTAAGATTGCTGATTGGCGGCGACAAATTGGATATGTTTCCCAAGATAGTGCAGTATTTGCTGGTTCGATTCGAGATAATCTAGTATATGGATTAGATAAAGAATTGACAGAAGATGATTTGTGGAAAGGGTTAGAACTAGCCTACGCTGATCATTTTGTTCGAGACTTTCCAGAAGGACTAGATACAGAAATTGGCGAACGTGGAGTAAAATTGTCTGGTGGTCAAAAACAACGGATTGCAATTGCTCGTGCATTTTTAAGAGATCCCAAAATTTTAATGCTGGATGAAGCAACTGCAAGCTTGGATTCTCAATCAGAAGAAAAGGTGCAGCGTGCTTTGGATCAATTGATGACTGGTCGGACAACGTTAGTGATCGCACATCGTCTGTCCACAATTGTGGGCGCTGATCAGATTTATTTTATCGAAAATGGTCAAGTCACAGGACAAGGGACCCATCAAGAATTATTAGAGAATCATGGCTTATATCGCGAGTATGTACAAGAACAAGTCTTGAATTAAAATAAAAACGCAGGTGCTTTTCAATTGAGCAGCCGCGTTTTTTGCAAATAAATTGAATGAACATACCTAACCAATTTACATTTAATTAAGAATGTTTTGTAGACCGGTTGAGTTTAGTACGGATTTTACCTTGTAACTGTTGATAAGCTAAATAGCGTTGACGTGCTCGTTCGATTCTTTTGTATCTCTTACGATTTTTCTTATAAAATTGCTGATGGTAGTTCTCAGCTGGCCAAAATACGGTTGCTGGCTCAATGGTGGTTTCAATAGGGTGCTTGTATTTACCAGATTGCATTAACTGTTGTTTTGACTTTTCAGCAATCTGTCGTTGTTGTTCATTTCGAACAAAAATAATGGGACGGTATTGACTCCCCCGATCTTGAAACTGGCCAAGCTCATCAGTGGGGTCCGTTAACTGCCAATAAAGCTCGATTAAATCTTCATACTGTATAATTCTTGTATCAAAAATAATCTCAACCGCTTCTACATGTCCAGTGTGGCGGCCGCTCACTTGCTCATAAGTGGGATGATCGATGTGTCCTCCGGTGTATCCAGATAATACGGAAACAATCCCATGAAGGGTTTCAAAAGGCTCTACCATACACCAGAAACAGCCTCCTGCGAATATTGCAGAATCTTGATAAGCCAAGTCACCGAGGGAATGTTTCGTAAAAT
This sequence comes from Carnobacterium sp., assembly GCF_032094055.1. Lineage (GTDB taxonomy): Bacteria > Bacillota > Bacilli > Lactobacillales > Carnobacteriaceae > Carnobacterium_A. The sequence continues at coordinate 24,465 of NZ_DAMDAK010000020.1, forward strand.
CAAATTTAACGTTGGCAGCAGGATTACCGGTTAAGCTGTTATAAAAATCCGTCACATCAGGCGTTAAATTATCCCTTAATGCAAGTGGACGCAAATCAGCTTCAAGCTTTGAAAGTTGCCCCTCAAAATTTGTATCCTCTTCTAAGGCATCTTTGGTTGACTGTAATAATGATCGTTCCCATTCCCGAGTCGCTGGATTGAGGATAAGATTATAAAGTGCATTGAGTGTCTCTTCGTGATTTATTTCCATCTTGACGACCACCCTCAAGTTATTTTTTAATAAATGAATTCTTTAGTTTTTGTGTACTAGAGATGTTACTCATATTTATTTATGCCATACACAACTTACAGTAGAATTAAACTGTGGGATGCTGATTCTTTTTCTATATTATACATCAGTAAGTATAATCTCAGTACTTTTAAAAATTAATTTATTTTAATCGCTAAAGCAGTTTGTAGTATTTTTTATGAATGAGAATTCGCTCTCCAATCCCATGTAATCTTCCCAGTTACAAAAAAATTAATAAACTTATTTTCACCATTTCTGGCATATACAGATCGTTCTTTATTACATATAATTTGGTTAGATAATGAAAGGGGTGGAAAGAGTGGAATTGACAATTCGTACGATAGAAAAAAAAGATTACCTTGATATATTGGATTTATGGAATATTGAAATAGGCAATACGATGGTTAATAGTAAAAATATTGAAGAGTACTACGAGGAAATGGCTATGGATAAACGTTATCAAACTTTTGTGGCAATAGATGGAAATCAAGTGGTCGGATTTATTACATCTGTTAATTCACTAGCTGTCGGATTAGAAAATGGGTTCATTCATATCACTGGTTTAGCTGTAAAAGAAAAATATCAAAGACAAGGAATTGGAAAAAAATTACTCCTATATCTTGAAGAATATGCCAATAAAATCGGTGTTCGTAGTTTAATTTTAAACAGCGGAGTTCAACGTAAAAAAGCACATGAATTTTATGCGGAAAATGGGTATTCAAAAGACTCTTTCTGTTTTGATAAAACTATTTAATCAAAAGAGATCAAGTAGGTGCCTTTAAAATTTTTTTCCGCTTTGGGTATTGATCTCTAGCAGAAAAAGCTTATCTCTTAAAAATAAAATAAATCGTATCCTTAATGAATATAGACTACTCATTAAGGTACGATTTTTCTATTTTAATCTCCTATGGACTTATTTCGCATAGTTTATTAAAATAAGTTTTTTATTTTTTCAATATTTTTAATCATAACTGAAGTAGTTCCGTCTGGGTTATTAATAAATTCAACAACCTCGGGATCTTTATAAAGTTCTAGCGGGATACTGATTTCTATTCCGTTATCTAAGCGGAATTTTTGCTTCGAATATTTTGGTCCAGCTACGGCTACTTCAGCAGGAGCGCGATCTACATACCCTAATTCTTTTACTTCTTCAAAAAACTTTTCTTTTTTTGCATAATTATCGCCATAAAGCGTCTCCGCAATCACTTGGTTATCAATGACGTTTTCTTTTGTCATACTATGAACAAGCGCTTCTTTCGTATCGGCCAATACTTGGAATTCTTCATCATTGAAAGCTTTACTTGTTTTTTGGACAGCTTTTTTTATGATGGAGATGTTCTCTTTGAGGCTTGGCTGAGGCTTATCTTCTAAAAATAATTCTGTAAAGTAATAAACTTTCTCTGCTAATTCATCAATCAGGTGTTTTTTCTCGATCACATGGTATTCCATATTGGTTAAATTCAGTACCATTCCTTCTTGAATCGCTTGACGAGCGCTCGGTAAGATGGAACGATTCATAATCAATTGGTTCGTTAATGTATCCTCTTCATATGAAACATAATGAGTTATGCTGTCAGAATAATTTAATTTAAAAAGGCCTAGACAAGGTACTTCATCCAAAGTAAAGAAGACAAATAATAAATCAGCTGCCGGTATTTCTGGATTGATTTTTGTAATGGAAAAGAATTTTTCGGTCAGGACCTTTGTAGTTTCAATAAAATCTTCTTGAATAGCAGAAAAAGTCTGGTTTAAAGGGTTATCTGCGGTTAATATTCCGGTTTTCATATTGTCCGAATCTTCTACTTTCTCAATCATGGCATGAAGATAATCCATTGTAAATTTCTCTGTAAGGTCTAATCCAGCAAAAGAAAAAATTGGTACATTGCTGTTCAAATCAAAAATATGTAAAATTGCTTCTTTAATATAAATCATGTTGTTCCCTCCATTTTCAGTCACGCTTAGTAGTATCTCACAAATTTAACAGGTACAAAAGAGATTTCTCAGCAAGCGTGATGAGGAGATGATTTATTAGCGATTTCTAAAGGTTAGGACATTCTATACATCTATAAATCGTACAATTCATTATTGTAATTAGCTCTAGAATTGAAAGTCCATTCAAACAACCCATGAAGTAAGCGTATTAGTTGTATTCCTTTTATAAAAGCGATACCATAAATAGTGTAAAAGAAAAAATTGAAAAACGGGAGTGATGAAAGTGAGTAAAATGATAAAAGGTATTTATACCAACGCACAAGAAACACTCAATGCAATCAATCAGCTTAAAACTGAAGGATATACTGCAAATGAAATCACTGTTGTGACAGGACAAGATAAAAATCCAGAATTAAAAGATTTAAAAGCTGCTAAAGTTTCGACAGCTGATGCCACTAAAGAAGATCACGACGATGAATCGATTTGGGAAAAAATTAAAGAGACGTTTACCGTTAATCGTTATGAAAAAGGCAATCCAGCAGCAAATCCATTAGCTGAGTATGGTGTTTCAGACGATGTAGCGAGCGACTTGGATTATAAAAGCGAATTAGAGGATGGGAAAATTTTGATTATCGTAGATGATGCCAAGGAATTGCGCAGTCACTCGGTAACAGATGAGCCATTAAGCTAAATTAAAGAGAGAAAAATCAAATAAATGTACAAATAAAGCCAGTCATGGACGCCTTTATTTGTACATTTTTTATTGCTAGTCAATTGGTGTTTAATCAGCAGCATAGAAAAAGCTGCCAGTAAAACAGTTTGGCAGCTCATTTTTAAAAAAGTACATTATCTTTCTCTGCGTCCTGCATTTGAAATCAATGGGAAAAACTTTAAAGCATAGAGAGCGCATAGTCCAACAATAACGTAGATGATTTTAGAAAGAATAGCTGTTTGTCCGCCAAAAATAGTAGCAACAAGATCAAATTCAAATAAACCAATCAATAACCAATTTAATCCACCGATAATTAATAGGCCTAGAGCAATACTGTCTAATGTTTTCATGATTTTTTCCCTCCTTTTGTATATGTTCTACTATAAAGTTTTTTACAGATGTGTCGAGTAATACGACTTAACGTATAAAATAGCAGAGATAGGAAAATATTTGATAGAATATACCTTAAAAATTGCCAAAAAAGACTTCAAGCCGTATTCTTAATTAAAAAGACAGTTCTAACTATTTGAAAGATTAGAGAGGAAGAGCGTGATGACTGAAAACGGTGTAATGATGCAGTATTTTGAATGGCATATAGAAGATGATGGGAAACATTGGCAACGCTTAAAAGCAGATGCAAAACATTTAAAAGAAATTGGCATAACTGGCGTTTGGATTCCGCCTTGTTTTAAAGGAACCGGCTCAAATGATGTCGGATATGGGATTTATGATGTTTATGATTTGGGAGAATTTGACCAAAAAGGCACCGTACGAACCAAATATGGAACGAAAGAAGAGTTGAAAGCTGCGATAGACGAATTGCACAAATACGACATACAAGTCTATGCGGATATTGTATTGAATCATAAAGCTGGTGCCGATGAAACAGAGCGCTTTATGGCTAGAGAAGTTGATCCTGAGAACCGAAATCAACCTATTAGTGATCCCTATGAAATCGAAGGATGGACAAAGTTTACTTTTCCTGGAAGAAATGGAGTATATTCGCCATTCCAATGGTCATGGGTGCATTTTTCAGGGATTGATTACAATCAAGAGAATGGAAAAAAAGCGATTTATCGAATTGAAGGAGAAAATAAAGGTTGGGCAGAAGACGACAAGGTGAATAATGAACATGGCAACTACGACTACTTAATGTATGCCGATATTGACTATGCTCATCCAGAAGTAGTTGAAGAAACCAAAAAATGGGCAGAGTGGTTTGTCAATGAGACAGGAGTCGACGGATTTCGTTTAGATGCTGTCAAACATATTAACGAGGACTTTATCTATGATTTGATCCAAACAATGCGTGAAGCGTTTGGAGAACAATTTTTTGTAGTAGGAGAATATTGGGATGCTACTTACAGTGAAGTTGAAGGATACCTAGAAGATCAAAATTTTAATTTAGGCTTAGTTGATGTGGGGTTGCATACGAATCTAGAACAAGCATCAAAATCAGGAGATGAGTATGACTTGTGTCAATTGTTTAATGCTACTTTAATGAAAAAGAATGCTTCTTACGCGGTAACCTTTGTAGATAACCATGATTCACAACCTGGACAATCCTTAGAGTCTTATGTTGAGCCTTGGTTCAAACCAATGGCTTATGGTGCCATTTTATTACGAGAAAAAGGGTATCCTTGTGTATTTTATGGTGATTATTATGGCATCAAAGGAGAAAATCCGATAGAACCGCAAAAAGAGATGATCGATTCGCTGCTTTATGTTCGGACTCACTATGCCTATGGAGAACAAAAGGATTACTTAGATCACCCTAATTGTATTGGCTGGACACGTTTAGGGAATGAAGCTTATCCAGATGGGTGTGCCGTTGTAATATCTAATGGAGAAGCTGGATATAAAGAAATGTATGTCGGTGAAAAATACGCAGGTCAAAGCTTTAACGACTATCTAGGGAATAATGAAGAAACAGTTACTGTTGATGACCAGGGAATAGGACGATTTTTAGTGAGTCCTGGTTCAATTTCGGTATGGTTGAAAGACGATAAGGAATAAAGCTAAGAGATCTTCCAATCCAATAATAAAGAAAGGGAGAAAAAATGAAAAACTTACCTATTTTAATCGTATTAGCTGGATTTTTTTTGGTAGGCTGCTCTTCAAACAGCTTATCGGAACCTCCAAAAGACAGTGCGAGTTTTTCTTCAACTAGCGAATCAGTATCAGAATATGTATCAGAAAAGGAGAAAGATACAGTGTTATACCATGGTGTTGTAAAAGAAACGGAAGCGAAAGAAAATCAGCGGATTTTTATTAAAAATTTTGTTCCAGATGCTTCAGTTGCTGATTTGCCAACATATGATGAAGTTATTTTGTCAGTGAGTGAAGATACTCCTTTGATTGATAAACAAACTGAGAAATCACTGACACTCGAAGAAATCAAAGGAAATGCTCAAGTTGATGTGTTCTTATTGGGAAATTTTCCTGTTACCATGTCTATTCCACCACAGATTCCGGGAATGAGTGTTGTTAAAGTTGAGGTTGAACAATAACTTTTTGAATGATAAAGAATAAGTTTAAAAGAACACCCTCTTACGTATGGATTAACGCTCCGTACGTAAGAGGGTGTTCTTAAAAATTCGAACCCAGCTAAATTTTATTATTACAGTTGTCCGCGTTTATCTTGGATTTTTAAATCGTCTGGTGATTCTAAATCTTCAAGCGGCGGATATTCTTCACCTGTTTCAGAAGGCATAGAAGTTTGAACTTGACTAGAATGAAGAATGACATCATCGTTATCAGTTGTTGCCTGTTTCGTATTTAAATCGGATTCAATATTATCAATAGTTTCTGCTAAATCAGGATTTGTGTAATTAACTTCTTCTTCGACTTCACGATAAGTTTCTTTTATTTCATCCGTATAGTTGCTGACTTTATCCATTGCTTGTTTTTTTAAGGAAAGAGCTTCATCTTTAAGATCTTCACGTAATTCTCTGCCTGACTTTGGAGCTAATAGTAATGCTGTAGCGGCGGAAGCTGCTCCAACAAGCAATGTACACATAAAATTATTTTTTGACATAGTAGTAATCTCCTTTAATGAAACTGTTTTTTATTTGTATCCAATCAACTAAATCAAACTGCTTTTTGTTTCTGTGCTAGCTTTTGAATGGTTTTCTTTAGAACAGTAAAAGTTGACGCTTCTGAACTCGATTTTTTATGTGAAAAACTAAAGAATTGAGTAAACAAATCCATTACAGCTTGTTTCAATTCATCAAGAGCATTTTGGAAATCAGCTGTTGACTCAGATAAATACTCAAAATTTTGCGTCTTACCGTTCATTGCCGCTGTCATGCCATTTACTTTTTGCGTCATCTGGTCTATTTTAAGCTTGATCGCATCTGCTTCTTTAGTGAAAAAATCTAGTTTATTTTGAACCGTCTTTGAAGTGTTGTCAATTTCTTTCATTAAGCTAGAAACTTTTTTACCGATCATTATTCCAAATACAATCAATGCTATCAAGGCTAAAACAGCAATGATTATTGCAATGATGCCACCTGACATATAGTTTCACGCCCCTTTCTATAGTAAAACACTCTTTATTGTCTTTAGAATACCACTAAATGTATGAATAACCAAACAATATGTAATCGGATTCTCCTTACTAAAATTAGAAAAACTGTTTTTTTGAACTTGTAGTCAAAATGGAATTTATCCGTTACAATAAAGGATAACTGAACGAAAAGGACGTTTTATTAAAAAAGATAAACGAGGAGAACTGAGAGGATGGTTAAATTGGGTGCCCATGCAGACCAAATGAATAAAAAAAAGGAAATAAAAATAGAATTATTCTCTGTTACAGATGGAGAAATCATAGCAATCGAGGACGTAGCGGATCCCGTTTTCTCTGAAAAAATGATGGGAGACGGCTTTGCTATGGAGCCGACTTCAGAAATTGTGCTTGCCCCTGTCACTGGGCAGTTATTTCAGGTAGCCGATACACTGCATGCATATGGTATTCTGACAGAAGAAGGGATAGAAGTATTGGTCCATGTTGGATTAGATACAGTTACTTTAAGAGGAGAAGGCTTTACAAGCTCTTTAAGAAGAGGCATGCTAGTAAAACAAGGAGAGCCGTTAGTTCAAATGGACAGTGATTATTTAATTAGCCGCGGTTGTAAATTAACCATTTCTGTAGTCGTGATAAACGGCAGCAGCGATCTTTACCATTATGAATTAAACAAAGAAGAACATGCGGTAGCTGGAAAAACATTGGCTTTAACAGTTTTTAAATCGATAGAAAAATAAAGAAGATAGAAGCAGAAACCTGAAAAATGTTTTTTCAGGTTTATTTTCTTAATCTGTTAACGAGAGCAAGAAAGCGATATTCTAATTTTTTTGCACTTTTTTCAACGGTTAGGTATAATGAAGGATAAAGTGGAATGATTGTGTCCTCTTGTCTGAAAGTTTGAAACTCCAAGGAGGGTTTACATTGAAAAAGATACTAGTAGTGGACGACGAAAAACCAATTTCAGATATTGTGAAATTTAATTTAACAAAAGAAGGGTATGACGTTTATACCGCTTATGATGGTGAAGAAGCCTTAGAAAAAGTTGAAGAAGTTGAACCAGATTTAATTGTATTGGATTTAATGCTGCCTAAAATTGACGGATTAGAAGTGTGTCGGGAAATAAGAAAAACACATGATATGCCGATCATTATGGTGACAGCGAAGGATTCAGAAATTGATAAAGTTCTTGGTTTAGAATTAGGTGCAGATGACTATGTAACAAAGCCTTTTTCAAATCGCGAATTAGTGGCACGGGTAAAAGCGAATTTACGGCGCCATGGCAACGCAAGACCAGCAGTGGTTGAAGAAGAAGAAACAAATGATATTGAGATAGGTGCGTTAACCGTACACCCGGATGCTTATATTGTATCTAAAAGAGGTGAAACAATCGAATTGACACACCGTGAATTTGAATTGTTGCATTATCTGGCTAGACATTTAGGACAAGTGATGACGAGAGAACACTTGTTGCAAACAGTTTGGGGATATGATTATTTTGGGGATGTTCGGACAGTTGATGTCACTGTCAGAAGATTAAGAGAAAAGATTGAAGATAGCCCAAGTCACCCGGCGTGGCTGGTCACTAGACGAGGCGTGGGGTATTATCTAAGAAATCCTGAACAGGAGTAATTGTTTATGAAGAAAAAAATCGGTTTTTTTCAATCTATTGATTTTAAAATCGTATTTGTTTTTATTATTTTATTATTGGTTGCACTTGAATTAATTGGGGCGTATTTTATCCGTCAGTTAGAAACCCAATTGGTTGATAATTTCCAAGAAGAACGACGTCTTCAAGTTGGCTTTTTGGATAATACGCTGCAGCCTTTATTGGAAAATGACGAAGATCAGAACTTAACTGAAGAAATCAGCAGACTCTTAGCAGACTTTTCAGGTAATGGTGTGTTGGAAGCTCAAGTCATTAATCCTCAACACCATATTTTAGGAACAAGCGACAGTACAAATCAATCGATTGTCGGCGGAAATTCTAATGACCGTGATGTTCACCAAGCCTTACTATTGAGCAGTAAAATCACAAATCAATATACCGACAAAACAACCAACGACCGCATCTGGAAGTTGGTTTCTCCAATTATAGCGAATGATGGATCTAATGAAGTATTAGGCGTTATTTCACTAAAAACCAATATTGAGAGTGTTTATCAGCAGATAGAAGAAATTACAGTCATCTTTTTAAATGCTTCACTGTTAGCCGTTGGTCTGACAATCCTATTAGCCTTATTTATTTCACGTGCTATTACAAAACCCATTACAGAAATGACCCATCAAGCCATTCAAATGGCAGGAGGAAATTATTCTGGTCAAGTAAAAATTTATGGAGAAGATGAGTTAGGGCAATTGTCACTGGCAATCAATGACCTGTCTATTAAAGTTGAGGAAGCGCAAGAATCGACTGAAGCAGAAAGAAGAAGACTAAATAGTGTTTTAACACATATGACAGATGGGGTTATTGCGACGGATCGCAGAGGAAAAATTGTGATCATTAATGAAATGGCAATGGAAATGTTGAATACTTCTCAAGAAGAAGCCATCGGACAATCTATTTTAAAGGTGCTTAAAAAAGAAAATGAATTTACTTTACGAAAATTATTAAAAACGGAGCAAGAATTGTCT
>NZ_DAMDAK010000021.1:0-2616 GCF_032094055.1 Carnobacterium sp.
TAGATGAACTGCTCGGTCAACTAATCTTTCAATTTCCAAAAACGAGATTTTTCCTTGTAAGAACGCAGCAACTGCAATCTCATTCGCTGCATTCATGATCGTTGTGGCTGTTCCACCTATTTTGCCAGTTTCGTAAGCAAGATGCAATAATGGAAACCGATTAAAATCCATGCTTTCAAAATTCAACTGACCAATAGTAGTCAAATCAAAAGGAATAGGTTTTTTAATTGGCAGCCGATCAGGATAAGTCAATGCATATTGGATAGGCTCACGCATATCGCTCGCACCTATTTGAGCTTTTATCGCTCCGTCATTAAATTGAACCATTGAATGTACGTTGCTTTCACGGTGTAAAACAACCTTAATTCTATCATAATCTATATCAAATAACCACCGGGCTTCGATGACTTCTAAACCTTTATTCATCATCGTAGCTGAATCAATCGTGATTTTAGGCCCCATTGACCAATTTGGGTGTTTTAACGCATCAGCTACTGTGACACTTTTTAGTTGCTCACGTGTATAATCTCGAAAACTTCCGCCTGAAGCCGTAATAAGCAATTGACTGATATCTTTTTTATTTTCACCTTGCAAACATTGAAAAATAGCAGAATGTTCGCTATCTAAAGGGAAAATCGATATATTATTTTGTTTAGCCGTTTTCATTACCAGTTCACCAGCCATAACGAGAGTCTCTTTATTGGCTAAGGCGATCTCTTTACCTGATTCAATCGCTGACAGTGTCGGTAATAAACCGATACTTCCCATCACAGCCGTTACGACCGTATCAATCTCTTCTAATACAGCAATCTCCGATAAGCCTTCTGCTCCATATGTAAATTTAATTCTAGGGTACTCCAGACTTAATTTTTTAGCTAGTTCTTTTGTAGCAACAGCAACCATTTTAGGAGCTAAGGCCTCAATTAATTCCCGTCCTTTTTTTATATTTTGATAAAAAGAAAATGATACCACTTTAAATAATGCGGGATAAGCTTGAACTACTTGGACTGTACTGTTGCCGATCGAACCAGTGGCTCCTAATAAACAAATTTTTTTCATGACAATAAAAGTAGTTATCGTTAAATGACAACTACTTTTTCACTTCCTTTCATGAATTATATTAGTGTCAATAAATGTAACACAGGTAGAGCAAATAAAATACTATCAAATCTATCCAAAATCCCACCATGTCCTGGTAAAATTTTTCCGGAATCTTTTACCTGATAGTGACGTTTAAAAGCTGATTCTACAAGATCGCCTAATTGTCCAGAGATCGAAATTAAGACCGTTAGTAAAATTCCCCATGACCATGAAAAATGCAATGGATGAATCAGTAAAAAGAGAGTAGAAACAATTATGGCGCTGATAATTCCACCCAAAGAACCTTCAATCGTTTTGTTAGGACTAATGCTAGGAGCTAATTTAGTTTTCCCAAATTTACGTCCAAATAAATATGCGCCGATATCTGTAGACCAAACAATAAATAAAGCTAATAACAATAAAGCTAGACTTTCTGAACGTACGAGTACAAAATATTTAAATCCATACCCAATGTACATGCAGCATCATCAAAAGTAAACTTGTTTTTTGAAAAAACAGTTGCTGCCAATAACAATAAACCGCAAATATAAAATAATATGTCTGTTGAATAAATAGCTGTGAGCCATGGAAGGCGTTCTGAAGGTAATAAAATAAGCAATAATCCTATAATAGCAATGATACCTTCAATAGAGAATAGAGCGTTGCCTTTCATTCTAAATAATTCAAATAAGCTAATAATTCCAAGTAACGCGACAGTAATTTCTAATAGCCATGACCCTGTATAAACAATCGGTACAAAGACTAAAAAAGAGAGTACTGCTGTAATGACTCTTTGTTTCACTTTTTTTCCTCCTCAATCTATAATCCACCAAAACGTCTATGCCGTGTTTGATAAACTCCAATCGCTTGTTCTAAAGCAGCCTCATCAAAATCGGGCCACAATATTTTTGTAAAGTAAAATTCGCTATAAGCATTTTGCCAAAGTAAAAAATTGCTGATTCTTTCTTCTCCACTCGTGCGAATCATATAATCGACATCTTGATACTCCCCTAATGTTGTAGTCATCAACTGTTGTTCAAAGACGACTTCGTTGATATCTTCAACGGCTAATTCTCCTGCTTTCACTTGTTCAGCAATTTGTTTAGTAGCCTCTAGCATTTCGCTGCGGCTTCCATAATTTAAAGCAAAGTTCAGAATCATTCCCGTATTATTCTTTGTATCTTCAATCGCTTGTTCAACTGCTTTTTTTGTATGTATAGGCAATTGATCTGTGAAGCCGATTACTTGAACTTTTACATTTTCTTTAATGAGGTCTGGTACAAATGTATCAAAAAAATCGACTGGCAATTGCATTAAAAAACTGACCTCCGTATCTGGACGTTTCCAATTTTCAGTGGAAAATGCATATAAAGTCAGGACTTTTACGCCTATTTGGCTGGCGCGCTTTGTTATTTTTTTTACAGTATTCATGCCTTCTTTATGTCCAGCGATTCGCGGAAGAAATTTCTTTTGAGCCCATCGTCCATTCCCATCCATAATGATTGCAATGTGATGAGGAATTTTTTCTGCTTCATT
>NZ_DAMDAK010000021.1:2626-8959 GCF_032094055.1 Carnobacterium sp.
ATTAAAAAGCATTTCAGTTGTATCAGTCGGTTTATTTTTTTCATTTCTAAAAAAATGTTTCATCTAAATCCCTCCGGTCCATTACTCAGCAACTTATACTATTGTAGCAAAATCTGATATAAATGCCTACAATAAATAAAGAACTTAACGGTTTCCTATAAATTTTAAAAAACTTAAAAGGAGGATTATAAAGAAAAGTTCCATTTCCTGAGGTTAATCAACAAGCTATATTTTTTACTTTAACAGTAAAAATGGTATACTTTCTTTACATCGCTAGTTGGTTATCTACCAAAAGAAAGGAAGGAATTCTATGAAAAAAAGAGTTAAAAACATGCTTGTTAGTTTTATTGTTTCTTACTTTGCCGCAAAAATTACATCTTATTTATTAAAAGAGGATAAGCCCCAAACCAAGAAAGAACAGTAAACAAAAAAAGAAAACACCTCATGACCTTTATTCAGTAAGGTTTGTGAGGTGTTTTTACTTAAAGACAAGGAATTAAACTTCTAACAACTCTTTTTCTTTTTCAGCAGCAATAGCGTCAATATTTTTAATGCTGGCATCTGTTAATTTTTGAACATCTTCTTCATAGCCATGCACATCATCTGAAGTTAATTCTTTATTTTTTTCTGCTTTCTTTAATTCATCAATGGCATCGCGTCGGATATTACGAACAGAAATTTTTGAATTTTCAGCTTCTTTTCCTACTTGCTTAGCTAATTCTTTTCTTCTGTCTTCTGTCAATTGCGGAATAACTAAGCGAATAACATTGCCATCATTATTTGGAGTGATTCCTATATCACTTTGTAGAAGGGCTTTTTCAATTTCTTTCAAAGCCGTTTTATCAAAAGGCGTGATCATCAAGACTCGGGCTTCTGGTACAGAAATCTGAGCGATTTGATTTAAAGGTGTAGGTGCACCGTAATAACTAACTTGTACACGATCTAATAATGCAGCATTTGCTCGTCCTGCACGGATCGTTCCTAATTCACGTTGAAAAGCTTGCTCAGCTTTTGTCATTTTATCTTTAGTTTCACTTAATAATTGTTTGCTCATGCTTTTTTCCCCCTTACTGTAGTTCCAATCGTTTCACCTAAAGCAACACGTTTAATATTGCCTGGTTCATTTAAATTAAAGACAACCAATGGAATATCATTATCCATACTTAATGAACTAGCTGTTGTATCCATCACTTGAAGGCCTTTATTGATGACATCTAAGTGTGTCAGTTCTTCGAATTTGATTGCAGAACTGTCTGTCTTTGGATCAGCAGAATAAACACCGTCTACATTGTTTTTAGCCATTAAAATAACATCGGCTCCAATTTCGGCAGCTCGTAATGCAGCAGTTGTATCAGTAGAAAAATAAGGATTACCAGTCCCGCCAGCAAAAATAACTACACGGCCTTTTTCTAAATGTCTTTCTGCTTTCCGTCGGATATATGGTTCGGCTATTTGACGCATTTCAATTGATGTTTGCACTCGCGTCGGAACGCCTTCATTCTCAAGGCAGTCTTGTAAAGCCAATGCATTCATTACGGTTGCGAGCATTCCCATGTAATCTGCTTGAGCTCTTTCCATTCCCATTTCAGAACCAATCTGGCCGCGCCAAATATTTCCGCCGCCAACTACAATAGCGACTTCAACACCTAAATCCCGAACTTCTTTAATTTCTTTACAAATTTTTTGAATTGTCGGTGGTTGTATTCCAAATCCTGAATCTCCAGCTAAAGCTTCACCGCTGACTTTTAAGACAATGCGTTTATATTTCGGTTCAATCATTTTTTTCCCTCCATTGGCTCTTACACTCTTTTTAGTCTACCATATTTTAGTAAAAACTTCATTTATAATCCATAACAATATGTAATTTTTTTGCTTTTTCGGTCAAAACGGTTTCTACCTCTTTTTAAGTTAGCACTTCAAAAAAAGAGGCCGCAAAAAAATGCGTCCTCCCAAATACTCCATTAGCGTGAACTATTATTTTTTAACTTGACTCATTACTTCTTCAGCAAAGTTTTCTTCACGTTTTTCAATACCTTCTCCTACTTCAAAACGGACAAAAGCTTTCACTGAAGCTCCTTTAGAAGCAACGTATTTACCAACAGTCATGTCTGGGTCTTTAACAAATGGTTGGTCAAGTAAGCTGATTTCAGCCAAGTATTTATTCAAACGGCCAACAATCATTTTTTCAACGATATTAGCTGGTTTTCCTTCATTTAAAGCTTGTTCTGTTAATACTTTTGTTTCATGGTCAATTTCTTCTTGAGAAACTTGATCACGTGACACATATTTAGGATTGATTGCAGCGATATGCATAGCAACATCACGTGCAACGTCTTCGTCAGTTGTTCCTTCAAGAATAGTCAAGACAGCGATACGTCCACCCATATGAGAATAAGCTCCAAAAGCATCAGCATCTGTTTTTTCAATTCTTGCAAAACGACGTAGGCCAATTTTTTCTCCGATTTTCGTTGTTGCTGAAAGAACTTCAGATTCAACAGTACCGTCGCCAGCTTTTAATGCTTGAGCATCTTCAAGAGTTTCTGGGTTGCCTTCAGCAATAGCTTCTGTTACATCTTTTACTAATTTTTGGAATTGTTCATTTTTAGAAACAAAATCTGTTTCTGAATTGATTTCTGTGATAGCAGCAACATTTCCATCAACAAAAACTCCTGCTAGTCCTTCTGCAGCAATACGGTCTGCTTTTTTAGCAGCTTTTGCTAATCCAGTTTCTCTTAAGTGATCTACTGCTGCATCGATGTCTCCATCAACTGCCACTAGAGCTTTTTTAGCATCCATCATGCCAACACCTGTCATATCGCGTAATTCTTTAACTAATTTAGCTGTTACTTGTGCCATTATAAATTTCCTCCTAATGTGTTTTCTTCTATTTCACAAAAAAGCTGTCTCAAATAAAATTGAAATGATGCCGCTTCGTATAAAGTCGCTTCTCACTTCTCCTTTTGCTCGAGACAGCCGTTAATTATTTAATTATTCTGCGTTGTCGCCTTCAACTGCTTCGACGATTTCTTCAATTGTTGCTGTTTCATTAGTTGCAGGAGCTTCAGCTGTGAAAGTTTCTTCAACAACTTCATCTTCACCTTGGTTTCCTTCGATCATAGCGTCAGCCATTTTAGAAGTAATTAATTTAACAGCGCGGATTGCGTCATCATTAGATGGAATGATTACATCGATTTCATCTGGATCACAGTTTGTATCAACCATAGCTACGATTGGAATGTTTAATTTATGCGCTTCTTGGATTGCAATACGTTCTTTACGAGGATCTACAACAAACATAACGTCTGGGATTCTAGGCATATCTTGAATTCCGCCTAAGAATTTTTCTAAACGGTCACGTTGTTTTAGTAAGATACCTACTTCTTTTTTAGGAAGGACTTCAAAAGTTCCGTCTTCTTCCATTTTGTTGATCTCTTTCAAACGTTTAATACGTTTTTGGATCGTATCCCAGTTTGTCAATGTTCCACCTAACCAACGGTGATTTACATAGAATTGTCCTGAACGGATAGCTTCTTCTTTAATTGCTTCTTGTGCTTGTTTTTTAGTACCTACGAATAACGCGATTCCGCCGTTTTCAGATACTTCTTTCATGTAGTTGTATGCTGCATCAGCTAACTTAACAGTTTTTTGTAAGTCGATAATGTAGATACCGTTTCTTTCTGTAAAGATAAAACGTTTCATTTTAGGGTTCCAACGACGAGTTTGGTGACCAAAATGTACGCCTGCTTCAAGCAATTGTTTCATTGAGATTACTGCCATGATTTGTTTCCTCCATTTGGTTTTTATTTTTTCCCTCCCTCAAAATCAACTGCAAGGAGACTTGATCGCTCAAGCACCGTCCTTTACATCCTTTGAGGTGTGAAATTAGTTGGTGTTTTAACACCGTTTATTATTATATAAGTTATCTTCTGATAAATCAAGCATAATCTCTTTTTTTTGAAAGTGATTAAATATAACTTGCTCATTACGAAAGCGTTGGATAAGCACAGCTAGCCGGTCATTCAAGCATTAGTAGTAACTTCTACTCCAAATATAGCATCTGCTTTTTTGCTGCTTACTGCTTAGTGAAGCTAGCTTCCGATGCTCAAAATTTCGCGAATATCTGCTTCTGTTAATTGGGTCAAGGATTTTTGGTCTCCGCCTTCAGCTGTTATCACTTGATCAAATAAGGCTTTCTTCTCTTGTTGCAGTGAATTGATTTTCTCCTCGATCGTTCCTTCTGCTATTAAACGCCAAACTTCAACGACTTTCTTCTGTCCTAAACGGTGAGCTCTACCGGCGGCTTGTTCTTCCACAGCTGGGTTCCACCATAAGTCATATAGAATCACGGTATCGGCACCCGTTAAGTTTAATCCTGTTCCTCCGGCTTTCAACGAAATCAAGAAAATCTCTTTCTCACCATCGTTGAAACGATTGACCATTTCCAACCGGTCTTTCGGCTTAGTTTGCCCGCTGATATAAAATGTATCTATTCCACTTTCAGCAAGCTCTTTTTCAATAATGGATAGCATGGAAGTGAATTGAGAAAAAATCAAGACACGTTTGCCGCTTTCTCTGGCTGTTTCCAATAGTTCTTTTAATTGTTCTAATTTACCCGATTCTCCTTCATAGTCTTCAAGGAATAATCTTGGATCACAACAAATTTGACGTAATCTTGTTAATCCAGACAAAATCTCTATCCGATTTTTCCTGAAATCTTCTCCTGACATGTTCTGAACGCTCTCTTGAATCCGTTGTAGGTAAGCCAAATACACTGTCTTTTGCTCTTTTGTCATTGAGCTATACAGATTTGTTTCTATTTTTTCAGGCAATTCCTTTAAAACATCTTTTTTGATTCGGCGCAATACAAATGGACGAATCATTTTTGAAATTTGTTCATAAGGCAGTGTTTTAAATTGTTTGATGCCCGGAAAAAATCCTGGCATGATCAACTGGAAAATTGCCCATAATTCTTCAATCTTATTTTCAATCGGTGTACCACTTAAAGCGAATCGTTTTTTTATATTTAACCCTCTTAATGCTTGTGCTGTCTTGGTATGGTAATTTTTAACCATTTGCGATTCATCTAACGTCAAGAGACTAAAACTTTGTTTTTTATAGATGTCGGCATCTTGTCTAAAACTAGGGTAAGACGTGATTAAAACTTGGTTAGATTGAGCTGCTTGAATCATAGCAGTTCTTTCTTCTGCTGTTCCCGACACAACAAAACTTTCCATAGCAGGTGCAAATTTCATGATTTCGTAATGCCAGTTATACGTCAGGGAAGCAGGTGCAACGATTAGGAAAGGATCGTTTTTTCCATTTTCTTCAATCTCAGAAAGCATATATGCGATAACTTGAAGAGTTTTACCCAGTCCCATATCATCAGCTAAAATACCGCCGAATCCATACTTAGAAAGCATTTTTAACCATTTATACCCAGTAACTTGGTAAGGCCTTAGATCGGCTTGCAAACCTTTAGGAAGGACTGCGTCAAATTGATCTGGAAAATTCAAATCTTGAATTAAGTCTTGAAATTTTCTAGATAAAGTTTGTTTGTTCTTTTCTTCTAAGCCAAATTTTTCATGTAACTCTAATCCCCGATAACTTGGTAAGCTGATTTTCCCATTTTGAAAGTTTTTTGAAATGCGCAGCTCATTCAATACATCGCTAATTTGTTTAAAGTCATCTGTATCCAAATCGATCAAGGTTCCGTTATCTAATTTATGGAAAGATTTCTTTTCACTTAAACTTTTTAAGACCTTATCTACTTCTTCCGACGTAATTCCGCCGATATCAAAGCGAATATCCAATAAGGAGCCATCATTTTGAATATCAATATTTGTTTCAGGATCAATCTGGTCTAAAAACATGCTATCTAATAAATCATCTACATAAACCGTTGCGTCAAGCTCTAGTATTGGTATTTCTTTAGTAAATAAAGTATAAAAATCATCGTCACGCACCATTCGTTTTGCATACGACGTTTGGGTTCGATGGTAATTAAATTCTTTTAAGCGATTTAGTACCTGCATTTCTTTTTGGCTATCGCGTATAATTTGAACGCCTACATCGGGTAATTGATTCTCTTCAGGATTTGTAGATAAAACAAGTTGTTTATAATTAAATTCTACTGTTGCATGCACCGTATCTTTTTCATACTTAAAATAAATAGTCGTTTTTAATGGTTCTTGAATAAATGAATTTTTCAATTCCTCATCAATGGCTACTTCTCCTATTTTAGTCAGCATTGGCATCACATATGCAGTGAAATCCGGCATATTTTGAGGAAGTATTTCTATGTCTTTCCCATCATACCGCTGTAAAAAGTAGAAT
>NZ_DAMDAK010000021.1:8969-16042 GCF_032094055.1 Carnobacterium sp.
CACGCAATTGTTCTTTTGAAGGTTGAAAAACAACGTTATCTGCAACAAACCATTGGTATTCTTCCAAATAAACATCGACTAAATTTAAAGTATTCAAGGTAACCGTCCCTTCCTTTTGAAATAACTCAAAAGAAACAGGAAGTTGGTTTTCAACAAAAACAATAGTTTTATATTTGTTTTTTCCATTTATAAATTGTAAATTTCCGCTCTCTTGCAACATTTGGACCGTTAACTCTGCCAAAATAGGCGCTAAAACCAAATACCGTTTGTTGTTTGTCAATAAAGTCGTTTCCTTCTGGTTGCCGCTGATTAATTGGTTAGAGTAGGCTTGCTTTTGAAGAAAATCCATAATATTTCTATCTGCTTCTGATAAATGAATTTGCTTAAAATCAATGCTTTGATCAGCTTTTAATTCGAATATGCTTTTAGATAAATAACTGTCAAAAAACCCAGGTAAGTCTTTAACAATATAGAGTTTATCGATCCCTGCGCGAATGCTCAATGCAAAAACTTCACTTTTAGAACGAACAAGCGCTGTACTCAATGGTTTCATTTCAATTTTGTATTCAAGTTCTAATGTTTGATCTTTTTGAGAAGCCGATAGTGATTCTCTATGTTCATTCAGAAAAATGCGTGTAAATGACTCCGTTAATTCTTGTCCTGGACTTGGTGAATCTGCAGCAACTTCTTTTGCATTTTCCTCGGTCATTACCCGGCTGATTCCCCGGTCTCTCAATTCTAGTTCAACAGCTACTGTATGTTTACAATACCCATGTTCTTTCCAATAATTGCATTCGCAAAAATCTTCTTCTTTAGTTGTACCGTCTAATTCAACTCGATAAATTTCATTTCCCATAACTTCGGCAGTCCAAATTTTTTTCTCAAAAATTGAATTAAGTGAAAGAACTCGTTTATCTGCCACATACTTTCTGCCCTCATCAATAACACGTTCTGGAATGCTCCATTTCATTCAACGTTCCCCTACTTTCATACATATTGCCTTTTCATCTTGATTTTATCTATCTCTTTATTGTACGCCATTCTTGAACAAAAAGAAAATTTTTTCATTTCTTTTCATAAACTCACTTTTCTATCGATAATTGAACTCTTTAATTTAATAAAAGAGCTACTAAAAATCTTTTATCTAGATATTTTGAAAAGTGCTTGCTAAAAAACTAGAACTCAATCATAATTATATCATTAATACTATCATTCAGTCAGCTGAATGCGAAAGGTTGAAAGCCATTGTTTTTTAGAACATTACGCAGTATAGTCAGGTTCCTTTTATTACTTTTAAATGGGAACGCACATTATCAGAATAGAGAAAAATTACCTAAAGAAGGTACATTCATTCTCGTAGCTCCTCATAGGACATGGATTGATCCGCTTTATTTGGTCTTGGCAGCAAGTCCTCATGAATTTGCTTTTATGGCAAAAAAAGAACTATTCAAAAACCCTATTTTAGGCTGGATCATCCGGCATGCACATGCTTTTCCTGTTGATCGAGAAAATCCAGGACCGAGTGCTATCAAAACACCGGTAAAAATATTAAAACAAGGTAATTTAAATTTAGGTATTTTCCCAACAGGTACAAGACATTCTTCCGAACTTAAAGGAGGAGCTATCACTATTGCAAAATTAAGCGGAGTACCGATTGTCCCGGCTGTTTACCAAGGCCCCTTAACTCTTTCTAAACTAGTGACACGGAAACGTGTAACTGTACGTTTTGGCGATCCTATCATTATTGACCGGAACACTAAATTGTCAAAAGACAAATTGAAAGAAATTGAAGGACAAATGCAACAAGCTTTTGATCAATTAGATCATGAAATCGATCCGTCTTATACTTATAAAATCGAACCTTAAACTGTTCAAGAAAAAACTGCTCTCAAATTGAGGGCAGTTTTTCTGTTTAAGAAGTTATAAAATCCATGGATTCCATCAACCGACCGAACAAGTACTGTTCAGTTTTTTCTAATCCACTAGACCACTATTCTGCAGCCGGTACATTTCATGATAAACACCGTTTTTTTCAACTAATTCATCATGAGTTCCGCGTTCGATAATTTCACCGTGATCTAAAACTAAAATCATATCGGCATCGCGAATTGTGGATAATCGATGTGCAATTGCTAATGTCGTACGGCCTTGGCGCATTCTGCTAAGTCCTTCTTGAATTAAAGCTTCTGTTTCTGTATCAATATTAGCAGTTGCTTCATCCAGAATCAGGATTTTAGGGTCTGTTACGATCGTACTGGCAAATGAAATTAATTGCTTTTGCCCACTAGAATAACTTGCACCTCTTTCAATTACTTTTGAATCATACTGATCAGGCAATTGTTCAATAAAAGCATCCGCTTGAACGAATTCTGCTGCAGCTTCAATTTGACGATCAGAAATGGCTGAATTTTTCAATCGAATATTATCTTTGATCGTTCCGTAAAATAAGAAAGAATCTTGTAAGACCAAGCCCATTTTACTTCTCAATTCGCTAATGGGATATTTTTTTATCGAGACACCATCAATTAAGATTTCTCCTTCAGAAAATTCATAAAACCGCATCATCACATTAATGATTGAGCTTTTCCCGCTCCCTGTATGCCCAACGAGCGCTACTGTTTCTCCAGGATGAGCAGTAAAAGTAATATTGTTCAACACTTTTTTATTTCCATCATAAGAAAAGCTGACATTTTTGAATTCAATTTTTCCTTCTTTAATTTTCGCATGACTGTCTGCTTCTTGTTGCGGTGTTAGTTCTTGATTATCTAAAACCTTCAAAACTCTGCTGCTAGAGACAATCCCATCTTGAAAAATACTTAAGCTGTCCATCATCCGTACCATTGGATTGAAGAAGTTCCGTACATAAGATGTAAATGCATAAATAACTCCGACTCCTACTGCTCCATTAAGGGCATCATAACCAAAGAAACTCAGTACTACAACCAGCGCGAGTGTGTCCAATAAGTTAATAATTGGACCAAGCAACAAAGCATTAGCTTTAACCATAGCATAACGAGAATCAAAGTAGGAGCTATTGGTTTTTTCAAAATCTTTTTGCAGCCTTTTTTCTTGACGGAACTGTTGAATGATACTCATTCCTGAAATAGACTCAGCTAATTTTGTATTCAATACGCTAAGTTTTTCGCGCATACTGCGGTAAATAGTTGAACTGTATTTTTGGTAGTACCAGACAACCACTAAGAGTGCTGGAATAAACAACATGATCCATAGCGTAATTTTTAAATTTAAAAACGCCATCGCAACAAAAGAAGCTACCACTCCAAAAACACCTTGTAAAACAGTTAGGAAAACTTCCCAAAATTCTTTGATGGTTTCTGTATCGTTTGTTACACGCGTTACGATTGAACCCGCTGGTGTTTGATCATAAAATCTCATTCCCAACGTATGCAATTTCGAGAAAATCTTATTGCGAATATTCTCAACTGTTTTTTCTGATGCTAAATTAAATAAATATAAATTTAAATACCAAACAATGATTTTAATGAGGGTTACTCCAAAATAAGCTAGTGCAAAAAAGGCGATGATGCGGGTCGTGGCTGTTTGAGTCGCTAAATAATCGTCCATAAAAGTTTGTAAGATACGGGGCAGGATAACGTTTGTTACAGCCAGCAACACCCCAAAAAATATTCCCATAAAAAACCGGCTTTTAAAAGGAGCGCCAAAAGAAAATATTCTTTTCACCACTTTGATTTGTTCTTTAAATGGAATGCACTGTGACCAATTTGTATTTTGTTCCATTAGTCTGTCCCTCCTTTGACATTTCGTTCTAATTGTTGTTTATCATACATTTCTTTGTACCAGCCATTAAGAGCAAGTAAATCCAGGTGAGTCCCTCGCTCAGTGATCTTACCATCTTCAACTACAATAATTTCATCTGCATGCAGCACACTACTAATACGATGAGCAGCGATGATCGTTGTTTGTTCAGAACGTTCCTTTTTCAAAGCTGCTAAAATTGCTTCCTCTGTTTTGGCATCGACTGCTGAAAGTGCATCATCTAAAATTAATAGCTCAGGGTTGATAATCAAAGCACGAGCAATGGCTAAACGTTGTTTTTGTCCGCCAGATAAAGAAACCCCTCGTTCACCTACTAAAGTATCGTAGCCTTGTTCCATCTCTAAAATATCTTCGTGAATAGCTGTCAGCCTAGCGACGTGTTCTACCATTGATTGATCAAGGTCTTGGTCAGCAAAACGGATATTTTCTTTGATACTAGTTGAAAATAAAAATTGGTCTTGTGGCACATATCCAATATGCTGCAGCAAGGCATTTAATGAATAATCTCTAATATCATGGTCTCCATATGTTATCTGACCTTTGTAGCGATCATATTCTCGTAATAATAATTTAAATATCGTGGTTTTTCCTGAACCTGTTTTTCCAACTACTCCAAGTGTTTGACCACGTTTTAAATCAAAATGAATATTTTCTAAAACGGTCGTTGTCTTTTTAGGATAACAAAACTTTTCAATATTGTAGTGGATATCTCCTGTGATAGCCGTTTCAATGGCGTGAGGATTTTCAATGATCTTAGACTTTTCCTGTAAAATACGATCCACTCGGTCGTAACTTGCGCTTCCGCGCTCTAAAATATTAAATAATCGTCCAATAGCGAACATTGGCCAAACCAGCATCGCAATATAGTTAATGAACGTTACAAAGTCTCCAATGGTAATGACGTTTGTCATAACCATATGCCCACCTAATGTGATGGTCAAAATATAAGAAATTCCAATAATAAAAGTCATTACAGGATCAAACAGCGAATCAATTTTATAAACTTTTCTATTTTCAACAACTACTTGAGCTGTTTTACTTTTAAATTCTTCAATGTCTTCGTTTTCTTGACCAAATGTTTTGATCACTTTCATTCCCGAGATGCTTTCTTGTGTTTTATCATTCATATGCGAAAAAGCAGCTTGAGCTCTGCGAAAACGTTCATGAAGCTTTGAACCTAGTATGCGAGAGGCTAGTCCTAAAAAAGGCAGTGGAATCAATGCAATTAACGTTAAACGCCAATCTACTACGATCATCATCGCCACAACCGTTATTCCCCCTGTAATAATTGAATCTACAAAAGTTAAGATTCCTCCCCCTGCAACGTTTCGGATCGCATTTAAATCATTAGTCGCATGAGCCATCAAATCACCAGTACGGTATTTTTGAAAAAAACTGGCGTCCATGGCCGTAAAATGATCAAATAATCTTTTCCTTAAAATTCGTTCTAACTTAGCAGAAGTTCCCCATATATTCATTCGCCAGACATAACGAAAAAGATATTGTGTAACAGCTGTTACAGTTAAAATAATCAGCCATTGAATCAAGATGGCTTTTGTTAACGTACCTTGCTTGATGTGGTCAATGACAATTCCCAAAATTCTCGGAGGAAGCAATTGTAGTAGCGAAACAAAAATCAAAAAACTTACTCCAGTAATATATGCCTTCTTTTCTTGTTTAAAGAACCAACCTAATTTTTTATAGACACCCACTTTGTTTCTTCACCTACTTTTCGCTTAATTTGATCATTTTTTTAAAATAAAAAATGCAAACAGAAAAAATCTGCTCGCATGATTTACATAAGCGTAGCATTAATAGCTGCTTACTTCTTTTTATTTTTCTTTTCAGATGGTTTTTGACCCATTTGCATCATCAACATACGTAAAGTATCTTCATTAATTGGTGGGTTTTTTTGGAAGTAATCCATCATGTATTTTCTTGCCAAGAAAAATCCGGCAACTAAACCTGCTACTAATGCAAGAATAATTAAAAATATTGCTAAACCTGTATTCATTTCAATTCACTCCTTTCGAACTCTTTCCCTCGTTAATTGTACTAGACTTTTACTTAAAAATAAATAGCTAAACATCACTACAAAGAAAAAAGTAAAGGTTTTACTGAAATTATCGGTTTAATAATAAGAAAAACGAGACAAGCTCGACTTGATTCGAAAGCAATTTAGAAATGTTCTCTAAGTCGCCTTGCCTTGTAAGGGTACTCTACTGTATAAAATAGCCATGTGAATTGCGAAAATCACCAATCCACATGGCTAATTGCTAGAAAATTCTATAACGTGTTGTAAACTGCTACAACATTCTCAACTGTGAACCCGTAATTTTCAATAACGGTATTCCCTGGAGCACTTGCACCATACTTGTCAATGGCTACTGTTGCTCCATCAAGGCCGACATACCGTTCCCAACCAAAGCTAGCTCCCATCTCAATGGAAACTCGTTTGCGGACAGCACGTGGCAAGACAGATTCTTGATAAGCAGCGTCTTGTTTTTCAAACAAATCAAAACTTGGCATAGAAACGACTGAGACATCTTTACCTGCATCTTTTAACGCTTTTTGGGCTTTCAACGCTAAGGCTACTTCCGATCCAGTCGCAATCAAAATCCCTTCAGGTGTTTCGCCTGATTGAGGAGAAAGAACATAGGCCCCTTTAGCCACATTCTCTTGCGCTAGTTCTTGTGTTTTAGGCAAAACAGGTAAGTTTTGACGAGACAACACTAACATAGTCGGATGATCAGTTGAAGTAACAGCGATTTTCCAAGCGGCTACTACTTCATTTCCATCTGCCGGGCGCAAGACAGTTAAGTTCGGCATACTGCGTAAACTAGATAAATGTTCAACGGGCTCATGCGTTGGCCCATCTTCCCCAACGGCTACAGAATCGTGTGTAAAGACATAGGTTACAGGCAATTTTGAAATAGCAGCCAAGCGGATAGCAGCTCTTAAATAGTCCGTAAAGACAAAGAACGTACCCACATATGTTTTTGTTCCTCCATGTAAAGTAATGCCATTTGCTGCAGCTGTCATTGCAAATTCACGTACGCCATACCAAATATTGCGTCCTTCATATTGTCCAGGCTGGAAGTCTTTTTCGCCAGATACCATGGTGTTGTTTGAAGAAGATAAGTCGGCTGAACCTCCCCAGAAAGAAGGAACTTTTTTAGAGATCGCTGACAACGTTTGACTACTTGTTACACGGGAAGCTAAAGCATCATCTTCTACTGAAAAAGTCGGTAATTCGCTATCCCAATCTTTTGGCA